>CAZHIN010000006.1:0-43807 GCA_964532575.1 uncultured Acidimicrobium sp.
GGTAGTGAGCACTTGGACTGTGTTATGACGGAGTAGCTGATTGTAATTGTGAGTATTCTCACTGCTCATCTTTGTCGAATCGTGCATCAACTCTGGCAAAGTCTGCGTCGACTTTGTCGAATCGTGCGCTTATCCACGATCGTAATTTGCTCAATTCGGCTTCGATGGTTACTGCCAACATCATGACGTCGCCTCGGGTGGCAGGCTTTTTGGCATCTTCGGAATTGAGTTTGTATGTGTGCATGAATGAACACTTACATATGTTGTGCTCTGGCTGTCAAGCACCAGCATTCTTGACAATGGCTTCGGATTCGCGGGCTGCAGCCTTGTAGATCCCTTTGCTCATGAGCGACATCTCGCTGCGGCGTCGCTTGTCGTAAATTGTTGCCCGATCGGCGTGCACAGACGCATCATCAGGGGATGCCCAACCTGCGAGATCGGCCAAATGGCATGCGAGGCGCAAATCGGTCTCGGTGAGTTCGAGTGCACGCTGCATCAACACGTGTGCACCACCTGCGAGGTGGGCGAGTTCTTGTGCCACAACAGCATCTGGTGCAGGCTTCAGTCGTGATGCTGCACCGTCCCACCATCCGCCATACAGTCGCCAAATATTGCGCACGACAAACTCTGGCTCGTCGTAAAACGGGCGCATGTATGGCTTGTCGAGAATGTATTGCGGAACCTTTACTGTGTGAATAATGGTGTCGAGCGTTTCGCCTGCATTCATCATGTCGATGACCTGTGATACCAGGGTTTCCAGTGATGTTGCAATGTCGTCAAGCACTGTGGCGATGCGCTTCTTGCCCTCAATTGGTAATCCGTGGGCGGGTAGCAATAACTCTGGTCCTTGGGCAATCATGCGTCGCAATGCGGTTGCCCATTCAAGTGCGTAGCGCTGCACCTTCTGAGGGTTGCCAGCATTTGGGTAATTCCAAATTACAAAGTCGCCAGTGAACAGCCATTTCTTTTCGGGTATCCAACCCCACAGATGGTCGTCGGTTTCGCCACGAGCGTGATGAAACTCGACAGAAGTGTTGCCTGCCTGAATAATGAGTTGATCGGAAAATGATTCGTTGGGGCGCAGCGTGGCGAGCGGAAGAAACTGTTGAGCATTCTCTCCAAGCGATAGCGCTTCACGCATGTTGCCCGAGTTTGGCTTCATGTCTGACTTGATGCCGCCGAACTGGCGTTGATTGATGCGTACGTTCCACTCGTTGGTAGTGGTGTAACGATCGATGCGCTTAACGACATTTTCGTGGCCGATCACGTGAGGTGCTGGTGCACCTTGGGAGATGGCATCGTTGGCGAATGCAAAACTGCCACCCACGTGATCGGCGTGACCGTGCGTGTAGACAAGAGTTGAGATGGGCGATGAGCGCCATGTGCGAATGGATTGCACGACTGCTTCGCCGCTTCCTGCGCCAGATGCGTCAAAGCACATCAGTCCGTCGCCGGTGTCCCACACAACCGAGTGGCTGAAACTCTCAACGATTGCAAGGTCTGTTGCAAGTTCGGTGATCTCGTTGGTGACGCGATTGAGGGGTTGGTCGACAACTCCTGAGTCGATGACCTTGGTGGAGAGCTCAATCGGGTGCATATACAAACTCTAGTTGTGAGCAGGTTGCACTTTTTGGGCTGGAGGCTCTTTGGGCAATCCCAATACGCGCTCTCCCAAAATATTGCGCATCACATTTGAAGTGCCACCCATGATTGTGTATCCCGATGCGTAGGCGAGTCCTTGGGTGACGTCGTCCCAAAGCGTGGCATCCATTCCAAGAGTGCTGAATACAAAATTAGAGATTCGTGTTTCGAGTTCGGTGCAAAAACATTTTGTGGCGGCCGAGAAACCTGCTGGTGCTTGGCGCAGCGTCTCGCGAATCACCAGAATGCGACCAATGTGGTATCCGATTTCGATATTGGCGATTTCTTGGCGCACAACCTTGTTGGTTGTGTCGGCTCGCTTGCGTGCAAGGTCGTACAGTGCTTTGTTGGAAACCAGTCTGTCGATGCCCCCGCGCTCGTGCTCGAGTTGGCGCATGGTTTGTGAAAACGCTCCGCCTTGCACACCGACCAAGTTTGCTTTTGGTACGCGAACGTCTGTATAAAACACTTCACAAAAATGGCTATTTGTCGTCATGTCTTTAATTGGTCTGATGTCGATGCCAGGTGTGTTCATCGGAACGATGATTTCACTGATACCTGCGTGAGGTGGACCCTCAAAGTTGGTGCGACAGATTAAGTAGCAATAGTCGGCAACTTCACCAAAGCTTGTCCAGATCTTTTGACCATTAATGATCCATTCGTCGCCATCATCTTGGGCAAAGGTCTTGAGCGAGGCTAAATCGCTTCCCGCATTTGGTTCGCTCATACCAATACACCAAGTTGTTTTGCCTGCAAGCATGTTTGGCAAAAACTCGTCCTGTTGTTGTTTGGTGCCGTATGCGATGAGTGCTGGCCCCATCTGGCGGTCGGCAAACCACGATGCAGCAATTGGTGCTCCAGCAGCAATCATCTCTTCGGCAATAATCAACCGTTCAATTGCAGGTCGACCACCGCCACCAAACTCGGTCGGCCACGTCATGCCTATCCATCCGAGTGCACCAAGCTCAGCCGAAAATTCTTTGGAGTAACCATTCATCCATGTGTCGTTAAACCGGCCGTAACGTTGTACCGCATCTTGGGCAATTTGGTGCGCGCAGTTGCGCAATGCAACGTGTTCGGGGGACCACTCAAAATCCATTTTTATAATGGTAGGTGGTCAAAGTGTGTCGTGGCCGTGTCGTGGCTGATGTGAGGTATTCTGTAGATGTCGGAGACAAGTTCCGAACGCATCCGGATCAACAAGTTGGAGCCCCCTCATGGCCACAAAAATTAAGGTTCTTCATCCCGTAGTCGAACTCGATGGCGATGAGATGACTCGCATCATGTGGCAGTTCATTAAAGATCGATTGATCCTTCCGTACCTCGACATCAACCTTGAGTATTACGACCTCGGAATCGAGCATCGCGATGCAACGAATGACCAAGTAACAATCGACTCTGCAAAAGCAATCTTGAAGCACGGTGTTGGCATCAAATGCGCCACCATTACTCCTGACGAAGCACGTGTCAAAGAGTTCAATTTGAAACAAATGTGGAAATCACCAAACGGAACTATTCGCAACATTCTGGATGGAGTGGTGTTCCGCGAACCGATCATTTGCAACAACATTCCAAAGTTGGTGCCTGGCTGGACAAAGCCGATCGTGATCGGGCGTCATGCGCACGGCGATCAGTACAAGGCAACCGACTTTCGTATTCCTGGTGAAGGCACCGTGACTATGACGTATGTGCCAAAAGATGGAAGCAAGCCAATTGAAATGAAAGTTGCCGACTTCACTGGTTCTGGCGTGGTGATGGGCATGTATAACTTCGACGAATCAATTCGCAATTTTGCCCGTGCAACGATGAACTATTCGTTGCAACGCAACTACCCGTTGTTCTTGAGCACAAAAAATACAATCTTGAAGGCTTATGACGGACGCTTTAAGGATTTGTTTGAAGAGGTTTTCGCACAGGAGTTCAAGGCGCAGTTTGACAAAGCGGGGCTCACCTATGAGCACCGACTGATCGATGACATGGTTGCGTGCATGTTGCGCTGGGAAGGTGGCTATGTGTGGGCATGTAAAAATTACGACGGTGACGTACAGTCAGACATTGTCGCCCAGGGTTTTGGCTCGCTTGGTTTAATGACGTCAGTTCTGACAACTCCTGATGGTCGTGTGATGGAGTCAGAAGCCGCACACGGCACAGTGACTCGCCACTATCGCGATCACCAGGCTGGCAAAAAGACTTCAACCAATCCGATTGCATCGATCTTTGCGTGGACACGTGGCCTTGAGCATCGTGGCAAGTTGGACAACACCCCAGCAGTTATTGACTTTGCACGCAAAGTTGAAAAGGTGTGTGTCGAGGCTGTTGAAGCAGGCGAGATGACCAAAGATTTGTCGTTGCTCGTCGGTGGCAATGCTGCACCTTGGCAAACAACCGAAGAGTTTTTGGAGACGCTCGATCGTCGTTTGCAAAAGATCATGGAATAAATCCAATTATGCGCGCAGTTGTGTTGCGAAGTCATGGCGGTGTTGAGGTATTGACGTTTGAAGACATCGTCGCACCTAGCCCTGGCCCCGAGGAAGTGCTTGTGCGAGTACGTGCCACGAGTTTGAATCGCGCCGACTTGTTGCAACGAATGGGCTTTTATCCAAACCCATTTCCAGATCTTCATGATGTACCCGGCATGGAATTTTCTGGAACGGTGATCGGTCTTGGCTCGCGAGTACGCGCCTGGAAATTAGGCGACGAAGTCATGGGCATTGTGAGTGGCGGTGCATATGCAGAGCAACTCGTGATTCATGAGCGTCAGGCAATGCGCATTCCCGCAAATATTGTGCTTGCCGACGCGGCTGCAATCCCCGAAGTTTTTATTACCGCATGGGACGCGCTTGTCGTGCAGGGTGGGTTGACCAACGGTCGTTGGGCACTTGTGCATGCTGCGGCATCGGGCGTGGGAACTGCAGCAATACAGATTTGTAAAGCGATTGGTGCGCGGGTGATCGCAACATGTTCGACAAACAAGGTTGATGCCTGCAAGTCGCTCGGTGCCGACGTAGTTGTTGACTACAAAACTGCTGATTTCGTAGATGCGGTAAAAATCGCCACGGGCGGACGCGGCGTGGATGCTGTGCTCGACGTGATTGGCGGCGACTATGTGGACCGCAATGTGGCGTGTCTTGCACTGAAGGGTCACATCGTGCAAGTAGGCGTGATGGCTGGAGGAAATATTTCGTTCAACGTAGGAGCGATGATGGGAAAGCGCGCCAAGTTGTCAGGCACTGTGCTGCGAGCCCGACCAATCGAAGAAAAAATTGCAATTAGCCAGCGCTTTGCCAACGAGATTCTGCCGCTTTTTGAAAGTGGCGCGCTACATCCTGTCATCGATAGGCGCTTTGCATTTGCAGATATTGCCCAAGGGCACACGCATATGGAAGCCAATGCCAACATTGGCAAAATCGTGATTGATATCAGCGCCAACTAGCGCTTTTTCATCTCCACGTAATTGCGCTCATTGACACCGGTGTACCACTGGCGCGGACGACTGATTTTTTGCTCTTTGTCTTTCAGTAATTCTGACATGTGGGCAAGCCAGCCAACAGTGCGAGGGATGGCAAACAGCACAGTAAACATTTCGACAGGGAAGCCAAGTGCTTGGTAGATCAAGCCGGAGTAGAAGTCGACGTTTGGATACAACTTGCGCGAAATGAAGTATTCGTCATTGAGTGCAACTTCTTCAAGCTTGAGTGCAACGTCGAGCAGCGGGTTTTTGCCCGTAACTTCAAAAACGTCGTAGGCAGCTTTTTTGAGAATAGTCGCACGTGGATCAAAGTTCTTGTAGACGCGGTGACCAAAACCCATGAGCCGGTCATCACCATTCTTTACCTGTTCAACAAAGGCTGAAACATTTTTGACATCACCGATTTCGGTAAGCATGTGAATCACCGCTTCGTTGGCACCACCGTGCAGCGGACCCGACAGCGCAGCAGCCGCTGCTGCTGTTGCCGAGTATGGGTCGGCATGTGCTGAGGCAACTACACGCATGGTTGTCGTGCCACAGTTTTGTTCGTGATCGGCGTGCAGAATAAACAACACGTCCATGGCGCGGGCAAGTGCCGGATGCACGGTGTAGTCGTCGCCGATGCGATACATCATGTTGAGGAAGTTCTGCGCATATGACATCGAGTTGTTTGGAAGCACGAATGGCAACCCAGACGAGAATCGGTACGTCATTGCCGCAATGGTTGGTACTTTGGCAACAAGTCGAAGGATCTGTTTATTGAGAACATCTTCGTCAAAAATATTTTTGGAATCGTCGTAGAACGTGCCAAGGGCTGCGATCGCCGAAATAAACATGCCCATTGGGTGAGCGTCGTAGTGAAAGCCGTCGACAAAGCGCTTGCGCATGTTTTCGTGAATCATCGTGTGATGAGTGACGTCAAAATTCCATTTCTCGGCTTGCTGGCTTGTTGGAAGCTCGCCGTTGAGTAGCAAGTAGGCAACTTCGAGGAAGGTTGATTTTTCGGCAAGTTGTTCGATTGGATAGCCGCGATAACGCAAGATGCCTGCTTCGCCATCGAGATAGGTGATGGATGATGAGCATGCTGCTGTCGACAAAAATGCTGGGTCGTACATGCGCAGATTTGGGTCAAGTTCACGTAGCGCCGACGAGGCAAAGACGCCATCTTTGACTTGAACAGTAACTTTTTTTCCTGTTCGGTCATCGATGATGGTGATTGTTTCAGCCATCGAGATTCCCTTCAATTTTAGTGAGGAGCTTCCTGTCCCCACGCTTGAGTTTAGCGGTTGCTTCGCTAGAGAGGCGTGTTGTCGTGCTTGCGAGCAGGGAGTCGCTCGCGTTTGTCGCGCAACATCGTAAATGCCGCCGAGATTTCACGTCGTGTTTCTGCTGGGTTAATCACGGCGTCGATATACCCACGCTCTGCAGCCACATATGGGTTGAGTAGACGTTCGGTGTAGTCGGCTTCAAATGCTGCTCGTTCTTGTGGCGTTGCGCGCCGTTGCAAAATTGCTGCGGCCTGACCGGCTCCCATGACAGCGAGTTCGGCCGAGGGCCAAGCCATGCAAAGATCGTTGCCCATGCCCTTGGAATCCATAACGATGTAGGCGCCACCGTAACTCTTGCGCAAAATAACACATACGCGTGGCACGGTGGCGCGAGCATAAGCAAACACGAGTTGGCCGCCATGACGGATCATGCCTCGCCACTCAAGATCTTTGCCAGGATAAAAACCAGGGGTGTCAACCAGTGTCAGTAGTGGAATATTGAATGCATCGCAGAACGACACAAACCTCGCGGCCTTTTGGGATGCAGGGATATCGAGCGTGCCAGCCAACACCATCGGTTGGTTGGCAACCACTCCAACTGATTCACCATTGATGGTGATGAACGCAGTAATGACGTTGGCAGCCCAACTCTCGCGCACTTCAAGCATGTCGTTGTCATCGGCAATAACACGAATAATTTTGCGTACGTCGTAACTGCCCGTTGCGGTGTCGGGAATAATTGCTCCTGCTTCCGGGGTGAGGCGATCTGGTAGATCATGAGTTGCAATGTGCGGCGCGATGTTGTCAACATTGTCTGGAATAAATGACAACAGTTGTTCAAGCGCATTGAGCGCGCTCTCCACATCTGCAACGACCATGCTTGCGACTCCGCTTTGACGAGAATGTGCGTCGGTGCCACCGAGTTCTTCGTTGGTCATGGTGATGCCAGTGAACTCGGCGACCATGGTGGGGCCCGACACGAATGCGTACGAGTCTTTGGTCATGATCACAAAGTCGCTGAGGCCAATTAGCAGCGCTGGACCGCTCACCGCAGGCCCGGTGACGATGGTAAAAATGGGAACAATTCCAGAGCACATGGCAACTCTGCGTGCTGCTTGGCCCCATCCGAACAATGCATCTATGCCACCCAAAATGTCGGCACCTGATGACGCCATCGACAACACCAAGGGCAAGCGCTGATTGAGTGCAATGGTCGCTGCGTTGGCAATGACGCCGGATGCTTCTGCTGAAAGTGCGCCATAGTGAACTGTTGGATCAATTTCGACCCAGACAACATTTCGTTGCGAGTCATTGAGTAAGCGAACCTCGGCCTTGACCGCGCCCTTTACGGCTTGTTGTAATTGAACTGGAGTCGACACGTTGCTGCTCGGTCTCATCAGGCTTTGAGCGTAGGCGATGCCGGGGTGGTTGTAAGAGAGGTCGTTACGCCAGGTTGGCGATCTCCGCTTTTAGCAACGACGTTCTTGGTCACTTCGAGTGTTGCACGGGTTGACTTGTTGGGTAATGGTCGGCGCCGCGATGCCCAGCCAACTACTCGGCGAGGAAGTTCTGGTATTGCTACGCGAACGAAGTCGCCTTTGAGCCAGCCCGGAATTGCGGTGGCAGGAACAATTGCTGGTCCGAACCCTTCGAATGCAAGCGATGTCAAGAGACGCACACCATCTATCTCTGCCTGAGCCTTGAAGGCGAGTCGTTGTGTGGCTGCTGCACGATCAACGATTCTGCGCAGCGCAGTATTGCGTGGCGCGAGCAAAAGAGGCTCGGTAACAAGTTCGGCAATGGTGATTGCTTCTCGTGCGGCCCAACGATGTTTTGCATGGACGAGCAATACAAGATCTTCTGAAAATAATGGTTCGAGCACGAGCTCGGGATCATCGACGGGGAAGTGAACGATCGCTGCATCAAGTTCGCCATTGAGTACACGAGGAATCAAACTTGACGTGCCACCTTCGTGAATGATGGCGCGCACCAGTGGGTGTGCTTTTTTGAGAGCAGGAAGCAATCGGGGCATGAGCCATCTGCCAGTGGTACCGATGCAACCAAGGCGGGTTTCGCCTTCAACGTCGGTATCGCTCGAGTGGATGTCAGCTTCAATATCTTCGAGTTCGTGAATTATTCGACGCGCTCGCTCGACAACAACGACACCTTCATCAGTCAGTGCGCCACCGTTGCGCTCGACAAGTGCAACGCCAAGGTCTTTTTCGAGCCGAGAAATATGAGCCGAGACATTGCTCTGCACGGTTCCAAGAGCCCGAGCAGCACCAGAAAACGAGCCATGATCGGCGATTGCGATCAGACTGGCGAGGTGGCGAATCTCCATTGCCCACAGACTAGCCAAAATACTGGCTTACCTATCTCAAAAATAGATAGGGGATATCATCACGTTCGCCTTGCGCGCTTACCCATGGGTAGGCCATACTGGTTACATATCGCGGTGGGCTCCCCCCAGAGCCCGCCCGACAGAATCCATAATGTGGCTCCCCCGCCACAGGATTCTTAGGTTGAGAGGCCCCGCAGCAATGTGGGGCCTTTCCCATTTATCGGCTGTGGTTTAGTGACAATTATTTTTTGGTGAGCAGTGACTTGATGGCCATCACTGCCGCAAGAAAAATTGCAACACCCAAGATGCGCACGCCGATACCTACCGAGAGAGTCGCGAGAAAAATTCCGATGCAAATCACGGGAATCATGAACACCGCAAAAAATGCTCGGGCAATAATGTTGCGCGGAGGTTTGCGCCATAACACGATCGCAATAATTCCGGCAACAAGCGCAGAACCAAGAATGATCACAACAAGACGAGCAAGACTCTCCATAGTCGAAGAGTAGTTGATCTATTTTGTTTTTGCTTGCGCTGCCTTTGCAACTTTTGCTGCAGCCTTCGTCACCTTTTGGCGCACTACATTGAGCGCGCTACCGGCCTTAAACCATTCGACTTGCTCTTTGCTAAACGTGTGCAGAGCTTGAAACTCAATCGGGTCTCCGCCGCGTTTGTTGAGGTAGCAGCGCACCGGTTGGTCTGGTTTGGGCGGCATGTCGCGCACCGTGATGGTGTCGAGTTCGCCAATCATGTCGTACATGGCAGGGTCGGCAAATGTGAGAGGCACAATGCCTTGTTTTTTGAGATTGGTTTCTGCGATGCGGGCGAATGATCGGGCAAAGATAACTGCTGCACCGCGATATCGAGGCTCCATTGCAGCGTGCTCGCGGCTTGAACCTTCGCCGTAGTTTTGGTCGCCGATTGCAGTCCATTGCACCTGGTTATCTCCATAGTGTCTAGCGATTTCTGGAAAGGTGCGCGTTTGTCCGTCAATCATGTCAATGCCTTCGCCCACAGCATCGTTGTATGCATTGACAACACCAGCAAACAAGTTGCCACAAATATTTTGCAGGTGACCGCGGTAGGTGAGCCACTTACCTGCAGCCGAGATGTGGTCGGTGGTGCATTTGCCTTTTGCTTTCATCAGCACAGGCATTCCAAGAAAATCATTTCCATTCCACTTTTCGAACGGTTTGAGCAATTGCAGTCGGTCGCTTGTAGGACTCACCGTGACCTCAACGTCTGTGCCATCGGTTGGTGGTGCGATAAACGTGTCGTTGCCTGCGTCGTAGCCCGCTTTTGGCAACACTTCGCCCTGCGGAATGTGAAGTGAGACTTGCGTGCCGTCTGGGGCGGTCAATGTGTCGGTTGTTGGGTCAAAGTCGAGACGCCCAGCGAGCGCGAGGGCGATGACAGTGTCGGGGCTGGTGACGAAACTCAGTGTGTTGGCAGAACCATCATTGCGCTTGGGAAAGTTGCGATTAAACGAGTTGACAATGGTGTTTGGTTTGCTCGTTATTTCTTTGGATCGATCCCATTGACCGATGCACGGTCCACACGCGTTGGCCAAGACGGTTGCACCAATTGCTTCAAGGTCTGCAAGCAGTCCGTCGCGTTCGATCGTTGCACGAATCTGCTCTGAGCCCGGTGTAATGAGCAACTCGATCTTCGCTTTGAGGCCGTGTGCTTTTGCCTGGCGTGCAACAGAAGCCGCGCGAGTGATGTCTTCATACGACGAGTTGGTGCAGCTACCAATTAATGCAGAGGAGATGTCGAGCGGCCATTCGTTGGCTGCTGCTGCTACAGCGATTTCTTTGCCAACTTTGTGGGCGCGGTCGGGCGAGTGTGGGCCGTTAATGAGTGGCTTGAGTGTGGACAAGTCGATTTGGATGATCTGGTCGTACGTCGCGTCATCGTCCGGGCGCAAATGCACTGCAACTTGATCGGCTGCCGCGGCGATGTCGGCGCGACCTGTTGCTTGTAAATATGCCGACATGTTGGCGTCGTATGGAAACACCGAACACGTTGCGCCAATCTCGGCTCCCATGTTGCAAATTGTTGCTTTACCCGTTGCCGAAATGGTGTCGGCTCCATCGCCGAAGTACTCGACAATTGCGCCAGTGCCACCCTCGACCGTGAGCACGCGTGCAACTTCAAGAATCACGTCTTTCGGGCTCGACCAACCAGAAAGTTTTCCGGTGAGCTTTACTCCAATCACTTTTGGCCAACGAACATTAAATGGAAAACCAGTCATCACATCGACTGCATCAGCACCACCGACTCCGATAGCGACCATGCCAAGACCACCGGCGTTTGGTGTGTGGCTGTCGGTGCCGATCATCATGCCGCCAGGAAATGCGTAGTGCTCAAGTACTACTTGGTGAATAATTCCGCTGCCAGGACCCCAAAAACCGATGCCATATTTTGCTGAAACACTTTGCAAAAAGTCGTAGACCTCTTTGTTGGTGTCGATGGCGACACCCATATCAATGCGTGCACCGACTTTTGCCGAAATTAAGTGATCGCAATGCACGGTCGAAGGCACAGCAGTAGTTGGAAGACCAGCAGTCATAAACTGCAACAGTGCCATCTGCGCAGTGGCATCTTGCATCGCCACACGGTCGGGTGCGAAGTCCGCATAACTGCGTCCGCGTTCCATCTCTTGTTTTTTGGGATCGGTGAGGTGATTGATCAAAATCTTTTCGGTCAACGTGAGATTGCGGCCGAGGCGCTTGCGACCAAGAGCCACGTTTTCTTCTAGCGATGCGTACACGTTGTTGACGAGTTCGATGGGGGTTCCTGCTGTCGCAGTCATGCAATTATCCTCTCGCAATAAATGAACGTAATAATTTTACTGGCTACCACTTATCCCAATGCAACACTTTGTCAAGCGGCAACCGCTTCGCAGGTTTAAAATCGGTGCCGATGGTGTATGCAATCGGAAACAAACCGCCCTGCGTAATTTTGTCGTAGGGAATACCGAGTAGCTCTGCAGCCTTTTTCTCACCTTCAAACATCAAGTGAATCGTTGTCCAGGCCGAGCCCATGCCGCGACCGCGGAGCGCGAGCATAAAACTCCACGCTGCTGGAAGCAATGAACCCCACGCACCAGCGCCCATCGCAACATCCAGATTTTCGAGACGACCCTCGATGCATGGAATCATGAGCATTGGTGCCTTCTCAAAGTTTTCGGCCAAAAATGTTGCAGAGTCGCGCACTTTAGGAAGTTGCTCGTCGCGAGCGTCACCACGTGGCTTGCCACCAGGAAGCGTGGCGTAGACGGCCCAATTGGCACGGTAGATATCGGCGAGTGCCTTTTTCTTCGCGGCGTCTTCAACGATGATCCAATGCCAGCCCTGATTGTTGCCACCAGTTGGAGCCTGGAGTGCGATCTCGAGGCATTCTTCAACAATTTTGCGCTCGACGGGCTTATCAAAGTCGAGGCGCTTGCGCACGCTGCGGGTGGATGTGAGGACTTCGTCGGAGGAAAGGTTCAGTTGCATGCCATCTAGTGTGCCATGCCACGATAGAGATACACGACTTGGCAAAGGGGTATGTAATGAGCGCAGCGGAGCGGGTAGTTGTATCTGGAATTGTTGATGATCGCGTCACAATCACCATGACGGATGGCATCGCCGATGTGAAGATGAATCGAGCCGACAAACGCAATGCTCTCGACAATGCAATGTTCACGTCGCTCAGTGCGGCTGGCGACTATTTGAAGTCGGTCGATGGATTGCGCGTGGTGGTGCTCTCGGGTGACGGTGCATCATTTTGTGCAGGCCTCGACTTTTCATCGTTTGCACAGATGGCCGAGGCTGGTGCAAAAGCAAGTACAGCCGATAAAAAAGCTGACATGAATGCTGGCTCGATGGTCGACGGTCGCATCACGCACATGGCACAACAGGTGTGTTGGGTATGGCAAGAGGTGCCGGTGCCGGTAATTGCTGCGGTACATGGTCATGCATTGGGTGGCGGTATTCAGATTGCACTCGGCGCAGATATTCGCATCGTGCATCCCGACACTCAACTGTCTGTGCGTGAAGTGCACTGGGGGCTTATTCCAGATATGACGGGCACCTTGATGCTGAGCCGACTTGTGCGTCCCGACGTGGTAAAAAATTTGGTATTTACCGCGCGCATATTCAGTGGTCGTGAGGCACACGATCTGGGAATCGCCACTCAGTTGTCAGACAATGTTCATGCCGATGCAATGACGATGGCGCGTGAGATTGCCGGACGCAGCCCAGAGGCAGTGCGGGGTGCCAAGAAACTTATAAATTTGCTGGCAAATAGTGGTGCGGCCGAGCAGTTTGCGGCCGAGCGAGCAATAATTGGTCAACTCATTGGTACGGCCAATCAAGCAGAAGCGGTGATGTCGCATTTTGAGAAGCGTCCACCAAACTTTGAATCGGGCAGTTTGTTTCGCTAATTAGTCGCTAGAGTTTTCTCACGGGCCAGCGTCGTCCCTGCGGATTGCATTTTGGCAATCTGCAAAAAGTTCAGTCTGAATGAGGTCAGCTGAACCGAGTAGTCAATAGGACCCGACGACGATGCAACATTTGATGCCGCCTGCAAGCGGTTTATACGACCCACGATTTGAACACGACGCTTGTGGCGTCTCGTTTGTCGTTGACGTCAAAGGTCGCAAGTCGCACGACATCGTGGCAATGGGCATTGGTGCGCTGTGCAGCATGGAGCACCGCGGTGCAACTGGTGCAGAAGTAGAGACTGGTGATGGAGCGGGAGTACTGATTCAGATTCCTCATCGATTTTTGACGGAAGTTGCGAGTTTTGTTTTACCGAGTGTTGGTAGTTATGGAGTCGGCATTGCATTTTTGCCTGCAGACCAGAAACTGCGCAACACAGCCATTGGCGCAATTGAGCAAATTATCCGCGAAGAGAACCTCGATGTATTGGGTTGGCGTGATGTGCCCGTTGATCCGAGTTGTCTTGGTAAGAGCGCGCGAGACGTCATGCCTTTTTTTGCTCAAATTTTTATTTCGGACAAGAACGGTGCAAAAGAAATTGACTTGGATCGCAAACTCTTTATTGCCCGCAAGCGCATTGAGCACGAGTTGCCAACAGAGTTGCAGACATATTTTCCTTCGCTGTCAAGCCGGACTCTGATTTATAAGGGCATGCTCACTACGCCCGAACTGGCAATGTTTTTTCCAGACCTCACCGATACACGAATTGAATCGGCGATAGCTCTCGTGCACAGCAGATTTTCGACCAACACATTTCCATCATGGCCGCTTGCTCACCCGTATCGATTTATTGCTCACAACGGCGAGATCAACACGGTGCAGGGCAATCGCAATTGGATGCGAACACGTGAATCGTTGCTGAGTAGCAACGTGTTGCCGGGGCTTGAGCGGGCGTTTCCTATTTGCGCGATGGGCGGAAGTGACTCAGCGAGCTTTGATGAAGTGCTCGAACTGCTGCACTTGGGTGGACGCAGTCTGCCGCACGCAGTGATGATGATGATTCCCGAGGCGTGGGAAAACAACAAGACGATGAGTGCACAGAAGCGTGCGTTTTATCGCTTTCATGCATCATTGATGGAGCCATGGGACGGACCGGCGTGCATTGCGTTTACCGACGGCACATTGATTGGTGCGGTGCTCGACCGCAACGGACTTCGGCCTAGTCGATACTGGGTAACCGATGATGACATTGTGATCATGGCGAGCGAAGTTGGCGTCGTAGATATTGATCAAGCAAAAATTGTGCGTAAGGGACGTTTACAGCCAGGGCGAATGCTGTTGATCGATACCAAACTCGGTCGCATTGTGGAAGATGACGAAATCAAGCAGCAACTAAGTGCAACTGCGCCGTATCAACAATGGCTTGATGCCGGCCTTGTGGAACTGGGTGATCTACCTGCACGTGAACATATGGTGTTTAGTCGCGACAGTGTGCTGCGCCGCCAGCAGGTGTTTGGCTATACACACGAAGAATTGAAAATAATTTTGGCACCAATGGCAAAGAGTGGCGGTGAGCCACTTGGTTCGATGGGAACCGACACGCCAATTGCAGTGTTGTCGGCACGACCACGCCTGTTGTTCGATTATTTTCAGCAGATGTTCGCGCAGGTTACCAACCCGCCACTCGACGCAATTCGCGAAGAGGTAGTGACGTCAATCGGCACAGCAGTGGGGCCGGAGAGCAATTTGCTCGAGGCTGGTCCAGAGCATTGTCGGCAACTGGTATTGCCTTTTCCGATCATCAACAACGATCACTTAGCAAAAATCATTCATATCAACGACGACAACACGTATCCACATTTGCAGTCGGTTGTAGTGAACGGTTTGTACAGGGTTGCCGATGGAGAACAAGGACTGCGCGATGCGCTTGATGCTGCTCGTGCGACAGCAAGTGAAGCAATCGATAACGGCGCTCGAATCATCGTGATCTCGGACAGAAACTCGGATGATGTCTTTGCACCGATCCCATCGTTGTTGCTGACAAGCGCGGTGCATCATCACCTAATTCGCGAAAAGAAGCGCACGCAGGTTGGTTTGATAGTTGAGTGTGGTGATGCGCGCGAAGTGCATCACATGGCACTGCTCATTGGCTACGGGGCAGGAGCCATTAACCCATATCTTGCGTTTGAGTCGATCGAAGACATGATTGTTGCTAATGATGGCGAGGGAGTGAACGGTCTCGGAGGCATTGACTCGCAGAAAGCTGTCAACAACTACATCAAGGCTGCAGGCAAGGGTGTGCTCAAAGTGATGTCGAAGATGGGTGTGTCGACAGTGGCTTCATATACGGGCGCACAAATTTTTGAGGCCCTTGGACTTGGCAAAGAACTTGTGGGTGAGTTTTTTACGGGAACGGTGTCGCGTCTTGATGGCATCGGTCTGGCCGAAATTGCAACGGAGGTTGCGGCGCGTCATGCCATTGCTCATCCTCATCGTCCAGATCAACGCATGCATCGCAAACTTGAGTTGGGTGGTGAATATCAGTGGCGCCGCGAAGGCGAGCATCATTTGTTTAATCCAGAGACGGTGTATCGATTGCAACATGCAACACGTGCTGGCAGATATGACGTGTTTAAGCAATACACCAAGGCAGTTGATGATCAGTCTCGAGTACTTTCAACCCTGCGCGGACTCTTTGATTTCACCACGGACCGTCCAAGTATTCCGATTGATGAAGTTGAATCGGTGGCGAGTCTCGTGACGCGTTTTTCGACTGGCGCAATGAGCTACGGGTCTATCTCGGCCGAGGTTCACGAGACATTGGCAATTGCAATGAACCGAATTGGTGGCAAAAGCAATACGGGTGAAGGTGGCGAAGATGCAACGCGCAATATTTTGCTACCAAACGGCGACTCGAAGCGATCGGCAATCAAACAGGTTGCATCGGGTCGTTTTGGCGTGACAAGCGAATACTTGGTGAATGCTGATGACTTGCAGATCAAGATGGCGCAAGGTGCAAAGCCTGGTGAAGGTGGGCAGTTGCCCGGACACAAGGTGTATCCGTGGATTGCGAAAACTCGCTACTCAACGCCTGGCGTTGGGTTGATCAGTCCGCCGCCACACCACGATATTTATTCGATTGAGGATTTAAAACAACTGATTCATGATCTCAAAAACTCAAACCCAACCGCGCGAGTGCATGTCAAGTTGGTTGCCGAGGTTGGCATTGGCACGGTTGCTGCTGGCGTAAGCAAAGCCAAGGCTGACGTGGTGTTGATCTCGGGTCACGATGGGGGCACTGGTGCATCACCTTTAACTTCGCTGAAACATGTTGGCGCGCCGTGGGAACTTGGTTTGGCTGAGGCTCAGCAAACATTGTTGCTCAATGGGTTGCGCGATCGCATCGTGGTGCAAGCCGACGGCCAAATGAAAACAGGACGCGACGTGATCGTGGCCGCGCTTCTCGGTGCGGAAGAGTTTGGATTTGCAACTGCGCCACTTGTGGTGAGTGGTTGCGTGATGATGCGTGTCTGTCATCTCGACACTTGTCCTGTGGGAATTGCCACACAAAACCCAGAACTGCGCAAGCGCTTTACTGGCAAGCCAGAGTTTGTTGTTAACTTTTTTGAGTACATTGCTCAAGAGGTGCGCGAGTACCTTGCACAGCTTGGTTTCAAGACTCTGCAAGAAGCAGTGGGTCATGTTGAGGTGCTCGACACACGACATGCGGTCACGCACTGGAAAGCAAAGGGTCTTGATATCTCGCCAATTTTGGCAATGCCTCAGAACCCTTATCAACAAACGTTGCATCATTCGGTGGCGCAGGATCATGGTTTGTCCAACGCGCTTGACACGCAACTTGTTGTGAGTTGTGCCGATGCGATCAATGATGCGACACCAGTTCAACTTGATTTATCAATTAGTAATGTCAATCGCACCGTTGGCACCATGCTTGGGAGCGCCGTCACAAAGAAGTGGGGCAGTACAGGACTACCGAGCGACACAATCACATTGCGATTCACTGGCTCTGCTGGACAAAGCCTCGGTGCATTTTTGCCGAATGGAATTTCAATTTTTCTGCACGGTGACGCAAACGATTATTTGGGCAAAGGTTTATCAGGCGGACGCATAGTGTTGCGACCAAGCCTTCGAGCCGCCTTTAACCCTGAAGAAAACGTTATTGCAGGCAACGTAATTGGGTACGGAGCAACATCTGGAGAGATCTTTATCAACGGGCTTGTGGGCGAACGTTTTTGTGTGCGCAACTCGGGTGCAACTGCGGTTGTAGAAGGCATTGGCGATCATGGCTGCGAATACATGACTGGTGGACGAGTTGTAGTGCTTGGCGTAACCGGTCGCAACTTTGCCGCTGGCATGAGCGGCGGTATTGCCTATGTATATGACAAAGACGGATTGTTTGAGTCGCGGGTGAACACCGAGATGGTGAATGTCGTGGACATGAGTGCGACCGACGCATCTTGGCTCAACGAAACAATTGAGCGACATGTGCAGATGACGGGGTCTCCAGCAGGTGCACGGATGTTAAATGATTGGCAAAATACACAGTCAAAATTTCGCAAAGTGTTGCCTCGTGATTATGCGCGCGTGATGGCGATCATTGATCAAGCAAAGGTCGATGGCGTCAGTGATGAGGAAATATCTCGACGAGTGATGGAGCCAGTCAATGGGTGAGCCAACCGGATTTATCAATTGGAAGCGCACTACGCCGAAGCGCCGTGCGATTCCTGTGCGAGTTGCAGACTGGCGCGAGGTGTATGAGAAATTTCCCGCAAAAGATCTGAAGCAGCAGGCGGGCAGATGCATGGATTGCGGCATTCCGTTTTGCAACAATGGCTGCCCACTTGGCAATTTGATCCCCGATTGGAACGACTTGGTGTACCGAGACAACTGGCGTGATGCACTTGATCGGTTGCATGCGACAAATAATTTTCCTGAATTTACCGGTCGATTGTGTCCTGCTCCCTGCGAGTCAGCATGTGTCTTGGGTATCAATCAAGATCCTGTAGCGATTAAACAAGTTGAAGTTGAAATTATTGATCGGGCGTGGAGCGAAGGCTGGGTCACACCATTTGTTTCTTCTCATAAGACTGGCAAGCGAGTTGCCGTTATCGGTTCGGGTCCTGCTGGTTTGGCCGCTGCGCAACAACTCACCCGTGCAGGGCACGATGTGGTTGTGCTCGAGCGCGATGATCGCATCGGCGGTTTGTTGCGCTACGGCATTCCCGAATTCAAAATGGAAAAGCGTCACATTGATCGACGCGTTGAGCAGATGGAGCAAGAAGGAACAGAGTTTCGAGTCAATGCAGCGGTAGGCGACAACGTGGACATTGATGTGCTGGTGGCGTCGCATGATGCAGTGGTGTTGGCTTGCGGCGCAACTCAGTGGCGCGATTTGCCGGTGCCCGGCCGAGAGCTGAAGGGTATTTATCAGGCAATGGAATATTTGCCGCCGAGCAATCGTGTGCAACAAGGCGACATGTCACAAACCACAATCAGCGCGCACGGAAAACATGTGGTGATCATCGGTGGAGGCGACACAGGTGCCGACTGTCTAGGCACAGCACATCGTCAAGGAGCACTGTCGGTGACACAACTCGAGATCATGCCGCGCCCACCCGAGGTGCGAGCAGATACAAATCCTTGGCCACAGTGGAGTTTGGTATTTCGCACAAGTTCGGCACACGAGGAAGGTGGCGAGCGAATGTTTAGTGTGAACACCGATCGATTTGTGGGCAATCAAGACGGCACTGTGCGTGCGCTTGTGCTCAACGAAGTAGAGCTTGTCGATGGAAAGTTTGTGACAGTGCCAGGCACCGAGCGTGAGTTACTAGCCGACTTAGTGTTACTTGCACTCGGATTTATTGGTCCAGAGAAGAAGGCATGGCTTGATCAGTTGGGCGTTGCGCTGGATGCGCGCGGAAATATTGCGCGCACAGATGAGTATGCAACAAATATTCCCGGTGTGTTTGTTGCTGGCGACATGGGGCGTGGGCAGAGCCTGATCGTGTGGGCAATTGCTGAAGGACGCGCCTGTGCCGCAGCGGTTGATCAACGATTGATGGGTTCGTCGACTCTTCCGGTGCCGATCGTTGCATCCGCTCGCCTAATGGCATAGTGATGTACTAATCACTGATTAATCACCTCATCGCCTATTATTGAGAGCAATGAAGAGCAGTACAAAAGCAATCCAACACGCGACGGTAGTTCTGGCAAGTCTATTTTTTGTTGGAGCATGCAGCACCACAATTGCGGGTACCGCAACAACGATCGTGCCAGTTGGTCCCACAGATTTTGCAACGATTCCACCAGTGCAGTCAACGTTGCCCAACATCGTGACCACGTTGCCGATCGGCGCAGTTGGTGTTGAACAGGTGTACACGGTGCGCGCGGGCGACTCGCCAAGTCTTGTTGCCAACTTGTATGGCATCATGGTCGCCGAGTTGCTGTCATGGAATGGGCTTGTAGCGACAAGTCAATTTCCATTTCCTGGATCGATACTCAAAATTCCGCCAACTGCAACAGTGAATAATCCGCAGATCAATGTTGCGCCCGATGTTGCAGCTGGTCCAAGTCAGCCTGGTTGCGACCCCCGCCCGGCTGGCACATACAAGGTTGCGAGAGGTGATTCGATGTACATCATCCGCAAGAAGTTCTGTATTTCTCTTGCTTCGCTGCTTGGTGCAAATGGATTCAATAGTTCTGGCGCGTTGCTCTATCCAGGGCAAATATTAAATATTCCTGCTTCGGGTAGCTAACTAAATAATTCTGCGCAGCAATGCACTGTCAACCGTGTTGTCGATGTTTCCGTGCAACATGTGCGAAATAGCCTCGACTCCATCTACGAGTCGCGGTCCTGGTCGGACCATGACCGCATCTGCATCAATAGCCCACACGGCAACCGACGAGGGCAGATGCTCAAGTATCAAGCGAGCCTGATCGGAAGCACTGTCAAGTCCGAAACCGCACGGTGCAACAATCACTACATCGGGGGCGGCGGCAGCAATCTCGGCCCACGTTGTTTGCACCGAGCGTTCACCAGGTCGACACAAAACTGGTTCGCCTCCTGCTGCTGAGATGATGTCTGGAACCCAATGACCAGCGCCGAAAGGCGGATCAATCCATTCGAGTACAAAGACTTTTGGGCGGACCTTGCCGGCAACGGCAGCAGCCACGGCTTGCAGGCGCCTGTGCAATGAGTCGGTGAGTGCAACGCCGCGATCTGCAACACCAGCAGCGACCGCAATGGTGTTGATTGACTCGATCACTTGGCGCAAATTTTGCGGATCTATTTGTAATACGGTCGCATCGCAATTGAGACGTGCAACTGCCGCGTCTACATCGCCGCTCGCTACAGCACACACACGACAGAGATCTTGACTCAAAATAAGATCAGGTTTGCATCGAGCAAGTGCTTCGTCATCCAAGTTGTACAAGTCGAGGCCTGCTGCCATCCGCTGTTTTACAATGGCATCAATCTCGCCTGGCGTCATGGTCGGATTGGTGAATGTATCGACAACTATTTCGCGACCCGCCTTGGCCAACTGGGGCCAGTTGCACTCAATCGTGACTCCCTTAAGTTGATCTTGGAGGCCCAAGTCAAAGACAATCTCGGTGGTAGAGGGAAGTAGGGAAACGATGCGCATAGATTCTCGCGCAATCTAGCGGGCAGTATTTCGGCGGCGACGTGAGTGGCGGTCGAAAGCCAACTCAATGAGTTCATCGAGCAGTTGAGAATACGAAACACCTGATGCCTGCCACAATTTTGGGTACATAGAAATAGGTGTAAAGCCTGGGATCGTGTTGATCTCATTGCACAAGAATCCTCGTCCACCTTCTTCGTAGAAAAAGTCAACGCGGGCCATACCTTCTGCGCGCAAAGTGTGAAAAATAACTGTGGCTAGTTTTTGTACTGCTTCGGTCTGGGCTTCGGTGAGCGGTGCTGGAATCTTGAGTTGTGCCATGTCACTCACATACTTGTCGTTGTAGTCATAAAAATCGCTTCCAGGAATGATCTCTCCTGGCACCGATGCACGCACCTCAACGTTGCCAAGTACGGCTACCTCGATTTCGCGACCAACAACTGCCTCTTCAATCAAGATCCATTCGTCATAGGAAGTTGCGGTGTCGACAGCAGCTCGAAGTTCGTCCATGTTGTGCGCCTTGCTCACGCCAATTGATGAACCCATGTTGGCGGGCTTTACAAAAACTGGAAAACCAAGTGTGTCGACTGCGTGGTGCAACGCTGCATCAGTGACGTGATGTTCGCGCAGTGAAACATATTTGGGTTGCGCAATTCCGTTGGCTTGAAGCAGTTGTTTGGCAACGCCTTTGTCCATCGCAACCGCGCTTCCGAGAACTCCTGACCCCACATACGGAATGTTCGCGACCTCGAGTACGCCTTGCATCGTGCCGTCCTCACCGAGTGGACCGTGCAAGAGAGGAAGCACAACAGTGCGCTCATCGCTGCGAACTTGTGCAACAATCTCGGTAATTGATGTGGGCGTTCCGGACACAACCAATTTTTCGGTTGAGTGTTCGGTGACGAGAACCCATTGACCGTGGCGCGCAATGCCAACAGTGGTGATGCGATATTTATCGCCGTCGAGTGCACGCAACACATGGGCGGCAGTAACACAACTGACATCGTGTTCGGCAGATTCTCCACCAAAAAGCACGACTACGTGAATGCGTTGTGACGATGTCATTAAAAACACGGTACTAGCAAATGGGGAGTCGCTGCTCCATAGCATTGCCATTGCTCGGTAGGATTGCGTTATGCGCTTGATGGCCGCCGATGTGGCGAAGGCGACCAACGGAACTCTTGTTGGTCAAAATGCTCATCTGTCAGGCGTCAGTTTTGATTCGCGCAGCGTGCGCCCAGGACAACTTTTTGTACCGATCGTTGCTGAGCGCGATGGACACGATTTTGTTTTAGCAGCGCTTGCCGCAGGTGCTGGCGCATATTTGACAACTGGCAAAACATTTGGTCGCACATCGATTGAAGTGCCAGACACACGTGCAGCACTGTTGCAACTTGGTGCTTGGGGCCGCAACAAACTCGATGCCCAACTTGCTAACAGGGTGATTGGAATTACTGGTTCAGTTGGCAAAACAAGTACTAAAGATTTTATTGCGTCAGCACTTGGTTCAAAATTGCGAGTAACCGCAAATGAACGGTCTTTCAACAATGATCAGGGACTGCCTGTGACGATCTTGAATGCGGCCGATGATGTGGAGGCCCTTGTGCTCGAGATGGGCATGCGTGGTTTTGGCGAGATTGCTCGACTGTGTGCAGTTGCTCGGCCCAACATTGGTGTAGTCACCAGAGTGGCCCCAGCGCACACCGAGCGTGTGGGGGACATTGAGGGTGTTGCTCGCGCCAAAAGCGAACTTGTCACTGCACTCGGTTCTTCGGGTTTTGCAATTTTGAATGCAGACGACGAGCGTGTTGTTGCAATGCGTTCGCTGACTGATGCAAACGTGATTACTTATGGCGTATCACCATTGGCAACTGTGCGGATGACAAGTTGTGTCTTGGATGATCATGCCTGTGCGACAGTGACCGTCGAGACTCCTTGGGGTGAAGCCTCGTGGAAAATGAAGGTGCCGGGCGAACACATGGCACACAATGCAGTTGCTGCTATCGCGGTTGCTGGCGTATTGGGGTTAGATATTCAAGCAGCAGCCAATGCAATTGCCGGGTCAGTAATTTCTGAGATGCGGATGCAACAACGAATTGCTCGCAGTGGCGCGCTGATCATTGATGACTCGTATAACGCCAACCCTGCTTCAATGAATGCTGCACTGCAGGCGTTAAGCGCGACAAAGGCGTCACGGCGTATTGCAGTGCTTGGTGTGATGGCAGAGCTTGCGCAGCCCGAACAAGATCATGTGCAGATTGCACAGGTTGCCAAGCAACTGAGCATCGAACTGATTGCTGTTGATACAGATCTGTATGGAGTCGAGTCGCACTCTCGCGACGAGGCTGCTGCAATGCTCACTTCAGCAGCAAATTCGACAGCGATTTTGGTGAAAGGTTCGCGGGTTGCTCAACTCGAGAAACTGATCGCGCTGTTAGTCGGCTAACTGACGACTTGTTGTTTGAGATTGCGTGTTGTCGAGTGCGGTGATGTTGCAACGCCAAGCAAGGAAGAGTGCTGTTGCAGAACTAATGAAAAGCATTCCGCGCGAGCCATAGCGGTCGATGAGTGGGCCAAAAAACATATTGCCAAATGGAATGAGGCCGCCAAATGCCATGAACCACAATGCGAGCACACGGCCTCTGACTGCGGGTTCGAGTCGCATTTGTACCACCGTCATCATTGATGTGGTTGTGAAGAAATAGGCGAAGCCTAAAAAGAATCCCGAAATAAATGCAGGGAGCGGCGACTGTGAAAGCGCAAAGAAAAACATTGCAACAGAAAAAGCCACGAAGCCCCACTGGATGAGACGTCGCATGTCGACATGCGAAAAGACTGTGCCAATTGCAAGTCCACCAAGGCATGCGCCGAAACCCCAGGTGGCATAGAGCCACTTGTAGGTAACGCCGCTTTCGTCAATCTTAAATGTAAGTCGAGCAACTGCAGGGAAGAGGCCGACATAGGGCAACGAGAGCAGAGAAAAAGTGGCGAGTGAAACAATGAGGCGACGTACGACGGGTCTTTCGCGTGCAATAGAGAGACCCACTGTGAAGCGGCGCCAACCTTGCGTAGGGTCTGGCACGAAATCGGGCACGGTCACTCTGAGCAAGGCAAAGATGACAAATAAATATGTTGCAGCATTGAAATAAAAAAACTGTGCAGTGGTTGCACCCCACTGCGAAAAGACTGCAACGATGATGGGGCCCACAACGCGCGAACCATTGATGACGGTGCTATTGAGTGCAATTGCTCCCGACAGATCTTGTGGTCGGACAAGCGACGGCAACATTGCAGACCACGCGGGGGCATTGAGCGCGTTACCGATGCCCACACCAAATGCAGCAGCAAAGAGCGCCCAAATGGGTGGAGTGCCAAGTGCGAGCGTTGCGAGTGCTACCGAAAACGAAAGCTGCACCACTTGCATCGAGACAAGCCATTTTTTGCGGTTAAAACGATCGGCAATAACACCTGCAGGTATTGACAAAAAGAGCAGTGGTCCGAGTTGGGCGAAGATGAGCAAACCAACAACCGACGCCTTGCCCGTGCGATGGTACACATAGGCGGGAAGGACAACATTTTGCATCCAAGTGCCGATGTTTGAGCCCAGAGATCCAAACCACACCAGGCGAAAGTCGCGGACGCGAAGTGCGGCTCGGGCGCTGCCTCGTCGGGGTTGGTCGTCTGGAAGGGTGCTGGTATCAGTCATGGTGATGAGTAAATCGGCAAGAATGTTGACAATGGATCAAGCAATCAAGCATCAACTCGACCCTCACGCTACAACAGCGCAAGAATTAAAAACGAGCGCGGCTGTGTGCAACTCGCCACGGGGAATTTTTTCAGAGTGTCCGCACTGCGGCTCTGGTCTGTACGCCGAGCATGCACACTTTCGGTGTGGTTCGTGCGGCTGGCGCGATAGTTGCTGCGACTAGTTGTCGCTAGTGAGCTAGTGCGTCTAGTGGACTGACGAAATCTGTTGAAAGTTCACGTGCCACGGGCTCGCTCGTGATGTGTCCATTGGCAGTGTTGACTCCAAGACTGATTGCCCTACTTTGCTGTGCTGCCACGCGCGCACCGAGAGATGCAATCTGTATCTGATAGGGAAGTGTTGCGTTGGTGAGTGCATAGGTGCTGGTGTTTGGTACCGCACCTGGCATATTGCCCACCGCGTAATGAATCACGCCATGCTGCTCAAATACGGGGTCGGTGTGTGTGGTTTCGTGAGTCGTAGCGATACATCCACCTTGGTCTACTGCCACATCAACAATTACTGATCCGCGCTTCATGCTGCGCACCATGTCTTCACTGACAACAATCGGTGCACGAGCACCAGCAACGAGCACTGCACCAATCAGCAAGTCGGCATCGGCAAGCACACGCTCAATTGCGCCGCGGTTTGATGCAAGCGTCGTGGTGCGACCAATGCAAATTTGCTCGATGTATCGCAGACGGTCCAGATTTTTGTCGAGAATGACGACTTCGGCTTGCATGCCGGCTGCGATCCATGCAGCGTTGTAACCAACATTGCCTGCGCCTATCACTACAACTTTTGCTGGTCTCACGCCAGGTGCACCACCCATCAGCACGCCGCGACCACCCTGTGGTCGCTCAAGAAAATGCGCGCCTGCCTGAGTTGCTAGACGACCAGCGATCTCGCTCATTGGTGCAAGCAGTGGCAACGATCCATCGTCAAGCTGCACCGTCTCATATGCAATGGCTGTTGTTTTAGATTTTTGCAATGCTGCGGCAACTGCTGGATAAGCCGAGAGATGCAAGTAGGTAAACAGTGTGAGGTCTTGGCGCAAAAAGCCAAACTCTTCAGCTTTGGGCTCTTTGACCTTGACAACCATGTGCTGGCTCCATGCGTCTGCGGCCGTGGGCACAATGGTGGCGCCGGCGGCCACATACTCTGCATCGGTGATTGAAGCGCCTTCTCCCGCGCTCTTTTCGACGAATACTTCAATACCGAGGCGCTCAAACTCTCGCACTCCGTCTGGGGTGAGAGAGACACGGCCCTCCAAAGTCTTTATTTCTTTGGGCACACCGAGTGTTTTAATGCTTGGGGTCATACCACGACACTACGCCTAGATGGACCTGCGGACATTTCATGCCAATTGGCGATGCTGGTTAGTGTTGTCGTATGAAATCGTTTAATAACTACATCAATGGCAAAGAAGTTGCAGCACAAGATGGCCGCACGACCCCAATAATTGACCCGGTCACGGGTAAGCAGTATGCAACGGCCGCATTGTCTGGACCGGCTGACGTAGACAGCGCAATGAAGGCTGCAGCGAATGCATTTGATTCATGGAAGCACTCCACACCGTCGGTGCGCCAGAAAGCAATCAATGACATTGCCGATGCGATGGAAGCGAACATGACCGAGTTGATTGAGGCCGAGATCGAAAACACCGGCAAGCCACGCGCAATCACTTTTGGCGAAGAAGTGCCACCGATGATGGACCAAATTCGCTTCTTCGCGGGTGCAGCGCGCATGCTCGAAGGCAAGAGTGCGGGTGAGTACATGACCAACTTCACTTCATATATACGTCGCGAACCAATTGGCGTGTGCGCACAAGTTGCGCCGTGGAACTATCCATTGATGATGGGTGTATGGAAATTTATTCCTGCAATCGCAGCAGGCAACACCACTGTGCTCAAACCAAGTGACACCACGCCTGCATCGACTGCTTTGATTGCAAAGATCGCTGGTCAAGTGTTGCCTCCGGGCGTCCTTAATGTGATTTGTGGAGATCGCGACACAGGCCGCTCAATGGTCACGCACGACACACCAGGGATGGTGTCAATCACTGGTTCGGTTCGAGCAGGCATGGAAGTGGCAGAGGCTGCTTCCAAGAGTTTGAAGCGAGTGCATCTCGAACTTGGCGGAAAAGCACCAGTCATTATTTTTGATGATGCAGACATTGATTTGGCTGTGGAGACAATTGCGATGACTGGTTATTTCAACGCGGGTCAAGACTGCACCGCAGCAACTCGTGTAATTGCTGGGCCAAAGATCTATCGCGACTTCGTCGATGCGCTTACCGAAGCTGCAAAAAAGACAAAGACCGGCAAGCCGAGTGAAGACGTTTTGTACGGTCCATTAAATAATGAAACCCACTTGAGCAAGGTCAAGGGTTTCATTGATCGCACACCGAAACACGCGCGAATCACTACAGGTGGTTCACAAGTCAGCGGGACTGGTTATTTCTTCGAGCCAACCGTAGTTTGTGACTTGAAGCAGCAAGACGAGATGATTCAGAGCGAAATGTTTGGCCCAGTTATTACAGTGCAGCAATTTAGCGACGAAGAAGAGGCGCTCAAATGGGCTAACGGCGTTGAATACGCGCTTGCATCTTCGGTGTGGACACGCGACCTTGGTCGCGCAATGCGCATGACCAAAAATCTCGACTTCGGTTGTGTGTGGGTTAACACCCACATTCCAATGGTGGCCGAAATGCCTCATGGCGGATATAAAAAATCTGGCTACGGCAAAGATTTGTCGGCTTACGCATTGGATGATTACACACGCATCAAGCATGTGATGATTAACCTCAACAGTTAGTTGAGAATTACGATCTACAAGCACGGGGGACAGAGTGGAAAATAGCGAGCGCGGTTCGGTTGAACTGAGCAATGTCACCAAAAAGTACGGCGACGTGCTTGCTGTGAATGGCATCAACTTGCAGATCAAAGCAGGCGAGTTTCTTTCGTTGCTCGGTCCATCTGGTTGTGGCAAGACAACGACGCTTCGCATGCTCGCAGGGTTTGAACAACCCGACGAAGGGTTCATCCGCATCAATGGTCTCGAAGTGCAGGGCGTGCCGCCGTATAAGCGCGATGTCAACACGGTGTTTCAGCACTATGCGCTTTTTCCGCACATGTCAGTAGCCGAAAACGTCGCTTATGGCCTGCGCCAAAAAGGTGTCAACAAAATAGAGACTGCGACGCGCGTGATGGAAGCCCTCGACATGGTGCAGATGACCAAGTTGGCTGAACGCAAGCCGCGTCAAATGTCGGGCGGCCAGCAGCAGCGCATTGCGGTTGCGCGCGCGCTCGTCAATCGGCCAAGCATTCTGCTCTTAGACGAACCGCTCGGCGCACTCGACCGCAAACTGCGTGAAGAGATGCAAATTGAATTGAAGTTGCTCCAGAGCCGCCTTGGCATCACCTTCGTGTTCGTTACTCACGATCAAGAAGAAGCGATGTCGATGTCGAACCGTATTGCCATCATGCTGGATGGACATATTGAGCAGTTGGGTGATCCTGAAACGGTGTATGAGCACCCCACATCTGCATTCGTTGCTGGGTTTATCGGGCGCAATAATTTCTGGCAGGGCGTTGCTACCGAAGACGGCGCACGAGCCGATGACGGAACTGTGTTTGTTGCGACTCGACCAGAAGAGAACGTGCCCAATGGCGAAGCCGCACTTTCGGCTGTGCGGCCAGAGTGCATCAATCTGTCGTCTGCCCGACCAAGCCAAACGTCTAATGCGGTCGAGGCAACGGTTGCTGGGGTGTCGCATTTCGGTGATGTGTTGCAATACGTGGTGAGTGCCAAGGGTCGCGACATTTTGGTGATGATTGCCCGCACTAATCCATCACGATTTGCAGTGGGTGAAACGGTGTGGTGCTCGTGGTCGGCTGAAGATGTGTATTTGTTCTCAGCCAGGCAAGCAAGTGTCGTTATGGCCGCTCCGGCTCATGACTAATATCAAAACAAACAACTACAAGGGGAAATGACATGGCAACAGATAATTCACAGCAGAGTCCGAAACAACTCAACATGTTGGCACCAGACAGCTTTCGCGAAAAACTCTCGCGACGAGCATTTCTGCAGGGTGGTACCGCGCTCGCCGGTTTTGCTTTGATTGCCGCTGCTTGTGGAAACTCATCATCGGATGGTGGGGCTACAACTGATACGGCTGCCGCTGGATCGACAGATGGGTTGGCAAGCGGCGACTGGAGTCGCGTGATTAACACCGCAAGTGGCACATTGGCCATGTACACATGGGGCGACTACAACGATCCTGAACTTGTCGGTGCGCTTGCTGCGTCAACATTGAGTGTGACGATGAAGGTTGACTACTACGCAAGTAACGAAGACTTGATTACCAAGTTGGCAACAAGTGGCGGAGCAAGTGGCTTCGACATTGTTGTACCAACTGGCCCGTACATCCCGCAGATGATCGAAAAAGGATTGTTGCAAAAGCTTGACAAGTCGTTGATTCCAAACATGGTCAACGTTGATCCGCTCTACCTCGGTCAGGCGTGGGACACCACAAACGACTACTCGGTGTGCAAAAACTGGGGTACAACTGGGTATTTCTATGACAGCACCAAGATCTCGAAAGAACTGACCACGTGGCAAGACTTCATTGACACATGCATGGGTGAGGCTTCTGGCCAATGCGCAGTGATCGATGCGGCTCCTAACTATTGCGGCATGTGGTTTTGGGCAAACGGCATTGACTGGAACACCGAAGATGTAGCCAACCTGGATGCAGCCGAGAAATTCTTGGTGGACGAGTTTGCTCAACACATCAAGGCGTTTGATAGTTACCCATCGACCAAACTTGCAGAAGGCGCGTATTCAATCGCCATGGCATGGAACGGCGATGCTCGTCAGGCATATACACGCATTGCTGATGCTGGTGGCACGCCCGAAAATTGGAAGTGGGTACTTGGTGCTCCAGACACCGAATTGTGGATGGACAACTACTGCATCCCAGTTGGTGCCCCAAACCCTGAGGCCGCACATGCATGGATCAACTGGGACTTAATTCCAGAAGTTTCTATCAAAGATCTTGCATACCACGGTTATCACACCGGCATGAAAAACATGTCGGCGCTGATTGGCGAGATCGCTCCAGATCTTGAAAAGGGCGACATGATTTTCTTTGGTGATGATCAGGTCAAGTCCATGCACACGCAGGTCATTACTCCAGCACTCGATCGACTCATTGACATCTTGAATAAGTCGAAGGCAAAGGCCGGAGGCTGATCTGGGGTGACCGCAACGGTCGCTACACGATTTAAAAGAAGGTGGCACGGGCCAAAATATCTGCTCGCATTGCCTGCAATTATTTGGTATTTGCTCTTTTTTGCATTGCCGATTGCTTTCATTGTGTTTTATTCGTTCGGCACTAAAGATTCTGCGAAATTGTTGCCGGTTGACTTCAGCCATCTTTCAACTCATAGCTATTCGGCGGTGTTCGACGAAACATTTTTCAAAACGTTTAGGGGGACTCTTCGAATATCGGTGATCGCCACAGCAATGTGTGTGTTGATCGGTTTGCCGGTTGCCTATTTTGCGGCATTCAAAGTGCCTGAGAAATGGAAAGCAATCATTTTGGCTGCCGTGGTGGTGCCGAGCTTCACGAGTTTTCTAATCCGCACTGTTGCATGGCGAATACCGCTTGCCCCTAATGGCACATTTTCAAAATGGCTGGTTGGCATGGGGTGGATTGGTCAGAGCGGAATTCAGATTCTTGAGACTCCGCTCGCAGTGCAAATCGCAATCATTTATAACTATCTCGGTTTCATGATCTTGCCGCTTTTCGTGGCGCTCGATCGCATTGATGTGCGCATGCGAGAGGCCAGCAAAGACTTGGGCGCTGGTCGTGTGGCCACGTTCGTCGGTGTCACCCTGCCACTCGCTGGCCCGGGCATTGTGGCGGGTGTGTTGCTCACATTCATTCCAATGTGTGGTGACTACGTAACGGCAACGGTATTGGGTGGCGCCAAGGGCAACATGATTGGCGCAATGATTGCGTCGCAATTTAGCGGTGCACAAAATTGGCCTCTTGGTTCGGCCATGGCTATTTTGATGATTGCTGCAGTGTTGTTGTCACTTGGTGTTGGATTTGTTGCAATGAAGCTTGTTCCACTGATCAATTCGCTTGCCTCGCCTGCAGTGCAGAACCTGCGGCGCAGGATGCATGCACGTGCTCTTGAGCAGGCAAAACACGTCAAGCCGCGCACCAGAGCAAAAAGAGAAATTTTGCCGAAAGTGCTTGGTGTGTGGACAGTGCTCGTGCTGGTGTTTTTGTTTATTCCAATCATGCTTGTGTTCTTGCATTCGTTCAACAGAGGTGGCTCATTCACCATTTGGTCGGGCAAAATAAGCACGAAGTGGTGGGGTGAATTATTTAATGGTGGCGAAATGGTGGGTGTGCTCGTTCGATTTGCTGCACTTCTCGTAGTCGGTGTTGTGCTCAAACGACTACTAAAAGGTCGAGACAATGTTCCTAAGTTTGTGTCGTCATGGTTAGTTGTTGCGTCGTTTGTACTTGCATTGGTCTTAAATGGCTTGATGACTGAGTGGTATCGCACAATATTTGATTTCACCGGTATCGGTGACGCGATTCGCAACTCGTTCATCGCAGCGTTCGGTGCCACTGTCATTGCGGTGATCATCGGCGGTATGTCTGGCGTTGCGCTTGCGCGCCGACCAGGCAGATGGACAACATTTTTTATGGCAACGGTATTTTTGATTTTGGTGACGCCAGAAATCATGGACGCTGTTGCCTTGGCTACGTGGTTTCCGCGAATCAAAGAGATTCCACTTGTTGGCATTATCTTCACCAATGGTTGGGGTCCTTTTAACGGTGGCATCAACAAACTGTGGGTAGGGCAGTCGCTCTATGCAAGTGCGGTCGTGACATTGATTGTGCGCGCGCGACTCGCCGGCATTGATGAGTCGCTCGAAGAAGCAGCAGGCGACTTGGGTGCGCCTCCTGGTCGTGCATTTAGGCAGATCACACTTCCGCTCATTGCATCGGCGATGGTGGCCGGTGGATTGCTCTCGTTTGCTTTGTGTCTTGACAACGCTGTTATCTCGACGCTGATTAGTGAGGCTGGATCAACAACATTCCCAGTTGCACTGTTGGGTGCAACTCGCAGCACCATCAAACCGTTTTGGGGCGTGGGCGCATCGTTGTTATTCATTGTGACACTGAGCGCGCTGTGGTTCTTGGCCGTCATCTTGCGTCGCGGAGGCGATTCGGCGAGCAAGATTGCTGCCACATTTACTGGCGGCTCGTAGTTTGTGGCTAATGGCCGGAGTACTCCCAAAATTGCTGTTGGCCCATACGGCTCTGCCGATTGGGCCTGTGAAGCGGTGCGCGCTGGAGGCGGTCAAGTAGTCGATGTAGCCGAGGCGCAGGGGTTGATCTGGATTGATTTTGATTCCACGCCTCAACTTGTTGTTGCACTTGCAAGTAATCCAAACATCACTTGGGTGCAGGTGCCGTTCTCGGGCGTTGAAACATACATGCCATACATTGACGCATCGCGTACCTGGACAAGCGCGAAGGGCGTGTTTGGTGGAGCAGTTGCCGAACTTGCGCTTGCACTATTGCTGGGTGGCATGCGACATGTCGCTGGTTACGCGCGTGAGAAAAAATGGTCAGAAGATCACGGTCGCACATTGTTTGGAGCGCGAGTCACCATTCTCGGTGCCGGAGGAATCGCCCAGGCATTGATCTCGATGCTGACGCCGTTTGGTTGCCAGATCACGGTGGTGCGCAATCGGCAACAACATGTAGAAGGTGCAGATGCAGTGTTCACAACCTCGCACCTGACGGAGGCACTCGTCAATGCTGACGCCGTAGTAATGGCGATGGCTCTCACGCCGCAGACACATGGCCTGATGGGGAAAGAACAATTTGAGTTGATGCAATCGCATGCGTGGCTTGTCAATGTTGGGAGAGGAAAGCAAATTGTTACCGACGATTTGGTTTGGGCACTCAAAACCGATGCGATTGGTGGCGCCGCTTTGGACGTGACTGATCCAGAGCCGTTACCCATGGATCATCCGTTGTGGTCATTGCCCAATTGCATCATTACGCCTCATGTAGGTAATACCGCCGAGATGGTGCCACCACTTTTGGCTGTGCGGATTGCCGAAAATGTTCGCCGCTTTGCTGCTGGTGAGCAACTGCTTGGAGTGATTGATACATCGGTGGGTTATTGATGTCGGATCACGGCGAAAATTATTATGCAGTGTTGGGAGTATTGCCGACTGCGTCGATAGAACAGATCCGCGCTGCGTATCGAGAAAAAGTTCGCATTATCCATCCAGACAGTTCGGTCGTTGCATCACCAACTGCATCACTGCAGATGGCCGATGTGGTGAGAGCGTGGTCGGTATTGTCGGACCCAGTTCGCAAGCATTCATACGATGCAGAAATATTTGGCGCATATGACGATGTGGAAGAGCCAATTTCATTTCCACCTACTCCCATCGTGCGTGGGCAATTTCCCAAGGCCCTGATCGGATGGATACTTGCTATTGGAATAGCGGGTGTGCTGGTGCTCGATGTGTTGAGTGATCCGGTTGTTCCAGCACAACCGGACGGTTTGTTGCAGTCGGGTTCATGTATGGTCATTGACGCCAACAAATTGGCTGTTGAAGTTGGGTGCGAAGAAGATCACTATGGCGTTGTGCGGCAGTTAGTTGGTTTTGACATGACATGCCCGTCAGACACCGAGTCGATTCGAGACCGACAGGGTATGGGTCAGGCATGCGTTGTACCGAGCCAATAGCGGGCTATAACCTAAGAAGCCTCGGGCGGTTAGCTCAGTCGGAAGAGCGCCACGTTCACATCGTGGAAGTCGTGGGATCGAGGCCCATATCGCCCACGAGAACTAGTGTTTAGATGTGGCTCAGCAGTGCGAACGACCCGGTTGCCAACAACCTGCGGCAGTTGAATACAGCCTCAATGCGGGGAAATTGTTGCTCACGCTCGAAAACTATGTGGTCGTTGAGGGCGAGCGTCGAAGCGCGGTGTGTGTTCGTCATGCTGACTTGATGAGTGTGCCAAAAGGATGGTCAATAGACGATCGTCGCGAGAATCCACCTCGATTATTTAGAGCACCGAAACCGAGTGCGTCACCCACTCTTGCAAAACCCAAAAAGTCGGCGACTGAATTGAAGGCAAAGAAAAAACCAGCGGTTCGACCGATGTTGTTTCAGACCGACAAGCAAGATGTGGAAAAGGTTCAAGAAGTGCAAGAAGTGCAAGAAATTGAAGCACCGGCTGCCAAGCCTGTTGTGCGCGATGCCGACCTTGAAGAAACAAAAGCCATGCCATGGGTTCCACAGTTTGATCGCACCGATGACCTTGGAGGGGTGTTGCGACCGAAAGGAAAACTGTTGAGCCGTGCGTTTGGGCTGGATGAAACAATTGAATACCCCCGGCCAGTTACTGATGACGATTCTGTAGCCGAACTAGAGCGAGAAGCGTTCAACGAGTTCGACATACCGTGATAAACGATTTCTGATAGACAAATCCCGTGGACGTAGTTGCAACTGTTGATGCGCCTGTTGGCGTAGAAAAACTCTTTGATGTTGTTGCAGACTTGGCGACCTATCCACAGTGGCTGAGCATTGTGCATCAGGTGACGGTCGAGTCGATTGGTTCAGATGGAATGAGTGCCTGGCAGGTTGAGTTGCGAGGCAAAGTGGGACCATTTGCTCGATCAAAACGTCTACGCATGGTGCAATCTGTATGCGACAGCCCAAGCATTGTTGTTTTTGAACGCCGCGAGACCGACGGCCGTAAGCACTCGCCGTGGGTGTTGAGCGCACAAGTTGAAGCGACCGGTTTTGGTTCAACATTGACAGTCAATTTGCATTACGGAGGCACGTTGTTTGCGGGCGGCGTTTTGGAGCGACTGCTCGCAGATCAAATCAATCAAGGCCGCGAGCGAATACTCACCGTTTTGCAAGCGTAAAAAATTGAGCGACTAGGTCGCGGGAATTTCGCGCCTTAAAGACAGCTTGACTGGTTGCCCAGCTGCAAGTTGACCGCACGCAGCATCGATGTCAGTGCCACGATTACGTCGGATAGTGACGTTGATGCCCAGGTCTTCAAGTTGCTCTGCAAAATCACGCACGCCTTGCGCCGAGGTGCCTTTGGTTGGCCAGCCCGGTGTTGGGTTGAGCGGAATTAAATTGACATGCGCGGATGGGCGTAAGCGCTTGCAGAGTCGTGCGAGCTCTTTGGCATCTTGTGGTTGATCGTTTACACCTTCGATCATGGCCCACTCAAAACTGACGCGACGGTTTTTGACGCGCAAATAATCTGCGCACTCTTGCACGAGGTCGGCGATGGGGTAGCGCTTGTTGATGGGCACGAGGCGGTCGCGCAATGGGTCGCGCGCTGCATGTAGCGACACCGCCAAGTTGACGGGCAATGGTCGTTGCGCGAGCGCGCGAATACCGGGAATGATGCCAACCGTAGAAATGGTGAGGTGTCGCGCAGAGATACCTATGTCGTGGTGCATGCGTTCGACAGCACCCCATACCGCTTCTTCATTGGCGAGTGGCTCACCCATGCCCATGAACACCACGTTTGCTACGCGCTGTTCTTTTTTGGCGCTCTCGCGGGCTGCTCGCACAACTTGCTCAACAATTTCTCCACTCGTGAGGTGTCGAGTAAAACCTGCTTGGCCGGTTGCGCAAAAACCGCAGGCCATCGCACAGCCTGCTTGCGTGCTCACACAAACCGTGGCGCGCTCTTTGTAGTGCATTAACACGGTTTCAATTGGGTGACCTCCATCGGCAAGTGACCACAAAAACTTGGTGGTATCGCCTTTGTCGCTCACGCTTGTTGTGGTCAAATTGAGTGCTGGCGGAAACTGCTCGTGCAACTTGTTGCGCAGGGCTACTGGCAGGGTCAACATCTGGGCAGGCTCAACAAATTGCTGATACAGGCCTTCCCATACTTGTTTGATTCGAAATGCTGGCTGACCCTCTAAGAGAGTGGTGATGTCTTCGCGTGACGCATCGTAAAGACTGACCATTGAGTCAGTTTACAAGTGCTTTTGCGCAAGTGTGTTGAAGTCGGTCATTCGTGCACGCAACACATCGAGGCTCGCTGTCCAAAATGCTTCGTCAGTCACATCAAGTCCAAACGCAGCACCAAGTTGTTCGGCAGTGTCCATGCCTGCTCGTGAAAGCACATCGTCGTAGCCACTGCGAAAATGCTCGGGATCATGTTGGAAGCGTGCATACAAGCCAAGACCGAAAAGCAAACCATATGTATACGGCCAGTTATAAAAGTGACTGCCGTAATAATGCGGCTTGAGCACCCACATGTGCGGGTGGGCTGTTGATTGGTCGATGCCGTCACCATAGGCATCGCGTTGGGCCGAGAGCATGATCTCATTGAGTTCGCTCACGCCGAGTGTGCGATGTTGGCGCCGAGCAAATACTTCGGTTTCAAATAGGAAACGACTGTGAATGTCGACGACGACTTGTGATGCGCCAATGAGATCGACATTGAGTAGCGCTAGACGGTCGTCGCCATTGAGTTTCCGTAGTCCTTCTTCGACAACCAGGGTCTCACAAAAGATGCTTGCTGTTTCGGCAAGAGCCATCGGTACGCGCTTTTGTAGTGCTGTTCGCTCGGCTAATTGAGTGTTGTGATATGCATGGCCAAGTTCGTGTGCAGTTGTTTGTGCAGAGTCGACACTGCCGCTCCAATTGAGCAACACGAGTGAGCGATCTTTTACAAACGACATGCAAAACGCGCCCCCCACCTTGCCGCTGCGCGGTTCGGCATCGATCCATTGTTCGTCAAGCGATCGATCAACTAGATGTGCGAGCTGATCGCTGTAACTGGCAAATGCACCCTTGACTAAATTGATGCCTTCGTCCCACGAGATTGCGCCCGGCGAGACCTTGAGGGGAGCAAACAAGTTCCACCACGACAAGCCATTTGTGTCGCCGGCAAGTTGTGCCTTGACGCGCATCCATTTGCGAAAGTCGGGCAGCGAAGCATGTACGGCCGATTGCATTGCATCAAAAGTCGCGCGACTGACGCTGTTGCCATACAACGATGCGTCAAGAGGTGACGCCCAGTTGCGTCGACGATTAACGGTGTTGGCCTCACCCTTGATTGAGTTCATTGCAGCCGCACAGGCAACCGCAATGGTGGGCCATGCCTGCATCTCTGCGTCGTATGCAGCCTTGCGTGTTGCAAGATCACTATTGGTTGCAAGTCCGCGCACTGCCGCCATTGGCATGTTTGTGATGCCGCTTGGTAGGTGTACGTCAACACTCAGTTGCGAAGTGAGGTCTCCCTGCAAACGGCCCCACGCTGATGAACCAGTTGTTCCCAATTCGGAATACAAACCCTCTTCGGCTTCTGACATCTGGTGTTCACTGCGAGCCTGCAAGCGCTGTAACGGACCAAGATGTTCGCGCGCTTCGGTGCTGACCGTGGCAAGTGCGTCGGCACCCAACGACGCAACCCAGTCGGCAAGACGTGCCAGCAGTGGAGAAACGCGAGCATCAAGGGTCTCGAGTTCGCTGAGCAATCCCTGAGCCTGTTCGTGGCGCGAGTCGGTGCTGACGGTTGCATAGATGTATGCACCCAAAATTTCAGACTCTTCAACTGTTGCATTGAATGACTTGATTACGGCATCCGCTGCTTGACCATCGGCTTCACCTGGTGTACGCGGTTCAATAGCGCGCACATTGTGCTGATCGAAGAGCTGCTCCATGCGTGAGATCGTTGCTCCGGCGCGCTCCATTGCGTCGGTAAATGAGCGGGCCGAAAATGACTCGTGTACATCGGCAACTGACCAGCGAGGAAGCGATGTGGATTCTGGGTTTTCGAGAGTTGGCATGCGCTAAAAACTAGTGCACATCGCCAACAAATGCACACTGTTGATGATGGCTTGCAAAGCCCAGAGATGTGTACATGTTGAGTGCAACGCTGTTTTGATTGTCGACGTGCAGCATGCCCACAGTGGTGCCGAGTTTGGCGAGATGTTGCAAGCCGGCGACCGTAAGAGATCGACCAATTCCTTTGCCCGCAAATTTGGGATCAACGGCAATGACATAAATTTCTCCCAATACTGGTTGCGTATCAAGGTGCAACTTTGTCCAACAAAAGCCGGCCAACATGTTGTCGATGTGATGCAGCAAAAAACCATTTGGACTAAACCATGGCTCTTGTTGCCGCGACTGAAGAATTTCTTTTGTCCATCCGCCTTGTTCGGGGTGATCGCTAAACGCGCGGTTGTTGACATCAAGCCAAGATTGCTCGTCTGTGCCCACACGAAAAGCGCATGTCTCGATCTGTTGTGTGTTGTTGAGTACCTCTTGACCGAGCGGGAGATTGACTCGCATCTGGGTGACAGTGCGACCGATCGTAAAATTTACGCTCTTGGCAAGTTGTTGATGCACTTGGGTTGGTTCGTATACCCACCAATACACATGCCCTCCGCCTTCATGCGAAACAATTGCGATCGCGGCGCTCAGCATCTCGGGGCCAATCGAGGCCATGTCATAGCGATGGTGTGGGTCGACAATCAAATCAAGTGACCACGAATCGTTGCCACGAGAAACCTGGCAATAAGCAACAAGATGGTCGTGGCCAGGAATATACGCAAGGAGCCCGGCGAATCCTGGTCGTCCACCTTGACGTAGGTCGATCCAGAGGTGATCGGAAAGCGGCCTCACTCCATCGGCGCGCTCAACTCTTCCGAGTAGGCCATCAACCTCAGAAAGATCATCAGTGGCTGACCGTTTTTTAATGTCGAGGTATGCCATAACTCTCAGGTTATCTGCGACAATCGCTAGTGTTCGGCACTGTGGCTACTACACCAACGCGCGCAAAGACTACGGCAAAAGTCAAAGCAACAAAAAAAGTTCATCCTAAAATTCTTGCTCGTTCAGCCGAAATTTTGAGCAGGCTGAAAATAATTTATGGTGCTCCGATTTGTGAACTTACTCACGAGAATGCTTTTCAATTATTGAGTGCAACTATTTTGTCGGCACAATGCACCGACGCTCGCGTCAATATGGTGACGCCAGCACTGTTCGCCGAGTTTCCTTCGGCGGCGACAATGGCTGTTGCTGACGTGGCTCGAGTTGAAGAACTCGTACGCAGTACGGGTTTTTATGCGACGAAGGCAAAAAACTTGGTAGGCATGGCGCGCAATGTGATGGAACGGTTTGATGGCGAAGTGCCAAGCGCGATCGAAGATTTGGTGACTCTGCCAGGAGTTGGTCGTAAAACTGCGAATGTGTTGCGCAGTGTGGTGTTTGACTTGCCTGGTCTGCCGGTAGACACGCATGTTGGAAGGTTGTCGCGCAGGCTTGGTCTGACTCGGGAAGAAGACCCCGTCAAGGTTGAGTATGAATTAAACGCGATGTTTGACCCGAAAGACTGGGGTGGTTTTAGTTTGCGACTGATTCTTCACGGGCGTCGAGTGTGTGATGCAAAGAAGCCGAAGTGTGATGTGTGTGAACTCGCAGACATTTGCCCATCATCAGAGATGCCATATGGAAAATTAAAGAAAACAAAGGCAGCCAAATAACGATGCCAAAATTTAACTCCGCCGATGGCGCCGCAAACACCCAGAGTACAAAGGCTGAGCTTGCGGCAATCGCCGACACGCTCGATCGTTGCAGAGAGCGACTCTCGACACTTGGAGCATCACGACTCATAGCAATTCGCGACCCAAAGAATGCTGACGCGGGAGACGACTTGTTGACGGCAATTTATGAAGCAGAGCGAGGGCTCAATACCGCTCTGCGGCTTGTGCAACGTGCGGCACGCCAAGGGCGCTAGTACCCTGACGGGCGTGACTGGAGCGCCCGAAAAACTTCCAATCAAGATGCTCAATGATCGGCTCTTGGTGCGCATTCCTCAAGGCGAAAATGAGCGACGTTCTCATGGCGGCATCGTGATCCCTGCAACTGCGCAGGTGGCCAAACGCTTGGTGTGGGCCGAGGTCGTGGCCATGGGGCAAAATGTGCGCGCAGCAGAAACTGGCGATCGCGTGTTGTTTAGCCCAGATGATCGTTACGAAGTTGAAGTTGGTGGACAGGACTACATCATGTTGCGTGAGCGCGATATTCATGCCGTTGCCGCCACACGCATTGAAGCAAGCACTGGGCTCTACATCTGATGCAATTTTTTCCAAGCCGCGAAGATTTTCATCTGTTGTCAATTGCTCACACAGTTGTGCCTGTGTGGACAGAAGTGTTGGCCGACATGGAGACGCCTGTTGCTGCGTACATGAAACTTGTTGGCGACGAGCCAGGGTTTTTACTTGAGTCTGTCGAGAACGGTGAGCGTTGGAGCAGGTATTCGTTTGTTGGGCGCAATCCGCTTGCCACGCTTGTGTTGCGCGACGGTCAGATCACAACTACAGGCGAAATTCCAGATGGTGTAGTACTCGACAAGGGCATGTTGGCCGCGATGGAATCCTTGCTCAAAATATATAAAGCGCCCGTCATGGAAGATCTTCCGCCGCTCCAGGGCGGACTCATGGGCTTTTTGGGGTACGACATTGTGCGCGAGGTTGAGCATTTGCCAAACACTCCGCGCGATGACCGAAAATTGCCCGACGCGACTATCAGCATGATCGGTTCGCTCGCTGCGTTTGATCACTGGAGACAGCGCGTTTACATGCTGGAGAGCGTTCCATTGATCAAGCTCAACAACATCGAGATTGATGCTGCCTACGATGCCGCGATTGAACGAATCAAAGATGCTGTTGCTGACTTAACAAAGCCACTGTCGTATGTGGCAGTTGAGCCTCCTCGGGCGGACGACTATAAATCAAATTTTGATCCAACAAAAAATGGCAACTCCTATCAGCGAGCAGTGTTGGCCGCCAAAGAGTACATCCAGGCGGGCGATATTTTTCAGGTAGTGCTGTCGCAGCGTTTTGATGTTCGACTCAACGCCGATCCGTTTGATGTCTATCGCGTGTTGCGTCAAGTTAATCCAAGTCCATATATGTATTACGTCAAGCACCCCGAACTCACCATTGTTGGTAGCTCACCCGAGCCGTTGGTGCAGTTGCGCGATGGCAAAGTAATTAGCCGACCCATTGCAGGCACCCGCAAGCGCGGTATTGACGAGGAGCATGATCGAAAGTTGGCTGCTGAACTCAAAGAGAATCCAAAAGAAATTGCAGAGCACGTCATGCTTGTAGACCTTGCCCGCAACGATGTCGGTCGCGTTGCCAAATTTGGAACGATGAATGTTGATGAGTTCATGTCTCTCGAGCGCTACAGCCATGTGATGCACCTCACATCGCAAGTGTCAGGCGAGTTGTTGGATGGGCTCGGACCAATAGATGTATTGCGAGCCACATTGCCTGCTGGCACAGTGAGCGGTGCACCAAAAGTGCGCGCGATGGAAATTATCGACGAACTTGAGCCAGTGAAGCGCGGACCATATGCAGGAGTTGTTGGCTATGTGGATTTTTGTGGCAACTTAGACACAGCGATCGCAATTCGCACAATGTTTATTGGCGAGCACGGCGCGTCGTTGCAGGCCGGTGCTGGCATTGTTGCCGACAGCATTCCTGAGGACGAAGATCTTGAGTGTTTCAACAAAACTGCTGCGTTGATGGCTGCAATACCAGCCGCACGACGAATGACCGCCGCGCGCAAGGCCGCTGCCGATAATAAATGATGGATTGCAATTGAGTAACTCATTGTTTTGGGTCTCGATTGAACGTGATGTGCTCACTGTGACTGGCTCTGATGCCAAAACATATTTGCATTCTCAACTCAGCCAAGACATCGCATCTCTGCAACCGGGCGACGTGCGGGTGTCATTGCTGTTGCAACCAACGGGAAAAGTTGATTCATTGCTCCGAGTTACGTGTGCTGCAGCCGATCGCTTCGTGCTTGACTGCGACCCAGGTTTTGGCGAATCAACCGTTGCGCGACTGAGTCGCTTCAAGATCCGAGTCAATGCCGAAATCGAATTGCAACGCCAAACTTGGCGCGCAGTGCGAAGCCTAGAGTTGGATGCGTTGTCGGTAGAAGGTGCAATACCCGCATGGCGACAAGATGGCACTGCGGTTGATGTGTTCTCTCCAACTATGACACTGCCGTCAACATTGCGCGAGGGCACTCACAGCGAATTTGAAGAAGCCCGCGTTCGCGCGCTGTGGCCGGTGATGGGTGTTGACATCTCCACCGAAATGATCCCCGCAGAAACAAGTGTGGTGGATGTGGCGGTGAGTTTTACCAAGGGTTGTTATCCGGGTCAAGAACTTGTTGAACGAATGGATTCACGAGGATCAATGGCGCCGCGCAGATTGTGCAGGGTAAGTTGCGCCACAGGTACACATCCACAAGATGAAATATTGGTAAACGGCGAAATTGTTGGGCAGTACACGACCGTAGCGAACACCATTGCACTCGCCTTGATTAAGCGAGGAGTGGAAATAAGCGACCCATACGGAGAAATTCTGTCCCTCTAGAATGATCAGATGACGTACATCTACGCTTTTGACCACAAGCACCGCAAATCGCCGATGAGTCTGAAGGACTTGTTGGGTGGCAAGGGTGCCAACTTGGCCGAGATGATGAGCGTGCTGCATTTGCCGGTGCCACACGGATTTACAGTGACGACCGATGCGTGCCGTGACTATATGCACGGCGGTTGGCCAAAGACACTCGACAAAGAAATCACGCTGCAGGTCGCTGCACTCGAGCGCAAGATGAAGGCGCGCTTGGGAGATCCGTCGAGTCCGCTGCTGGTGTCGGTGCGCTCTGGCGCCAAGTTTTCAATGCCGGGCATGATGGATACGGTTCTCAACCTGGGCCTTAATGACAAGAGCGTGGTTGGTTTGGCTCGCACCACCAACGACGAGCGTTTTTCATATGACAGCTATCGCCGCTTTATTTCGATGTATGGCCGAATCGTACTTGGCATAGATGGAGCAAAGTTTGAGCATCCGTTTGATGATGCCAAGAAATCTGCTGGCGTGAAGAGCGACGCAGACTTGCCGGCTGCAGCACTGAAAAGTTTGTGTGAGACATATAAGAATGTTGTTAAAGCCGAGACTGGCCGCGAATTTCCGCAAGATCCGATGAAGCAATTGCGTGGTGCAATCGAGGCGGTATTTCGCTCGTGGAATGGTGCGCGAGCAATTGCGTATCGTGTGCGCGAAAAAATTAGCCACGACTTGGGTACTGCGGTCAACGTGCAGGCGATGGTGTTTGGAAACCGTGACAATAACTCGGGAACAGGTGTTGGTTTTACTCGTAACGCAGCGACTGGTGAAAACAAACCGTACGGCGACTTTTTAGTGAACGCTCAGGGCGAAGATGTTGTCGCAGGAATTCGCAATACCGAAACACTCGACGACCTCAAACGGCAGTTTCCTGCAATTCACGCAGAGTTGATGACTATCTTTGATCGACTCGAGCGTCACTACAAAGATATGTGCGACACAGAGTTCACGATCGACCAAGGCAAGTTGTGGATGTTGCAGACGCGAGTAGGCAAGCGCACGGGTGCTGCTGCATTGCGAATGGCAGTTGACATGACAAAGCCTTCGGGTAAGGGCAAAGCAACATGGAAAATTTCCAAAAAAGATGCGCTCATGCGTGTTGCTGCCGAACATCTGGATCAGGTGTTGCATCCACAATTTGCAAACAAGTCAAAGGCGCTCACAAAGGGTCTTGCCGCATCACCTGGCGCCGCTGTCGGCGCGGTGTATTTCACAGCCGATGATGCTGCTGCTGCAGCCGGTCGTGGCGAAGCGGTGATCTTGGTGCGCAGCGAAACAAGCCCAGAAGATGTGCACGGCATGATGGTCGCTAAGGGCATTTTGACCGCTCGCGGTGGTCTTGTGAGTCACGCTGCAGTGGTTGCTCGAGGCTGGGGCACACCTGCAATCGTTGGTGCAGAGTCTGTGCACATCGATGGCAAAAAGTTCACTGTTGGCGACACGGTTGTGCGCGAAGGCGATGTTATTTCGCTCGACGGCACAACTGGCGAAGTCATTGTTGGTGCTATGACACTTGCTGCTGCCGAGCCGACAAAAGAGTTTCATACCATCTTGAAGTGGGCCGATGAAGTGCGCAAGGGCAAGTTGGCCGTGCGCGCCAATGCCGACACCGACGAAGATGCAACCAAGGCTCGCGAATATGGGGCAGAGGGCATTGGATTATGTCGTACTGAGCACATGTTTTTAGCGCCAGACCGGTTGCCTGTTGTGCG
>CAZHIN010000007.1:0-37579 GCA_964532575.1 uncultured Acidimicrobium sp.
CCATGGGCAAGATCTCGAAGCGCGAGATGCTCAATGCCATCCGCGCCGACATCAATAAGTTTAAGGACGAAAAGAAAGTTGATCGTCTGGTGATGATCTGGTGTGCGTCAACTGAAATCTTTATCGAGCCAGGACCACAACACGAAGATATCGAATCATTTGAAAAAGCAATTGATGCAAACGATCCAATGATCGCGCCGAGCATGTTGTACGCATATGCAGCAATTTTGGAAGGCGTTCCGTTTGCAAACGGCGCACCGAACCTTGCAGTCGATACACCTGTGTTGCGCAAACTTGCCACCGAGCGCAAGGTTGCCATTTCGGGCAAAGACTTCAAGACGGGTCAAACCCTGATGAAGACCGTGCTTGCACCCATGTTGAAAGCTCGCGTTCTTGGTTTGTCGGGTTGGTACTCCACCAACATTCTTGGCAACCGTGACGGCGAAGTACTCGACGATCCAGACAACTTCAAGACCAAAGAAGAGTCGAAGTTGGGTGTGCTCGAAGACATCTTGCAGCCAAGCCTGTTCCCAGACTTGTACGGCAACGTGTACCACTCAGTAAAGATCAACTACTACCCACCACGTGGTGACAACAAAGAGGGTTGGGACAACATCGACATCTTCGGATGGTTGGGTTACCCAATGCAGATCAAAGTCAACTTCTTGTGCCGCGACAGCATTCTTGCTGCACCACTTGCACTTGACTTGGTCTTGTTCACCGACCTCGCACAACGCGCAGGCATCGGTGGCATTCAAGAGTGGTTGTCGTTCTATTACAAGAGCCCACAAGTTGCCCCTGGCCTCAAGCCAGAACACGACTTGTTTGTGCAGTTGGCCAAACTCAAGAACACACTTCGCTGGATGATGGGCGAAGACCAGATCACGCACCTTGGTCGCGAGTATTACGACGAGGCCTAACAACCGTCACGCTGTTGTTACAGCGTGTGTCGACATCATTTCGGTGGTGTTATTCGTTGCAATTGGAAGGCGTAACCACGACGAGGGCACGGCCATTGACGGCATTGCCACTGTTGCTGCCCCGTTTCTCATTGCGCTTGCTATTGCATGGCTTACTTCGCGCGCTTGGCGCACGCCTGGCTCATGGCGCACAAGCGTGATCGTGTGGCTTATCACCGTTTTTGGTGGGCTCGAGTTACGCCACTTCGTGTTTGATCGCGGTACTGCCACACCATTTGTGATTGTGGCAACGCTTGTGCTCGGCGCGTTTATTGTTGGCGGCCGCTCCGTGCTCAACTTGCGACTGAAGCGCTAACGAACAACGACAAACTCGACGCCGAGATCTTTGCGGCGCATCAGCTTTTCGTCAAGCGTGATAATTGGTTGCCCGAGGCTCTTTGCCAAAACTACATAGTGTGCGTCGTAGCTGCTGACCTTGGTCGCTTCATCCCACAGTTGAGACTGATAATTGGAGACTGTGAGAAATGTGAGTGGTATTTGTCCAACAAGTGCTGCCGAGATTTTTGCATCACGCGAAGTGATTTGTTTGAGCACTGTCATGCGTTTGAGTACATGGAATACCTCTGCCAAGAAAATGTCTGGGGCGTGCAGATTGTCATCAAGTAGTTGAATTGCTCGCTGACCCAATGGAGTTCTTCTTACAATTTCTACCCCAACACTTGCATCAACAATCACTTGGCCGTGTCCCGCATTCGCCTGATTTCATCAATCACAAATTGAGTATCAATTGCTGCACCCGGCTTGCCGAGCATGTCTGACTTCCATTTGGCGACTGAAGGCCTGAGCAGATCGGCGCGAATGAGTCTCAGAACATATTCACCAAGAGTGCAGTTGGATTCTTTGGCGCGTTCTCGTAATTGCTCGTGAATTTCCTCAGAGACATCCTTGATTTGGATTGCAGACATAGGAAAATCGTAGCATGCTAATAGCATGCTTGATTCGGGTTGTCGGGCGATCGTCATTGGTTGGATGTGTACCCAACCCTTGCCATAAATGGCGCGAAGTGAGAAAAATTATTCGATGATGTTGGTGATTGCGCCGGTCTCGGCACCCTGCACCAATTTGGCATACTTCGCCAACACACCACTCGTGTAACGAGCAGGGTTTGGTTTCCAACCCTTGCGGCGTTCAGCCAACACTTTTTCATCGACAACTAAGTCAAGAGTTTTTGTTGGCACATCGATACGCACGATGTCGCCGTCATGTGCAAATGCAATTGGTCCGCCATCTGTTGCTTCTGGTGCAACGTGACCAATGCAGAAACCCCATGTGCCACCGCTGAAGCGACCGTCGGTGATCAGTGCGCAATCTGATCCGCGACCAACGCCTTTGAGTGCGCCAGTGATCGCGAGCATCTCGCGCATACCCGGGCCACCCTTTGGGCCTTCATAACGAATGATGATCACCGTGCCGGGCTTGATGTCGCCCGCGATCACTGCAGCCATCGCACCGTCTTCGCCGTCGAACACGCGAGCAGGGCCTTCAAATGTCATTTGATCTTTTGTGAGACCAGCAACTTTGACAACTGCGCCGCGTGGTGCAAGTGAACCGCTGAGGATGTTGATGCCACCCTCTGCGTGAATTGGATTGCTCAACGGATGCACGACATCACCATCTGGTGCAGGCGGATTGATCTCGGCCAAATTTTCGGCCATGGTTTTACCCGTACACGTCAGTACGTCGCCATGCAGAAGGCCCGCATCAAGCAAATGCTTCATCACCACTGGCACACCACCGATGCGATCGATGTCGGTCATGTGGTACTTGCCGCCAGGTTTGGTGTCGGCAATGTGTGGCACTTTTGCTGCGATGCGATTGAAATCTTCCAGGTCAAGTGCCACGCCTGCTTCGTTGGCAATTGCCAACAAGTGCAACACCGCATTGGTTGATCCGCCAAGTGCATTGACCATTGCGATCGCGTTTTCGAAAGCCTTTTTCGTCATGATGTCGCGCGGATAAATACCGAGACGAACAAGATTCATCACGGCCGCACCAGCACGCTCGGCGTCAGATTCGCGACGCTTATCAATTGCTGGTGGCGACGCAGTGCCGGGCAGGCTCATGCCGAGTGCTTCAGCAATTGAGCTCATGGTGTTGGCAGTAAACATGCCACCACATGCGCCCTCGCCAGGGCATGCTGCACGCTCGATTTCGCCAAGTTCTTCCTGACTCATCGTGCCCGCAGCACAAGCACCGATGGCTTCGAAAACGGTAGTGATGTCGATGTTTTTGCCGTTGTGCACTCCTGGCAATGTGCTGCCGTTGTACACAAACACGCTGGGCAAATTGAGACGAGCGGCTGCCATCAACATGCCAGGAATGCTCTTGTCACAACCAGCGAGCCCCACGAAACCGTCGAAACGCTCGGCGTGTACAACTGTTTCGACCGAGTCACAAATAACTTCGCGACTTACAAGCGACGCGCGCATGCCTTCATGGCCCATCGAGATGCCGTCGCTTACGGTAATAGTGCCGAACTCAAGCGCAACACCGCCGTTGGTACGCACGCCAATTTTTGCCGAGTCGGCAAGACGGCGCAACGATGCATTGCATGGAGTTACTTCATTCCATGATGAGGCAATACCAATCTGTGGCTTTTTCCAGTCGTCGTCGGTTAATCCAACGGCGCGCAACATTGCACGCGCTGCAGCCTTTTGATTGCCGTCGGTGACATCGCGACTGCGGGGCTTGATATCAACGGGGGTTTCTGAAGGCCTTGTCATATTGATCAAGGCTACTTGCGCAAACTATGCGGCTGACTTCACTGGCTTGCGTAGGTAGAAATAGAGCGTCGGAGCAAGGAATGCGAAATAGGTAATGACGCGAATGTTCTCGGCCGCATTGTGCCAACCGAAGAATCCCTTCATGAAGTCATAGAAGGTTCCCGACGACCACATGCCTGAATTGATGGTCCAAGCCGATTGCACTAACCAGCCATTTTCCCAACCAATCAATTCGCGATACTCGTGCACCGATTTGCCAGCGAGACCTGCAGCAAACAAGATCAACAACACAGCAGTCACGGTAAAAAACTTCTTGATGTCAATCTTTCGACCACCTACAAAAATTGCAACTCCTAATACAACTGACGCGACAAGACCAATTAGACCGCCGATAACGACTGAACTTCCAGACGTTGATGTGGTTTCGGCGCTCAGCAAGAACAGCACCGTTTCTAAACCTTCACGAACCACCGCAACAAAAGCAATCGTAAACAGTGCCGTCTTTGCTGATGCATCGACTTTGGCTCGCAACTCTGTGCTCAGCGATTGCGAATTTGAACGCATCCAAAAAATCATCTGCGTCAGTACTGCGGCCGCAACGAGTGCAATCGTGCCCTCTGTTGCCATTTCAACTTTGCCGTTCAGTCCGTCTAATGCAAGATAGACAATGGTGCCCGCGATCAAACATGCGACTACAGCAACGGTTGTGCCCCACCAGACATATCGCGCGTCGGCCTTACGGTTGGTCTTTGTGAGATACGTGAGCAAGATCGCGACGATCAATGATGCTTCTAGACCTTCGCGCAACGTGATGAGGAAACTAGAGCCCATAGTGCTGATGTTAGGCTAGCCTAACTACTCCTGTCAAGAGCACGTATTTCATTGAGTTATCCGCGCTTTTGTTGTAGCAACGCTGTCACAACCTTGCCATCGGCTTTGCCTTGCGACGACTTCATGATTGCGCCAACCAATGCGCCCATCGCCTTTTCTTCGCCAGCGCAATACTTGGCCCACGCATCTGGCTGAGCCGCTATTGCTGCATCGACCATCGCTTCAACAGCCGATGTGTCAAGTGCTTCAAAACCTTTTGCCGCAGCAATCGCAACTGCATCACCGCCGCCATTGGCAACTATCTCCGAAAGGATTGTTTTTGCTTGCGTCGCAGTGACCTTTGCATCGCGTTCGAGCAGCGTGAGTGCAGCCAAATCTTTGGCCGACACAACTGGGTTTGCACCAGCCTCAGCAAATGCTTGTTGCACATAGACAAGTGCGCGCGCTGGTTCGCCACCGGCATCGGCAACGAGTTGCACGTAGTCGTCTTGACCGCGCTCGACAATGACGTATACGGCTTCACTCTCTTTGTCGGCACCAGTCAGTTGCGACAGTCGCGCACGACGCGCAGCAGGCAACATCGGTAGTGACGCACGAATTTGTTCGACCCATTCGGTGCCCGGATCGAGCAACACAAGATCGGGTTCAAGAAAATATCTGTAATCGTCGGCGTCTTCTTTCACGCGCAACGTATGTGTGCGGCCTTCAGAGTCGTCCCAGTGTCGTGTCTCTTGGCGAATAGTGCCGCCAGACTCGAGCACATCCACTTGACGACGAGCCTCGTAATCAATTGCTTTGCCAACCGCACGAATGGAGTTGACGTTTTTGATTTCGCAACGAGTACCAAATGGCTCGCCTGCTTTGCGCACCGAGACATTGACGTCACAGCGCATTGAGCCCTCTTCCATTTTTGCGTCACTTGCTCCAACAGCCAGCAAAATACTGCGCAACTCTGAAACGTATTGACGGGCCTGATCGGCGTTGCGAATGTCGGGGCGCGAAACAATCTCGACAAGCGGAACACCAGCGCGGTTGAAGTCGACGAGCGAGTAGTCGCTGCCATGAATGCGACCGCTGGTGCCGCCGAAGTGCGTTGATTTGCCCGTGTCTTCTTCGAGATGCGCGCGCTCGATACCGATACGCACATCGCCTGGCAACATCATGAAACCGTCAATGTTGATCGGTTGGTCGTACTGCGTAATTTGGTAAGCCTTTGCGAGGTCTTGATAAAAATAGTTTTTGCGGTGAAACGTGCTTGCCTGCACGGTGCAATTGAGTGCAAGACCAAGGCGTATTGCAAGTTCGACTGCTCGCCGGTTGATAACCGGAAGTGCGCCAGGCAAACCGAGTGTGACGGGATCGATGTTGGTGTTTGGCTCGTCACCAAAATGATTTGGGCTTGCCGAGAACAACTTGGTTTTGGTGTCCAACTCGACGTGCACCTCAAGACCAATCACCATTTCCCAACCGTTTGGCAAAACAGTTGCGTGTGATGGAGCAGAAGATGCATTGCTCATGATGCGCGCTCCAATTCGGCTGCAACACGGAACATGGTTGGTTCTCCAAGCGCTGGCGCAAGAATTTGCACGCCAACTGGCATCGAATGAGCGCCTGTTCCGAACGGCACGCTCATTGCTGCGTGACCAGCGAGGTTTGTGGGAATCGTAAAGATGTCGCACAAATACATGGTCAGCGGATCGCTTGTCTTTTCACCGATCGGAAACGCAACAGTGGGAGATGTTGGGGTCAAGATCACATCGCACGATTGGTACGCAGCAGCAAAATCATTAGCAATGAGCCTGCGCACTTTGAGTGCCTTGCCGTAATACGCGTCGTAATAGCCAGCCGACAATGCATATGTGCCCAGCATGATGCGGCGTTTCACTTCTGCACCAAAACCTGCTGCGCGAGTGGCGCCATACATGCTGATGAGGTCTGCTGATTCGACACGCAAGCCGTAGCGCACTCCGTCGTAACGCGCAAGATTGCTCGACGCCTCTGCGGGAGCCACCAAGTAATACGCGGTGAGACAATACGAAAGCGACGGCAATGCAATGTCGACGATGGTCGCGCCTGCAGCCTTGAGCGCGGCAAACGCAGCATCAAGTCGAGCGAGCACTTCTGGTTCGCAGCCATTTGGCATGTCGGCGAGTCTGCCGATGCGCATGCCCTTTACGCCCTGACCAAGTACTGCAGTAAGTGAAGGAACTGGTTGATCAAGTGAAGTCGAGTCGAGCGGATCATGCCCGCCAATAACTTCCATCAACAACGCTGCGTCAGCAACGGTGTGCGTGAACGGACCAATTTGATCGAGGCTGCTGGCAAACGCAACAAGGCCTTGTCGGCTCACCATTCCGTATGTTGGCTTGACGCCAACGACTCCGCATAGCGCTGCCGGTTGACGAATGCTGCCGCCCGTGTCGCTACCCAAACTTGCGGCCGCAAAGCCAGCAGCAACTGCTGCAGCACTGCCGCCGCTCGAGCCACCAGGTACACGCGATGTGTCGAGTGGATTGCGCGTTGGACCAAACGCAGAGTTTTCGGTAGATGAACCCATTGCAAATTCATCCAAGTTGGTTTTGCCAACGATGACAGCACCGGCCTGTTGCAAACGCGTCACGACTGTCGCGTCGTACGGCGGCTTCCAACCTTCCAAGATTTTGGACGAACACGTAGTTGGCACACCACGTGTGCACATGTTGTCTTTGAGTGCGATGGGCACACCAGCGAGTGGACCGCGGTCTTTGCCGGCCTTCAAGTCGGCGTCAATGCCTGCAGCAGTGGCGCGAGCAGATTCTGCCATCACGTGATTGAACGCATGAATTTCGGTTTCGCGCGAGTTGATGCGTGCAAGATGTTGCTCGAGCACATCGGATGCACTTGTTTTGCCCGCACTGATTGAGCCGACAATGTCGACAACTGAAACAAATTCACTTGTCATGACTCTGAACCGTTCGATGGCGGAACGCGAAAACGACCGTCTTGCGGAGCAGGAGCATTATCGAGAACTTCTTGGCGATCTAGGCCAGGCACAACAACATCTTCGCGATACACATTCTTGATCGGAAAAGGTTGTGCCATTGGCGTCACGGCCGACAAATCAAGTTTGTCGATGTCGCCAAAATGCTCGAGCATTCCTGTCAACTGCGTGGTCATCAATGCAAGTTCGGCTTCGGTGAGGTCGAGCCTGGCCAAATGCGCCACCTTGGCCACCACTTGGGCAGTGATTTTTGGTGTTGTTTTTGCGTCGGACGAGGGGCTCACAGCCCTTCAGCCTATTGGCTCTGTAGGTAGATAAGAACTGCGGATTCGGGGAACAGCATGGGTGGTTGGATGCCAATACGTGAAAGTTGTGTGCCCGTCATCGTGAGTGGTGCAGTTTCGTTCGCGTTGTCAAGCGAGACGAATGCAACCCTGTACGCAACGTCACTCAGGAGTCCGTGGATTTTCCAGAGCGATGGCACTAGGTCTTGCGAAGTAGATAACTGCGCATAACTGAGCAGCGCTTCGCGCTTGTCTGACGAAATCACTCCGTGAGCAACTGCACTGTTGTCGGAAGTTACGTCGTAACGCACAAAGTCGCCGCTGTGTAGCAGTGCGCGATGTTGTTTATAGAGACTGATGATGTGACGTAACTGCTGTTGTTGATCGTCGCGCAGTGTCAGCAAATTCCATTCAACACCCATGTGTCCAAACATGGCTGTTGCACCTCTAAACGACAACGTTTGACGGCGACCAGTGGTGTGTGCAGTGGGTGGGCCAATGTGCGCGCCCATTACTTCGAGCGGCACAAGCATTGACGTGCCACGTTGAATAATTTGTCGCTCAAGTGCGTCATTGCAGTCGCTTGTCCACACGCGTTCGGTGCGACGCAAGATCTCGTGGTCAATACGACCACCTCCCGATGCACAACTTTCAATTTCAACAGTTGGGTGCGCAGCACGCAGTTGGTCTATCAATTGATACACCGCGCGTGTTTGATTATGGGTGCCGGCCGCCCCATCGCTTCCAGTTGCGTGCACATGCGCGCGGTTCATGTCCCACTTGACATACGCAATCTCGTTTTCTGAAAGCAGTGCATCTAACTGCCTATATATATGTGCATACGCATCGGGGTGCGCGAGGTTGAGCACCAACTGGTTGCGCGCCAACACAGGCTCAAAACCAGGAGCCATCAACACCCACTCGGGATGAGCGCGATAAAGATCCGAATCCGGATTGACCATTTCTGGTTCAACCCAAATTCCAAAATCCATTCCGAGTTTGCGCACATGCGAGATCAACGGTGCAAGTCCGTTTGGATACACATCGAGCGAAACAAACCAATCGCCAAGACCAGACTTGTCATTGCGACGTGAACCAAACCATCCGTCGTCTAATACAAAGCGTTCGACACCGACATTGGCTGCTGCGTTTGCAAGCGCACATAAACGCTCGAGATCGTGATCGAAATACACGGCCTCCCACGTGTTGAGCATCACTTTTCGAGGCCGCAAGACAGTTGGATGATGGGAGCGCGAACGCACATTGCGATGCAACGCATGAGTTGCCCCATTGAGACCAGTGCCCGACCACACTCCTATCACTTCGGGAGTGGTGTACGACTCGCCTGACTCCAAACACAACTCGCCAGCATGCAACAGCTCGCCCAATTGCAGATATTTTCTGCCGTCTGGCAACACTTCAGCCAACAACACCGAGTTGCCGCTCCACGCAAGATGCGCTCCCCACACTTGACCATTCCATTCGTCTGCGGCGTGCTCAGTTGCAAATACCAACGGCAAGTGCTCATGCGATGTGCGGCCCGTTCGATTTTCTGCAGTCCACGCACCGTCCACAAAATCGCGCCGATGCAACTGTGCTTCACGCGCCCACCGACCGCTGAATGTGAGCAACTGCGTTGCGCTCTCGACGACAGGCAACGTAATAGTCAGATTGGTGAGCAAGTATCGTGACTTGCCAATATTGCGCAACGTTGCACTGGCGTGAAGTGTGCCCGATGCATTGCATTCAAGTTTCGTTGCAAGTTCGAGTTGTGCAACATCGTCTCGCGCAATCGAAATCAATTGTTGATCGACAACTTCGCAACTGACAAATGAAAACCGTGGCGCCCAATGACGACCGCCCGGACGATGCCCTCCGATACCTGGTCGCATCGTGGCACCGTCGCCATGACATGGCACCAATGAGATCGCATTGATTGCATCGGTAACGCCGGGCATGTTTGGACGCGCAGTTGCTGTCGCGATTGCATCCATGTTTGCTAACGAAGCCGCGGTTAATGCCGCGCCCCAATACACAATTGTTGGCACTCCACCCGAGACGTCGCACACCACCGACTGGTGAGAATCACCGATGTGCTTCAGGATTGGCCGAGTTGGTTGAGTAGACACCACTGCGCACGGTACCGTCAGTTGCAGATCCATGGCTACTCAACACAACCTCACTCGTGCTGGCTCGGGCAATGAGCGCATTGATCCCAGCACGGGCACTGTTGTGCACGTCGTTGGTTCGCGACAAAATCGCCCCAATTTGCCCGTTACAGATTGTCCGTTTTGTGTCGGTGGATTAGAAGCGCCGCAACCTTACGAAACGCACCACTTCGCAAATCGTTGGCCGCCTATGCCCAATGATCGCTGTGAGATCGTGCTGTATTCCCCCGATCATGATCAATCATTTGCGGGACTCGGTGTAACTGGAGTGCGACGCGTGATTGATCTGTGGGCGCAACGAACAACCGAACTAGGCGCACGCACAGATGTTGAAGACGTATTGATTTTTGAGAATCGTGGACGCGAAGTTGGCGCAACAATTGATCACCCACACGGACAAATTTATGCGTTTGACCATATTCCAGCGCGTACGAGTGCGCGGCTCAGCAACGGTTGGCGACCAGATCAATCTCACGAACGACTTGTGTATGAGCACGACGGCTGGCGCACTTCAGTGCCATACGCATCGGTGTACCCAGTGGCACTCGAGATCGCGCCGTCTTTACAAGTGGGAAGCTTGAGCGAACTCAACTCGCAACAGCGCGATGCATGTGCAGCAATGTTGGTGGATGCGCTCACGCGAATTGATGCCCTGTTCGGTGCGCGCGTGCCGTACATGTTGTGGATAAATCAGCGACCAACTACAAATGAAACGAAACATGCTGATGCATGGCTCAACTTTGAGATCGTGTCACCATGGCGTGGCAACGGCGTGATGCGCTATATCGCTGCAGCCGAGGTGTCGACTGGAGAATATTTCAATCCGATGATTCCTGAAGATCTTGCTGCCGCATTGCAAAAATCATAAATACCGACACACCAAAAACTGCGAGCGACACCCACTGATTGAGGCGCAAGCCGCCAACATGATGTGCTTCATCGATGCGAATACCTTCGATGAAAAAACGAAACAGCGTGTAGCCCGCCGTATAAAAGCAAAACAATCTGCCAGGTCGCATCGGTACTTTTTTGTCGAGAACAATGAGTGCCAAACACAAAGCACCGCAGGCTAAAGATTCATATAAAAATGTTGGATGAAAAGTAGTTCCAGCCGCATAACCCGCAGCCTTGGCTGTTGATGCAGATACTTCTAGTGCCCACGGCAACGAAGTGGGACGACCAAATAACTCTTGGTTGAACCAGTTGCCCCAACGGCCGATTGCTTGGGCAAGAGGCAGAGCAGGCGCAACACATGTGAGCAACAAACCAATCGAGAATCCTCTGCGCTTTGCAAACCACACTCCTGCCATAGTGCCGAATGCGATACCACCCCAAATACCGAGCCCGCCTTTCCATATCTGCACGATGCCGCCAAGATTGTTTTCAAATCGTTGCCAGTCAGTAACAACGTGATACAGCCGCGCACCAACAATGCCAACGGGTACAGCGATCATCGCAATTGAGCCCATGTCATCGCGCGTTCCGATTGCGCGCTTTTCCATACGCCGACCAGATAGCCAAACGGCAGCCATTACACCGAGCGCAATCATTGCGCCATACGCATTGAGTTTGAGTGGACCTAGATGTAACGAACCGCTACTTGGGCTTGGTATGAATGCAAAAAAATTCACGCGCCCAAGACCTGCTTGGCGAACGTCACCGAGCGAGACATCACAATTTCTTTTTCAACATCTTGCGTTGCAACGTGAAAACTCTTTTCAAGCATTACGCGTTCAACTTTGCCACCGTAATGAGCAACTAGATAGTCGCCTTGCTCGGGTGCAACGACGTGGTCATTGATTGAGTTCACGAGCAACATTGGCGTCTTGATGCTTGCGAAGCGTGCAGCCAATGGTGCAATTCCGTCAATAAACATTGAGAGCGCCGGACGCATCGGTGTCGCGTCGTACGAACTTTCGGCGACATTGGGATCGGCAATATCGCTGCCTATTGACTCCATCGTTTCCTGGCCGCTGTCAATCATTGACTGAATCATTCCAATCACTTCATCGGTCATCGGTTGCGCTGCGGGGTTAATGCAGACAATCCCTGCGATCTCTGGATGTTGTGCTGCGAGCCACAACGTCAGTGCTCCACCCATTGACAAACCCACCACAACTATTTTTGTGCAGCGGGCTGCAAGGGTTTGATAGGCCAAATCTGCATCGCGACTCCAGTCAGACCAGCGCGTGGGAATCATGTCTTCAACTGATGTTCCATGCCCCGCCAATCTCGGTAACTCAACATGAAAACCCTCTTCGGCAAAACGCTCAGCGATTTCGCGCATTGAAGATGGGTTACCCGTAAATCCATGAACCACCAAGACACCGCTTGTCCGAGATCCTTTGTGCGACCATGCTTCTGCTCCAGCCAACACCTGTGCACCCATCACTTTTCCCTCATTTCTCCATTGACGACATCACTCAGCCCACTCTAACTTCTCCCTCAACGAAGGCCTTCACGGTGTTGGCTGGTGTTCACACCGAGTTCTGATTGACTGAGGTGAGTGAATCAATCGCGTCGCAGTCTCGATACATCGGCACTTGCAGCTATTGCCCCAGTTGTGGCATTGCTTCCAGTGTGGTTAGTTGCAATTGGTTTGATCTGGTTGCCGCTGCGTTTGACTTCCGATGTTTCATACATTTTTTTTGCCAGCATGGCGATGCTTTTTGGTGTGGTTCTCTTTTCACGACCAGTGCAACGACTTGTCTTTGCCAGAATGCTTGGCGCGAGACCACCAACATCGCACGAGCTTCTTGCTTTGCGACCAGCATGGAACATCGTTTCGCAAGCAAACCACTTTTCACCAAACCGGTTTGTATTGGCGGTCATTGACAGCGCCGAAACCAATGCATTTGCATGCGGTGGACATTTACTCGTTGTCTCTTCATACGCGATTGATCACTTACGGCAAGATCAACTCACTGGAATTCTCGCCCACGAACTCAGTCACCACATGGGCGGACACACCGTAGCGCTCACTATTTCGCAGTGGATGAGTTTGCCGATTATTGGACTTGCACGTCTCGGTATATGGCTGCGAGATTTTGCTCAGCGCGTCATGTCGAAATTTATCGAACGATACGCTGTCGCGCGCTTCGTAATGCATGCACTTACATCCTTACTTACTGCCGTTTCATATCTTTTGCTTTCTGGTTTCAGTACCGCCCAAGCACTCAATAATCGCATCGGTCGAGCATCGGAGTATCGCGCTGACGCGCGCGCTGCGCAAATGGGTTTTGGACACGAATTGTTGAGTGCACTTCGCAGCGTCAACACGCAAGAAAATCAAACTGGCATACGACATCGACCATTGCTTACAACTTTGACTCACCCACCTGCTGGCACCAGGGTGGCAAAACTTGAGGCGTTGTTAAAGCGTGACGTTACGCACAAACAGCGATCAATTCGTCGACACCAATAACGCTGGCGATAGCGTTTCGTGGCATGAGCCCTGCAGCACAAGTCGCGGCACTCGACCCATTTCTTGCTGCGGCATCGGGCCAGCGAGTTGCGCATACTCCTGTTTGGTTTATGCGCCAAGCGGGCCGAAGTTTGCCTGAGTATCGCGCGATTCGTGGCGAAGGCAGCATCTTGGATGCAATCAAACAGCCACGACTTGCCGCCGACATCACGTTGCAACCAGTCACTCGATACGGAGTCGATGCTGCAGTGTTGTACAGCGACATCGTTGTGCCCGCACATGCAGTTGGTTTTGGAATTGACGTTGCGCCAGGCACCGGCCCCGTTGCCGAACAACCCTTTAGAGCGCAGTCCGATTTGCAGCGACTGCGCGAATTTGAGCCGCAGACAGACACACCGTATGTACTTGAAACAGTTCGCATGTTGGCAAGCGAACTCAAAGTACCGCTGCTTGCTTTTGCAGGCGCACCATTTACCGTTGGTAGTTATTTAGTTGAGGGCAAACCGAGCCGCGATCATCTCCTCACTAAACGGATGATGACAACTGAGCCACAGTTGTGGCACAACTTGATGCAGCGACTTGCACAACATGCGATTGCCTCTATCCGTAGCCAGCTCGATGCCGGCGCGAGTGCCTATCAACTCTTTGATTCGTGGGCAGGAAATTTGACGCACGATCAATATCGCGATGCTGTCCTACCTCACTCGGCGCATGTGATCAGTGAGTTGCGCGCATCGCACCCCCATGCACCATCAATTCACTTTGGAGTTGGATGTGATCACCTACTCGAGTTGATCCACTCTGCGGGAGCAACCGTGATCGGCCTTGATTGGCGCACGACTATTACGGATGCACGCGCTCGTCTTGGCAAAGACACAATTGTGCAGGGCAATCTAGATCCCTCGCTTGTGCAGAGTGACGTTGCAACTGCGCTGAAGGGCGTCGATGCAGTGCTCGCCGACAATGCCAATCATCCTGGCCACATTTTTAATCTTGGCCATGGTGTAACTCCTGGCGTGAATCCAGATGTGTTAGCTGCTGTTGTGCAACATGTGCACGAAAGGACTTGTTCATGAACCGCACCGCCGTGTTGTTGATGGCCTACGGCACTCCGCGCAGCACACAAGAGATCCTTCCTTATTACACCGACATTCGTCGTGGCCGTGCACCAACCGAAGAACAACTTGCAGACTTGGTTGCTCGTTACGACGCAATTGGTGGCATCTCACCACTTGCCGCGCGCACCGAAGCGCAACGAGATGCACTGCAACGAGCGTTGGATTCCCTACAGCCAGGTCTGTTTCATGTGCAGTTGGGGCTCAAGCACGCTGCGCCAATGATCGAAACAGCGGTAGACGATTTGGCGCAACAGGGTTTCAAAAAAATCGTGGCACTCGTGCTGGCACCACACTTTTCTTCATATTCAATTGGACAATATGTTGGTCGTGCCACCGAAGCGGCAAAGCCACACGGAATAGAAGTAGTCGGCATCAATTCGTGGGCCATTGAGCCAGCCTTTGTCAACTTCATTGCTGCCGACATGAAACAAAAGTTGGCTGCAATGCCAAAGCGAACTCGCGTGTTGTTCACAGCGCACTCGTTACCACAGCGCATCATCGATGGAGGCGACCCATATCCAACAGAGTTGCATACAACAGCAATCGCTGTAGCCAAACAACTTGGTCTTGTCGAACACAGCGATTGGGACATTGCGTGGCAATCTGCCGGCCGAACGCCAGAGCCATGGATTGGTCCAGACATTTTGCTGGCCATCGACAACATTGCGGCACAACGTAGTGCAGACGGGGTGTTGGTGAGCGCAGTTGGATTTGTGGCTGATCACTTAGAGGTGCTGTACGACCTTGATATTGAAGCGGCACGACATGCTGACAAGCTTGGGTTGAGCTTTAGTCGCACGGCGTGTGTCAATGATGATGCAACAGTGATGAGCGCTCTTGCGCAACGCGTGATCAGCGCATCGTAGAGAAACATCACATGTCAATGAGTAATGCGACTGCTGCTCAAAACTTCAGCGATCGGCACGTCGTCATTGTTGGCGCAGGCATCACTGGTCTTGCAGCAGCGCACCAATTGCTGCAGCAACCCCACCCACCTCGGGTCACCATTGTTGATGCAGCCCACCGCATTGGCGGCATCATTCAGGCATCACCATTTGCTGGGCTCGACTCGGTGGACGAATCGGCTGACGCATTTTTGACACGCACACCGTCGGCAATGAAACTTTGCTCGGCAGTTGGTCTTGATCATCGTCTTACTTCGCCCGCAGCCAATCATGCCTACATCTGGAACAACACGATGCACGCAATTCCTGCAGGCACCATGCTTGGTGTGCCTGGTTCGCACAAGGCAATCTGGAACACGCAACTACTCACCACCTCTGGCAAATTGCGAGCGTCTGTTGAGCCATTTCTTCCCCGCTCAATTGGTCGATCAACCGACTCGTTGGGCACAGCAATTCGCAGCCGTTGCGGCAACGAAGTACTTGAGCGTCTTGTCGACCCACTTGTTGGAAGCATCTATGCAACCGACACCGACAACTTCAGTGTGCAAGGCATGCCCCAAGTAGCAGAGCTCTTGGCACAACCAACAGCCCTCATGCGCGCGGCGCGCAGTGCACTGCAACAACGCACAAGTGGCGGCCCAGTTTTTGCTACACCAACGAGTGGCATGAGCACGCTTACCAACGCGGTGTGCGACCGAATTGTCGAAGACGGAGCGCGCGTCATGCTTTCATCTTCAGTGCGCAGTATCGAGCCCAACGGTCGCTCGTATGTAGTGCATCTTGAAAACGAATCATTGCAAGCAGACGCAATTATTTTGGCGAGTCCTGCACGACACACTGCAGCACTTGTTGAGCAACTCAACAGCGAAGCGTCCAAACAACTTGCCACTTTTGAGCACGCCTCCGTGATCATGATCGCAATGACAATCTCGCGCTCGCAATGGCCACAACATCTCACTGGCACTGGTTATCTTGTGCCCAAGCCCGCACAGAGTGGCGTCACTGCGGTTTCGTTTGGGTCAAACAAATGGGCGCACTGGAAAACCCCGCAAGACGACATGGTCTTGCGTGTTTCGCTGGGACGCGACGGTGCACCCATGCATCACCTTGACGACAAGGCTTTGCTTGAAGTTGCGCTACGCGATTTGCGTTTACATCTGGGTTTTGACGCGACTCCTACCAACATGCGCTTCACAAGATGGATCGAATCGTTTCCCCAATACCGACCAGGCCATGTATCCAGAGTTGAGACACTCGACAAACAATTGCACGCATCGTCACCTGGCGTTGTGTTGGCTGGCGCAAGTTACCGAGGCATCGGTATTCCTGCGTGCATTAGCGATGGTCAACGCGCAGCATCTCGCGCACTCAATGAACTGAACTAATTTAATCTGATGAAAAAGCAAAACCTTGTTGCAATTGTTGCGGGGTTGCTTGTTGCGTTCAGCCTTCCACCGTGGGGTTGGTGGCCGCTCACTTACGTGGGCGTGGCAGTATTTGCAACGATTCGACCAAGCAATGCGCGCGCCCGATTTTTGTTTGGCACACTGTTTGCACTTGCATGGCTTGCACCGGGCATGGCATGGATGTGGTTTCTTACAGCGCCGGGATACGTGATTGCAGCATTGCTGTTTTCTTCACTGCATGGCATCGCAGCGATGATCACTGGCGCCGTTACCGATCGACATCGAGCAATAGTTGGTCCGCTGGCTCACACACTTGCCGAAGCGTTGCGATTTTCATTTCCGTTTGGTGGCGTGCCACTTGCAACGCTGGCCATCGCTCAAGCCGCATCTCCAATCGCCACGATTGTGCGCGTGGGTGGCCCACTCTTGCTCACCTATCTGGTCTTGCAGATTGGGTTTTTACTTTCGCAACTTCGCAGCACCACATTGCCAAGGCGCGCAGCACTAGTTGCACTCGTCGCAACGGTGCTGGTTGTTGGTTCGCTGGCCCCGCATGGACACGACATTGGTCGATCACTCAACATTGCAGCAGTGCAAGGTGGTGGCCCGCAAGGAACATTGGCAATCAACACCAATAGTCGCGACGTAGTTGTTCGGCACTTGGATGCAACTCGAACCATTACTGCTGGCTCCACCGAGTCCGACAAGCACTTGGACTTAGTCATCTGGCCAGAAAACGTCATTGATGTGAGCAGCTTTTCATCAAGTGTCGAACGCGCAGAGGTGACTGCCGAAGCATCTCGGCTCAATGCACCATTTCTTGTTGGCATCACCGAAGATCTCGACAACAGATTCTTTACCAACGCTCAAGTCGTAGTGAATACTGACGGATCGCTTGGAGATCGTTACGACAAAGTGCGACGAGTGCCATTTGGTGAGTTTGTGCCGATGCGCGGGATACTCGAAGCCGTTGGTGCACCTGTCGACAGAATTCCTCGCGATGCAATGGCAGGTCACGACACGGCAATACTGCGCGCTAAAGACACCACCATTGCAGTTGTTATTTCGTGGGAAGTCTTTTTTGCCGGACGCGCCAACGAAGGTGTTGAACGAGGTGCAACGTTGTTGGTAAACCCAACAAATGGCTCGAGTTACACCGGCACAATTTTGCAAACTCAACAGATTGCTTCGTCTCGTTTGCGCGCATTAGAAACTGGGCGCTGGTTGGTGCAGGTTTCACCCACAGGTTTTTCTGCGTTTATCTCGCCAAGTGGACAGGTACTTGATCGCACGGGTGTGAGCAAACAGCACGTGATCACCCGCCAAGTGCAACTTCGTTCTGGCCGCACCATCTATTCGCATCTTGGCGACATGCCAATTATTGCGGCGATGATCGCTGCGTTACTTGCGCTGCTGATTGCTAGTCGGCGCACAACCCGAGCATGAGCAACAACAACCTGATCACGCTTTCGTCTGGCAATGTTGCAGTCGTCGTTGATGTCGAACACGGATCACGTCTGTCGAGCATGCAGTTTGGTGAAACCGAATTGTTGGTGCAGCACACAAAGAACGATTCGTTGTCGTGGGGTTGTTACCCAATGGCTCCGTGGGCTGGTCGCACACGCAACGGAGTTTTTGAATACCAAGGCACGCGAGTGCAGTTGCCTATCAACTCTGCACCCCACGCAATTCACGGTCTTGTGCATGACGCTGTGTGGCAAGTGGTCTCTACTTCGCCAACAAGTGCAACGCTGCGAGTTGATCTCGATCATCGCTGGCCTCGTGCAGGGTGGGTCGAACATCGCATCAGCGTCGACTCAACCTCGGTAAACATGCAACTCAGCGTGCACGCAACTGAGCACAACGATGAAACAATTGCGATGCCCGCACAAGTTGGTTGGCACCCGTGGTTTGTGCGCCCCGTGCAACTTGAAGCCGAATTTAAAACAATGTACGTGCGCGACAACGACGGTATTGCAAACATGCGCAGTACTCAACAACACAACGTGATGCATAGACCACTTGACGACTGCTTTGCCGACATCGTTGCAGCACCATTGCTGAAGTATGACAACGGACTTGTTGTTCGCCTCGACAGCGACTGCAGCCACTGGGTCGTGTACAACGAGCCGTCGCATGCAATCTGTGTCGAACCGCAATCGGGTCCACCAAACGGACTCAACTCCGAACCCTTGGTGGTATCCCCCAACCGACCACTAATGCGCTATTTCCAGATGACTGCACTTGGTTACCCCTAGGTAGAGTGATACGGCTATGTCAACGCCGTTCGACCCCAACGGCCCGTTGCGTATTGCTTATCTGACATACCGCGGCAAGCCCCACGTTGGTGGCCAGGGCGTGTACACGCGGCATCTCACCAAAGCACTTGTCGATCTCGGTCATCATGTCGAAGTGTTTGGCGGACAGCCATACCCAATTCTTGATCCGCGAGTGCAACTGCATCAATTACCAAGCCTCGACATTTTTAATGATGCCCACCCCGGCCGCTTCCCTGCATATTGGGAAATCAATGACTGGCCGAACTTCGTTGAGTCAGCCCAGTTTCTCAAAGGCACGTTTGGCGAACCACGCTCATTCAGCATCCGAGCACACCGCGCGCTCAAAACACGCGTCAACGATTTTGACATCGTGCACGACAATCAGTGTCTCGGTTACGGCATTCTCAAGATCGAAAAAATTATTCCAACAATCGTGACTCTGCACCACCCCATCACCAAAGATCGCAAGCTCGAGATGGAGCACACACCAACCTGGTGGAAACGCAAAGCCATCGGTCGCTGGTATTCGTTTGTTGAGATGCAGGGCAAAGTTGCCAGCAAGATGCCTCGCGTAGTTGTTGTCAGCAAAAACTCGATTGACGACATTCATACCGACATGAAAGTTTCACTCGATCGCATGCGCCTCGTTCCAGTTGGTGTTGATCACGAATTGTTTTCTCCAAAGCCGGCGGTGCAACGCAAACCAGGACACATGATCACGACTGCATCAGCCGACGTTGCTCTCAAAGGACTTTCATATTTGCTCGAGGCTCTTGCCAAGTTGCGCACAGAGCGCGAAGTGCACCTGACCATTATTGGTAAGCCACGCGAAGGCGCCAATGCCGACCTCATTCGTGCACTCGGTCTAGAAGATTGCATCACCCACGTCTCGGGAGTAACCGACGAACGCATTGTTGAGTTGTATGCAGAAGCCGAGCTCGCCGTGGTGCCAAGTTTGTACGAGGGTTTTAGCCTTCCTGCTATCGAAGCAATGGCCACAGGCACATGTTTGGTTGCCACAACTGGTGGCGCGCTTCCCGAAGTGACAGGCGTCGACAACGACACCGTGTTGTCATGCCCAGCAGGCGACGCAGAAGCCTTGGCCGCAACCATTCGTCGCGGTCTTGACAACAAAGAATTACGAGATCGCATTGGTGCTGCAGGCAGAGCCCGCGTAGTCGAGCGCTGGAGTTGGCGCCATTGCGCGGCACTCACAGTTGAGCAATACAAAGAAGTGCTTTCGATGCCACATAACGTCAAAAAACTTCAACAACGGGAGAGCAAATAGCCAATGCTCACCGTGCGCTTCAGCGAACTTTCCATAGGTCCTGGCACGCTGTTTCTCGATGCCGGAGCAGGTTTCGGTCGGCATGCATTTGAAGCTGCACGCCTTGGCGCACAAGTTGTTGCACTCGACTACGCCCAAGACGAAGTAGTTGCCATGCGCGCAACCTTTAGTGCCATGTATGAAGCCGGCGAGATCAAAGCAGAAAACCTCGTGGGTATTTTGCGCGGCGATGCTACGTGCTTACCTTTTGCCGACAACTCATTTGATTGCATTGTGACTTCTGAGGTGCTCGAGCACATTCAAAACGATGTGGCTGCACTGAGCGAACTCGCTCGCGTGCTCAAGCCTGGTGGCACACTTGGCGCCACAGTGCCTTCGTGGTTTCCCGAGAAGATCAACTGGATGTTGTCGGATGAATACCACGCACCGTTTGTTGTTGGTGGCCACGTGCGCATTTACAGTGGCACCGAACTCAAAGCAAAGTTGCGTGCAGCTGGTTTGCGCGTCGTTGGGCAGCATCGCGCCCACGGATTGCACTCGCCATATTGGTGGCTGCGCTGCGCTGTTGGCCCTGCACGCGAAGACAACCGCATGGTTAACGCTTACAAAAAGTTTTTAGAGTGGGACATCATTTCTAAACCAAAAGTGACACAGGTGGCCGAGCAAGTGCTTGCGCCTGTTCTTGGCAAAAGTTATGTGGTGTACTCAATGAAACCGGTGCACAATGCCAAATAACAATCTCGGCAATCATCTCGATGACGTAATCACCCAAGAAGAGTTACGCGCAACGGCTAACTCAATCGCATCATTGCAACTCTCAAATGGCATGATCCCATGGTTTGTTGGTGGGCACTGCGACCCGTGGAATCACGTTGAAACTGCAATGGCGCTCGACGTGATGGGCCTGCACGATCATGCTCAACGCGCCTATGAGTGGCTCACTTCAGTGCAACGCCAAGACGGCAGTTGGTTTAACTACTACTTGCCAGACGGATCGGTTGAAGAAACCAAGCTCGACACCAATGTGTGCGCATACATCGGCACAGGTGTGTGGCACCACTGGATGAGCACCAACGATAAGCAATTTGTTGCCAGCATGTGGCCGGCGGTCAAGCGCGCAATGGAATGGGTGTTGGCAATGCGCCGCCCAGACGGCACTATCTTGTGGGCTCGCGAAGTCAACGCCAATCCGTGGGACTATGCGCTGCTCACTGGCTGTTCGTCAATCCGCCACGCGTTGCATTGTGCTGCAAACATCGGAGCAATAGTTGGTGACTCGCAACCCGAGTGGCGCGCTGCAGCCGACGCAATTGATGAGATCATCAACACCAACCTCGATGCCTTCGAGCCAAAACTTCGCTGGGCAATGGACTGGTACTACCCCGTGCTTACGGGTGCGCTCACAGGCACCGAAGCCAAGACTCGCATCGCGATGCAGTGGGATGAGTTTGTGATTCCGTCACGTGGCGTGCGCTGCGTTAATGACGAAGATTGGGTAACGGCTGCCGAAACAGCAGAATGCTCGCTCGCCCACTCAGCCATTGGCGACATTTACACCGCAAAGCAATTGTTGTCGTGGACAAATGCACACCGTACCGAGAGCGGCGCTTACCTCACAGGCATTGTTTATCCGGATCGCATTGTGTTTCCTGCCGACGAATGCAGTGCATACACGGGTGCTGCAGTGATCTTGGCTGCAAATGCGATCAGTGGCGATACTGCAGCGAGCAAGATCTTTGGCGCATCAACTGTGCTTGACTAATACTTTCTAGATTTCTTGTTTGTTTTTAGTTCTCGCGTTTTTTATTTCACGCGTGTGAGCACACGCAGCGAACCCGTTGCACTCACCTCTACAAACTTGCCGCTGTTTATTGCTGCTAGATAAATCTCTTCATAGGGAGCCTGACCACCAAGTGCAGGGTCTGTAAACACATCATGGATTGCCAAGATGCCACCAACCGCAATGTGCCTGTGCCACGCTGCATAATCGCTTGCCGCTACATCTCGGGCGTGGCCGCCATCGATAAAACAGATTGCAATCTCTTGCGTCCATGTACTTGCAATTGTCGGTGAGTCTCCAACAACAGTGCGCACCAAGTCGCTGAGCCCTGCACGACTCATTGTTTTTTCAAAATGTGGCAGGGTATTGAGTCGACCCGTAGTCGCGTCAACCAATGTTGGATCGTGCCACTCCCAACCAATTTGATTTTCTTCAGACCCACCGTGGTGATCAACTGCAAACAGCACGGTGTTGCAGGCTTCGGCTGCTGCACCAAACCACACGGTGCTTCGCCCACAATACGATCCAATTTCAACCATTGGCATGCCAGGGCAAGATTTTCCCGCAGCTAGTGCTGCAACAAATAGCGCATCACCCTCAACCTCTGGCATAAATCCAGTTGTCTCAAGGGCAATTGTGCGTCGTTCGCCGCTCAGTTTGGTCACGTGAAAAATTACTCGTTACTCGTTATTCGTTACGCGTTACGCGTTACGCGTTACGCGGAAGCAATGCGTTGCCGCGAGCAATACGTCCAAGCCAAGATGCACTTGGTCGAGGTGTACGTACCTGTGTCTTCCAATCGACTGCAACAATTCCAAATGTCGGTCCGTATCCATACATCCACTCAAAATTGTCCATCAGGCTCCAATACGTATAGCCACGAATGTCAATTCCGTCCTGGATGCAGTTGAGCACGCCCTCAAGTGCGCCATGCACATACTCAATTCGTTCGGCATCATCGCTTGTTGCAATGCCGTTTTCCGTGACGATGATTGGCACATGCCCCGTCTTATCCCACGCACGACGAATGCATGCCTCTAGCGCTTGCGGACGAAATTCATAACCCATGATTGTTGTGCGCATATCCGCATCGGGCAGAATGCGGCCGTCTTGATTGAAACGCTCACGCGTGTACGTCTGCACACCGAAATAGTCGTCTCCTTTAGCCACTTCCAAAAAGCAGTCCTCAAGACCATCCCATGCCATATCGCGTTTCCCCTCCGCGGCTGCACGATGTGACTCGTCATCAACATTGATGGTGTACTCCTGCATCGCCAAGGTGATACCGAGTGGAGCGCTTGAAATTGACTTGACTGCGTCACGCGCTTTGATGTGTGCCTGACAGAACACTTCGTTTGCTTTGGCACGAGCATCCCGAGACTTTGTGCCCGGTGGAAACTCTCCAAGCAAATACCCAATGGTCGAAACCATGTTCGGTTCGTTAATGGTGCACCACTTGCCCACTCCATCACCCAAAGACTTCGCTACTTTTTCCGAAAAACGAGCAAACAAATCTGCAGTGGCATCATCAACCCATCCACCGCGTGCTGCGACCCAGCGAGGAGTAGTGAAGTGATGCAACGTCACGACAGGCGTGATGTTGTGTTCGTGGCACGCTTCCAAAACCTTTCGGTAATGATTGATCTCTGCTTGCGAAAACTCGCCGTCTTCTGGCTCGATGCGACTCCATTCGACACTGAACCGATAATTATCAAAGCCCAACTTGGCCAGCATCGCAATGTCTTGTGGATACAGGTTGTAGTGATCACAGGTGTCGCCGCTTGGCTCTTTTACACGCGTGCCAACACGATGCTCCCAATCCCACCAATCGTTATTCCAGTTGTTGCCTTCCACCTGGTGGGCAGCAGTTGCAGTTCCCCAGGTAAATCCGGCGGGAAATGCAAGAGGATTTGATGATGTTGAAGCAGTATTCGTACTTGTCATAGAAAGTCACGCTAGTCGGACACACACACCCGACCTATTGCTGGCATTATGGAAGGGTGAGCAAACCCCTTCAAGACCTCATTACATTGCTCGACCTCGAGACCATTGAAGTCAATATCTTTCGTGGTCAATCACCGAACGAAAATCGCCAACGGGTCTTTGGTGGTCAGGTGGCTGGACAGGCTCTCGTGGCTGCGGCTCGCACGATCGACGAGCCAGGCCGCATGGTGCATTCGCTGCACGCATATTTTTTGCGTTCTGGCGACCCCGGTGTGCCGATCTTGTATGAGGTTGACCGCATTCGGGACGGCAAAAGTTTCTCGACGCGACGCGTAGTTGCGATTCAGCATGGCAAGGCAATTTTTAATGTGCAGGCCAGTTTTCAAAAGACAGAGCCTGGGCTCGAGCATCAGATTGCAATGCCAACTGATGTTCCCGATCCAGACTCGTTGCCCGATTTTAAAGCCTTAATGGAACCGTACAAAGAAAAACTTGGTGACTGGTATGACAGACCACGTCCGATCGACATGCGTTACGTCGATGGCAATCCATTTACGCGCAGAGGAAACCCGCAGCCTGGCCAACGAGTTTGGTTTCGCACCGACGGAAAACTTCCGGACGACAACGTGTTGCATGCGTGCATCGTTACCTACGCAAGCGACATGACGTTGCTCGACTCTGCCCTCCTGCCCCATGGTCGATCACTTGCCGATGGATCGCTACAACTCGCCAGCCTCGACCATGCAATGTGGTTTCATCGCGAGTTTCGCGCCGACGATTGGTTGCTCTATCAGCAGTCGTCCATCTCCACATCCAACTCGCGTGGCATGGCCGAAGGGCATATTTTTACCCGCGATGGAAAACTTGTTGTCACGGTTGTGCAAGAAGGTCTTGCACGCCTCGTCTAGCGGCGTGAATCCATGAACAACCCGCGAAGGGCTGCAAAGTTTTCAACGCAGTGACCGGCACCAAGCACCACTGCTTCAAGCGGCTCAGTCGACATGTTGACAGGTACTTGCGTATCACGCTCAATTCGCCGCGCTAAACCGCGCAACATTGAGCCACCGCCAACCAAATACATACCACGAGTGAGAAAATCTTGCGACAATTCTGGTGGTGCCGCTGCAAGGCATCGAACGACCGAGTTGACCATCTGTGTTACGACATCATCAATCGCAACGCGAATTTCGCTCGATGTCAACACCACCGTCTTTGGCAGTCCAGACACAAGATCGCGACCACGCACTTCGGCATCGCGATCCTCTGGTGTTGCCATTGCGCTACCGATCGAGATCTTGATCTCTTCTGCAGTGCGCTCACCGATTGCAAGACCATGTTCGCGCCGCACATATGACTGAATCGCAGCATCAATATCAAAACTTCCAACGCGAACTGCTTCAAGTGCAACAATTCCACCGAGGCTGATCACTGCAGTCTCTGTAGTACCGCCACCAATGTCGATAACAAGGTTGCCTACAGGTTCATTGATCGGCAAATCAGCGCCGATGGCTGCTGCCATTGGTTGTTCAAGCAACTGTGCGTCGGCTGCACCTGCACGTCGTGTTGCATCGGTAACTGCACGTCTTTCAACTTCGGTAATGGCCGAAGGCACGCAAATCAGAACCTTGGGTCGTGAAAATCGTGAGACACCTGCGCGCTGCAATAACAACCTGATCATTTTTTCGGTGATCTCAAAGTCGGTAATTGCGCCACCACGCAACGGGCGTACCGCAACGATGTACCCAGGAGTGCGACCAATCATGCTCCATGCTTCTTGACCAGTTGCGAGCACCTCTCCAGTGCGCTTATTGACTGCGATCACAGAAGGTTCGTTAATAACAATGCCACGACCCTCCATATACACAAGGGTGTTTGCGGTGCCGAGGTCAATTGCTAGGTCGCGTGCCACTTCGGTTTACCTTCTGTCGTGTTTCTTGGAATGATCTTGTAATTGCTGGCGCACGTGTGCGCGCGAGTCATCGGAAAGTGCGTCTAAGTGGCGACGGAATGCCACCATTCCATTGTTGCGAGTTGCATTGCGGCTCTCTTGCAACATCAGCACCACAAGAGTTGCAGCAGAGACCACCGAGATGGTTGCAAACAGCAACGAAAAACTTGAAACCGCGATCATTGTTTAGTGCTTTTCATAACTTGATCAACAGTTGTTACATGTTGCGCACCAAGTGCCCAATCACTTCCCGTTGCCCATGCTTCACGTTTCCAAATTGGCACTGTTGCTTTCAAGGCGTCGATACCAAATCTTGCTGCTTCAAATGCTTCGGGTCGATGCGGAGCAGAGACAACAACAAGTACCGACGACTCACCAAGCTTGAGATCGCCAACTCGGTGAATGAGCGCAATTCTGCCCAAGTCGCTCCACTGGTTTTTCATTTCGGCGACGATTTCTCGACACTTCGGAATGACTTCTTCCAGGAATGCTTCGTAACTCAAGGTGTGCACGCCAGTGCGACCCTCAGAATGATTGCGCACAGTGCCCGAAAACACCACCACGGCGCCACACGAATCGGTAACCGACCAGTCGTACACCGCACCAACATCAAGTTTCGTAGCAGTGATTTCAAGCCACACGTTGCTGTCTTGAGAGATTTCTTTGTGTGACATCACTTTCAGCGTACCCGAGGTTGTGGATGGTCTATTAGTTTAAAGTTTTAATAGGCTCTAGGTCAGTGAGTAACGATCCCAACGAACAACCATTCAGTGGAATCCCACTTTTTGGTGACCTTGCAAAGGCAATGGCTGGCCAAGGTCCGCTGCAGTGGGACGTCGCGCGACAAGTAGCCATCTCGACTGCAACGAATGGCACCAATACCGAGGCCAACGTCGATCCATCGTCTCGAGTGAGCCTCGAGCAACTTGCACCAATTGCCGACATGCATGTGCGCAACTACACCGGCTTAACTACTTGCACTAGTGGCGGCTCAGGCACTGCACTTCCCAACATCGTCGTCACCAATCACTCCACTTGGGTGCACCACACACTCGAGTCGTACAAGCCGCTCTTCACCCAACTCGCAGCCGCCTTAAGCAACCCAAATGTTGAAGCAACGCAACCTGGCAACGATCTCGATGTCGAGAGTGATATCGAAACCGACCAGATCGCCGCAATGCTGTCGTCCCTCAACAAAATGATGGCGCCGGCGATGATGGGAATGTCAATCGGATCAATGATCGGGCAACTCTCGCTACGAGCATTTGGACAATACGACTTGCCGATTCCACGCGAACCGCGCAACCAACTTCTTCTTGTTGCAAGCAACGTCGAGCAATTTGCAAATGACTGGAGCATTGCAGTCGACGACATGCGCATGTGGGTGTTGATCCACGAACTCACTTCACATGCAGTGCTCAGCGTCGATCATGTTCGTGACTCAATCAATCAGCAGATCAGCAAATACATTGCCGGCTTTCGCCCAAATCCAAACGCACTCATGGAGAGGCTTTCGACAATGGACCTCGGCACCACCGACCCGATGGCCATGATGCAAAAATTTCTTACCGACCCAACCATTATTTTGGGTGCGGTTCGCTCGCCCGAACAAGAACGCCAGGCTCCCGTGCTGGATGCAATGATCGCTTCCGTGATCGGCTACATCGACCACAGTGTTGACGCAATTTCTGCCCTGGTATTGGGCGGAGGCGAGCAGATCGCTGAAGCAGTTCGCAGACGACGAGTTGAATCTGCGCCCCACGACTCTTTTGTCGAGCAACTGCTGGGTTTACGACTTACCCGCCAGCAAGTCGAACGCGGGCATGCCTTTGCCGCCGGCGTCACCGAGCGTGCCGGGCATGATGGCCTGTCTCAGCTCTTTACCCGGGCAGGCAACTTGCCTACCCCCAACGAACTAGATGCGCCTGGTCTGTGGCTTGCTCGCATTGAGTTGCAAGACAAATAACATCCACACTGCCGCCGACCCAACGCCAACAATTAAAAAGCCAACCGCTCCTGGCGGAGTTGCGATGACAGCAAGCAGACCAGCCACCACCCACGCGATTTGATTGCGCGTTTCGTATCGTACAAATGTGCGCGCACGGTTTGCATCTGGTGCTTTAGATTGCACTGTCGACTCAAATGCAAGCCGACCAATAGAGCCAACACCGTTTACAACTCCGGCAAAAATAATTCCTGCAGTGATGCCGCCGAAATATCCTGCCACAACTCCGCCAAGGCAAACACTTGCGACACACAATTTGAGCATGCGTTGTTCGTGAATGCGCCGGCGCAACACTGGGCCAACAGCATTGGCTGCAAATGTGCTGAGCGAACAAACTGCAACTGCCAACCCAAACCACGCAGTGCCTGCTTTTTGATCGCGCAACCAAAAGGCTAAATGAAAGAACATAAAACCAACAGACGCGCGTAGCACCAGCATCACAAAAGCGGCTTGACGAACCTCAGGTTCATGAAGCTCGTGCTTCTCGATTTCTTGCATCGTGTTGGGAGCCGCTGCCACATGTCGTGGCAGTGCAAGCGCGGCAATACCGGCACCAGCAAACGCACAAGCCGATAACCCAAGCGACAATCTGTTGTCAACGAGTTGCAACACCATTGCTGGTGCGCCACCAAGAAAGCCAACAACACTGGTGAGGCGCCCAAGTTTTCCATTTGCCGCCATCAATTGCTCGTCGCCATCAACAACCGTTGGCATAATCGCCGATCGCGAAACTCCATATGTCTTGGCCAGCACGAGTGAAAGAAAAGCCAGCGGAAACAGAGCGAGTGAGTTCAGCCACTTCATCATCGCTACCAACACCATCGCGCGCAATGCACCCACCAAGCACACCGTGATGCGTCGGCCGCCGGGTAAGCGATCGAGATATGGCCCAATGATTGGAGCGAGCACTGCAAATGGCGCAAGGCTGATCGCCAAGAATAAAAGTACTTTTGAACGCGCCGCGTCAGGGCTGATTGACAAAAACAGCGAGTCCGCTAACGAGACCGCAAGTGCAGCCTCGCCAACCACCATCAACACATGCACTCGCGATAACCGCGTCAGGGGGCTCACTGGCGCGAGGCCCGTATGTCTGTGTGGTGTTGCTATGCGCTCATTTTCTCATATTTGTAGCCAAGGCCACGGATGGTGACCAACCGTGTTGGGTTGGCTGGCTCCGATTCAATCTTGCTGCGCAAGCGCTTGATGTGTACGTCAAGAGTTTTCGTGTCGCCGTAATAATCTGTGCCCCAGACTCGGTCAATCAATGTTTCACGAGTCATCACGCGACCAGCATTAGCAACTAGCACATACAACAATTCAAATTCCTTGAGTGGCAATTTTGTCACTACGCCGCGAACAGTCACCACGTGCTGCTCTGGATCAATCGCCACATCACCGATTGAGACCGTGCCAATGCCAACTTCGTCTATCTCGGTTGGAGTCAGTGAACTGCGGCGCAGTGCAGCACGAATACGCGCAACAAGTTCGCGCAGTCGATAGGGCTTCACGATGTAGTCGTCGGCACCCACTTCAAGACCGATGACGGTGTCGATCTCTGACCCTTTTGCAGAAACCATAATGATCGGCACTTGGCTCTTCTTGCGGATCTCGCGACACACATCAGTTCCCGAAACCTTGGGCAACATCACGTCCAGCAAAATGATGTCTGGATTTATTTTGTCAAACATTGTCAGGGCTTCTGCCCCATCCTTGGCCACAGTGACCCGAAACCCTTCGCGCTTCAAACCAATGTCGAGAGCCTCGATAAACGACTCTTCGTCTTCTACAACAAACACCATTGGCAATTCGGTTGGCTGATTCATGTTCAATCCTTTTGGTCAATCAAGTTTTTTGGGCGGGGTAATACAACTGTAAATGTGGCGCCTTCGCCTTCATTCGACTTCACTTCAATCTTTCCTCCATGGTTGTCAACAACGTGTCGCACGATTGACAAGCCAAGACCAGTGCCTCCTGTTGAGCGACTGCGCGCTCTATCCACGCGATAGAAGCGTTCAAAAATTCGTTCATGGTCCTTCGGAGCAATTCCTAGACCTTGATCGACGATGGCGATGCTCATATCGTCATCCTTTACATCACCAACAATTTTGACAAGTCGATCTGCGTCACTGTACTTAATTGCATTTTCCACAAGATTTGAAAATGCAGAAACAAGTTGACTTCGATCTCCAAAAACCTCTGCAGCGAAATTACCGCTCACTACCAGTTCAACTTGGTGGCGACGAGAACTGTCTTGCGCAAGTGCGACAACCTCTTTGATTACGCCGTTCATCTCGATGCGCTCCCAATCGGTTGAACGCCCAAATTCAATTCGTGAAAGATCGAGTAGGTCGTTAACTATGCCCGCCATGCGAAATGACTCGCGAACGATTCGTTCGGCCAATTGCTTCATCACCGCGGGGTCGGTTTCGTCCATCATGGTGTCACCAAGAGCGGCGATTCCGCCGATTGGGGTTTTCAATTCATGACTCAAGTTGGCAACAAAATCTGTGCGAACAGTATCAATACGAACTCGATCGGTGGTGTCTTCAATCGTCACAACTACGCCATCATTATTTAAGCGCTGCGAATTTAATTGGAAGAAACGATCGGGTGGACCGGCAACTTGCATCGATTTATTTTGTTCACCAACGTCAATCGTTTCTTTTACAAGCCCGACAACAGCCTCGTCGACCAATATGTCAATATGGCGAACACCGGTCATCTCTGTAGCAATTCGATTTCGAAGTAGATCACTATTTGGTCCGCGGCTAATCACCACTCCGATTGGCAGAAGATCAAAGGCCTTCAGTAGCTGTTCATCAACCACTTGTGTTGTCGCGTCTATGCGCGGAATTACTTCGCTCTTCACTGTGCTTTCAGAGCGACTAGAGCGCGACGTTGTCTTGCCAAGCATTAGGCCTGCGACAAGTGCGACCACCACGCAAGTGACAAACCAGATGGTCGCCATGTCTTATCTATTGCAAATCTACGACGAAGAATCTGACGATGATTGCGAGTCACCGGAATGCCGAGCCTTGAAGCGGGCAGCACCACGATGCTCTGGTACGACTCCCGTGAGAATGAATTGAGTTCGCTCACCCACATTGACAGCGTGGTCACCGATGCGCTCGAAGAATCTGCCAATGATGGCTAGTTGGACTGCCACCTGAACATCCATTTTGCCGCGTGCATGACATTCGAAAATTTCCTGAATGAATTGTCGATGCAAACCATCTAGGAAAGAGTCCATATCGTCAATTGCCGCAGCCTTTGGCGCATCACTCAACTCAAATGCATCCATTGCCGAGATAAAGAGTTGTTGTGCCTGCTCACTCATTTTGGTGATCAAGCCACGCAACACAGGATCAATGTTGTGACCATAAATGCGTCGCGCACCTTTGCAGATGTTGACTGCCAAATCGGCGGAACGCTCAAGTTCGCCCGTGATTTTGATAATCGAGACCAACTGTCGCAAGTCTCCTGCAACTGGAGCCTGCAGAGCGAGTTGCTGAAAACACTGGTCTTCAATGTCAACTGCTCTTGCGTCAATTTCGTCGTCACCCTGAACGAGATAGTCGGCACCTTCGAGGTCGCCACTGAGCAACACTGCAGTTGCTCGAGGTATCGCTTCAATTACCGAGGCTCCAAGTCGAATTACTTGGTCACGAATGGCATCAAGTTCTTGATGAAACGTTTTACGTAATTCGTCCATTGGTCAACTTTCTTTCAAAATTTTGCTGAATTACAAGTTTGGTCTACATGAAACCTACACGGACGAGGTAAAACTCGTCTGAACGTCAGATTACAAACAAGTTAACCGCTTTATCGGACTTGGGTTTGCACGACCCAGTCGTGCAATTTTCGTTGGGCATCAACGGTGAGGCCAGGGGCGCCTGTCCGTACCCACGAATTATCGGCATGCAAGTCAAAATGGGCCGCTTCGTCATCAACCAGGTATCCAAGTACTTTGTCGAGCCACATTCGATGCTTGGGGTGAGTGAGTGGCACCAATGCCTCCACTCGACCGTCCAAATTGCGACCCATCATGTCGGCTGAGCCAATGAGGTGCAATGGTTCGTTGTTGTCATAACCGTGCTCAAAACGGTAGATGCGCGAATGCTCGAGATACCGACCAAGAATTGATCGAACCCGAATATTTTCGGACATATCTTTCACACCGGCGCGAAGGCAGCAAATGCCCCGAACGATGATCTGTATCTGCACACCTGCGCCGCTGGCCCGATACAACGCTTCAATCACTGCCTTATCCGAAATCGAGTTGAGCTTCATCGTGATGCGACCATCAACGCCAAACGTTGCCTCTTTATCTATGAGGTCAATAATGCCGTTACGCAGTCGGTGTGGCGCCACGAGCAATGTTTGATAATCGGGTTCGTGACCATAGCCAGTCAAATAGTTGAACAACTCGGTGACATCCGAACCAATTGCATCTTCGCAGGTAAAAAATCCGATGTCTTCGTAGATGCGCGCCGTCGTCGAGTTGTAGTTGCCTGTGCCCATGTGTACATACCGGCGCATTTTGTCTGGGTCGTTGCGCACTACCAAGATGCATTTGGCATGTGTCTTGAGGCCCACAAGACCGTACGTCACATGCACACCTGCGTACTCAAGTTCTTTTGCCCACGACATGTTGCGGGCCTCGTCAAAACGAGCCTTCAACTCAATTACAACCGCAACTTGTTTGCCCATCTCTGCAGCACGGATGAGGTGTCGTGCAATTGAGCTGTCACCAGATGTGCGGTACAAGGTCATCTTGATCGATTGCACAAGCGGGTCAAGCGCTGCTTGTTTCACAAACTCTTCAACAGATGAAATAAATGACTCGTGCGGATGATGCACAAGCAGTTGACGCTCGCGAATCACACTGAAGATTGATCGTTCGCTCTCCTCTGCTGCTGCCAAGCGACCTGCAGTAAGTGCTGGCCAAGGCTTAAATCGCAAATCAGGCAAATTGAGATTGGAGAGTTGCATTAACGCACTCAAGCCAACTGGGGCATGATGCACAGTGACATCGCCTGCTTCGAGTTCGAGTTCGTCTATTAATAGGTCGAGTACTTCTTGAGACATTCCGTTGGAGACCTCAAGACGCACAGCACGGCCAAAGCGACGACGACGCAATTCCATCTCGACAGCTGCCAGCAAGTCTTCGGCGTCTTCGTCGTCAACCGAAAGGTCGGCATTGCGAGACACTCTAAATGTGTGACACTGTTCGATTTTCATTCCCTGAAAAAGACGACCCAAATTGGCACTCACCACATCTTCGAGCAACACAAACCTGTTGCTGTCGGGCAACTGCAAAAATCTTGGGAGGGTTGGCGGAATCTTGACGCGAGCAAATCGTTGCTCTTGAGTGCGTGGGTCAAGTGCAATCACCGCCAAATTGAGAGCCAAGTTTGAGATATAGGGAAATGGGTGTGCTGGGTCGACTGCAAGCGGAGTGAGCACCGGAAAGATGCGAGTTTCAAACATCGACATCAAAAACTCGCGCTCAATATCGGTTATGTCATTCCAACCCAAAATTTGGACACCGTTGATCGCAAGTTTTGGTAAAAGTTCTTCGTTGTAGACACTCTCCAACTGATCGACAAGTTGCTGCACCTGTCGAATTATTTCTTGCAGTTGCTGACGAGGCGTGCGACCATCGGGAGTAACTGCGACGACGTCTGCTGCTATCTGATCTTTGAGCGCAGCAACACGGATTTGATAAAACTCATCAAGATTGCTGCAGAAAATTGCGGCAAACTTGCAACGCTCCAACAACTCAATTTCAGTATCAGTCGCAAGCGCCAACACGCGTGCGTTGAAATTGAGCCAGCTCAGCTCTCTATTGATGATTCGTGCATCGATGCCTGAATCGTAAACAGATGGATCTTTGCTGATGGACTGTTTCAGCAATTGTCGCCAAGAAGTCATTGTTGATTTACCAAAACTTCAGATTGGTTTTGCACAAAATTCACACCTGTTCGCGCCACAGCGCAAGGACACTTTATTGAGCGTCGTTGTAACCGAGTTCCCACTCGACTGAAATGCGTTCGCGCTCGGCATCGCGGTTGACGCGCTCTTGGTTACGACGAAACTGCGGGTCGTTGCGAGGCAATAACACCAAGCGGGCAAGCACTCGCGCGCGAAACTCTTCAAGCAAGTTTGGATCACCAAAGTCGCTATAGACAGCCCAATGAGGTGACACAGCACCGGTATAGGTGATGCGAGCGTGGCCGCGGGATGGCTCAGTTGCTACTGGGGCTTCAGACATGGTGTCAACGATATCGCCAGAAATAGCCCTTTACTAGACTGACTCGCGTGTCAAATAGCGAAAACGCAACAATCGCAGCGCTTGATATAGGTACAAACAGTTTTCATCTCGTCATTGCCAAAGTGGTTGACGGTGGGTTCGAAGTAGTTGAGACCGAAAAAGAGACGGTACGCATCGGACACGGCGCCGGCGACATGAACGAACTTTCGGCCGACGCGATTGACCGAGGCATTGCGTGTTTGGTACGGATGCAGAAAATTGCTGCATCACACAATGCCGAGATTCGTGCCGTTGCCACGAGTGCCGTGCGCGAAGCAAAAAATCGCTTCGAGTTTATTCGCAGAGCCAAAAAAGAAGCGCAGATAGATATTGAAGTCATCTCTGGTGTTGAAGAAGCCCGCCTCATTCATCTTGGTGCTTTGTATGGTGTTGGCGAACACGAGCGACCGATGCTGTTGTGTGACATCGGCGGCGGATCAACCGAAATTGTTCTCGGCAATGACGACGAAATTTTGCTTGCTCGCAGTTTTAAATTGGGAGCAGTTCGACTCACGGATCGCTTCTTCAATTCGGCAACTCTGCATCCAAGCGCGGTGAGCAGTTGTCGCTCTCACGTGCGCTCGACGCTCATGGTTCTGCAAACCGAAGTTACCGAATTTGGTTTTGACGTTGCCGTTGCGTCGTCAGGCACCGCAGAAACGATTGCGAGGCTGATCCAGCAAAGGTCTGATTCGTCGGCACCGAAGACACTCAATCGCTTCGAGTTCACTCAGGCCCAAATAGCCGAGACCGTGACAATGCTGAGCTCGGTCAACACGGTTGATGAACGACGCGAAAAGTTTGGGCTCGAAAAAAGCAGAGCCGAAATTATTCTTGCCGGGGCAATCATTCTTGAAGGCATCGCATCGGCGTATGGTGTTGAGTCATTTATGTACAGCGACTATGCGCTGCGTGAAGGTGTCATTCTTGACACCCTGCAACGCCGTGGTCTTGGGCCTGCCACTGGCGATACCGATGCCGCAATGCGCAGTGTGCATCTGCTTGCCGACCGCTGTGATGACCGTCCAGAGCATTCGCAAAACGTTGCCCGCATTGCGCTCGACTTGTTTGATCAAGTGTGGGATGTACTCGGCGTCGCCCAGGCGAACCGCAAGCTTCTAGAAGCTGCGGCTCTGCTCGCCAACGTTGGCGTAGTGATCTCGCACTCCAAGCATCACCTGCATTCCTATTACGTCATTCGTAATTCAGAACTTGTTGGCCTCAATGACCGCGAGATCGAGATCATTGCTCAAGTCGCGCGCTACCACCGCAAGGGTTTGCCAAAACTTGATCATCCAGAATTTGCCGCACTCTCGCAAGACGATCAAAAACTTGTGGGCGCCTTGGCAGGTGTGTTGCGCATTGCAGTTGGGCTAGATCGAACCCAGGATGGTCGTGTCAAAAAAATCACCACGAGTATCAGCGATGGCGAATTAAAAATTGCCTTCACGACGACAAAGAAACTTGATGGAGACTTAAATATTTATGCAGCAATGGAACGTCGCACGCTGCTGGCCGACACAACCGGCCTGAAAGTGAAAGTGCTGGCTAATTAGTTGCTGGACGGAGGAGTGTCGCTCTTTGGAGCGTCGTCCTTCGCAGAACTTGCCTGGCCCTTTTTGAATTCGTTTGTTGCTTGCCCAAGGTTGCGAGCAAGCTTTGGCAAACGAGACCCAAAGAGCAAAGCGACAATAATTAGACCAATAATGAGTTCTGGACCACCGATGCTTCCCATGCGCCCAATATACCACCGCAGGTAGCAACCACTCCAAACAGCCCGATAGGCAGAAGGGGTGCTGGAATGCGTTATCAACATCAGTGAAGGTGGAGACCCCGACAAGCTTGCTGCTTTAGTTGCGGCACTGGGCGCAGACTTGCTCGACCTGCATAGCGATGCAGACCACAACCGCAGCGTGTTTACACTCGCTGGCACAGACCCCGCACGAGTGCTTGCTCGCGAAGCACTCAACATGTTCAACATCAGCACACACTCTGGTGTGCACCCACGAGTTGGCATTGTCGACGTGGTGCCGTTTGTTGCGCTCGAGCCAAGCACGTTTGAAGATGCCATTCACGCGCGCAACGAGTTTGCACGTTTTGCCTCTGAAGAACTTGGAGTGCCGTGTTTTTTGTATGGACCAGAGCGCACGCTGCCGTACATCCGGAAGCACGCATTTGTCGACCTACTCCCCGACTTTGGACCAGCAATGCCACACCCCACGGCAGGCGCAATGTGTGTTGGCGCCCGACCAATATTGATCGCCTACAACATCTGGCTCAAAGACTCAACGCTCGAACAGGCCAAGCAAATTTCGGCTCTGTTACGCAGTGACTCGGTGCGCGCACTCGGTCTGCAAGTTGGCAAGAGTGCTCAAGTCAGTATGAACTTGATTGATTACGCCGCAACTGGCCCACATCAGGTGTACGACATTGTTGCTCAACACGCCCAAATTGACCGCGCCGAGTTGGTTGGTTTGGTGCCGGCACGCGCACTCGCTGAAATACCTCGCAGTAGATGGAGCGAACTCGATTTGAGCGCCGAAAAAACTATTGAGTCAACGATGGCTGCGCGAAACCGCAAACTTGCGAAGTAATTACGCAGTTGCGATAGTGCGACTTGATTGAGCGCGCTGACGACGCAAGCGACGACGCTCACGCTCTGACAGACCGCCCCAGATACCAAACTTTTCGCCATTGTCGAGCGCATACTCAAGACAGTCGTTGCGCACTACACAACCGCGACAAACCTCTTTGGCCTCGCGGGTTGATGCTCCACGTTCTGGGAAGAACAAGTCTGGGTCGACGCCGAGACAGTTGGCTTGATCTTGCCAGGCTCGGTCTGCGCTCAGCGCTATTTGTTCGTCTTCCACGTAACTTGCCTCCGTTAACTTCTGATGGACTCGAGTTAGTCGCGAGAACGCGCCTACATCGAGGTAATTACAACTGTGTCATTCTGCCAAATTCACAGCCAAAATGCAAATATTCGGGCAATTTCGTCAGTCTTGGATTTTTGATCGCAAACTTCGATCATCACCGTTGTGAAGTTGCACTCGCCGATCGCCCACGCGAAATGTTGCGTTTGTGTTCCAAATAATCAATTAAGACATAGTCACCAAGGGTTTCAGGAGATGTGAAAAACGCACGTCCGCCGTTGATTTTGGTCAATTGTTCGATGAAATGTCGCAAACCATTGTCGGCATCCA
>CAZHIN010000008.1:0-21311 GCA_964532575.1 uncultured Acidimicrobium sp.
TCGGCTTTACCTGGGAACACCCAGCACACTTGTACTTCAAGCGTGCAAAGTCGAGCGAGTTGCTGTTTGGTGATCCGACGTATCACCGCGAGTTGCTTGCCACGCGCATCGGCATTTAGTTCGTCGGCGGTGCCCTCATCAATTGGGTAACCATACTTTTCGGTGTTGCTGCGGCAGTATCGGTTTTTGTCATTGCTGCAACCGTGATTGGTCGAGAAGCCCATCGACTTGACGCACTTGCTCCGCGAGTCATCTACGACATTGACGAAGCAACATCATTTGTTGCCGATCGTTTGCCTGCAGACTCTCAGGCTCGACTCACGTATGCCGAATTGCGCAAAATGCTCGTGTTGCACATGGCTTGGTTGGAGTCAAAAGGATTGCGACCGCAAGATGTAATTGATCGCAAACAAGACATCACTGAATCGGTGGTGTTTGGAGAAGAAACTCTGACTGCGTACTTGTTGGGCCAAGCAGCAGATGCCCGAATTGAAGTGCTAGATGATGTGGATGTAGTGCATGTGGTGCGTGCGCACCTCAACTACTTTGAGGCAATAGGTGCAGTTGGCCCGAGTGCATCGAGCACAGATCTCTGACCCATCACGTTTTCTTTCCAGATATCGATGTAACGCTCGAGATGCGGATTGAAATACGGATCGTCCTCTAACTTGTCGCGCCAACGGGCGCCGATGTTTGCAACTTCAAAAGTTTGTAATTTTGGGGTACGGGTTTTTGATTCGAAGTGATGAAACTGGGCATAGGGCGTCCACACAACTCGATGACCAGCGTCTTGAATCTTGAGGCCGAAGTCGACATCGTTGTAATTAAATGGGAACAGTGTGCACAACCCACCAACCTCGTCAAAAACACTTCGCTTTACAAGCACGCATGCAGCGATGAGTCCAGAAGTTTCGCGTTGCACCTGCAGCAAGTGCTGTGCTCCAGTGCAGGTCAGTTCACGTTCGCGATACAAATCAAATGGCACGGGGTTGAGAATGTGCCCAGCTGACTGGATGGTCATGTCTTCGTAAAGCAACATTGGGCCTGCCATGCCGACAGTTTGGTCTTCAAGAATTCCAACAAGCGTCTCGAGTGCGTCTTCGGTGATGATCTCGGTGTCGTCGTTGAGCAGCAACAAAAGTTCGGCATCGCTGCAGACTGCGCCAAGGTTGATCTTCTCTGCAAAATTGAAAGGTCGGTCGTAATCAACAATCTTGAGACGATCACCACCGGCTGCTTGAATGGCGAGACGACCTTCGTTTGGGGTGACGCTGTCGAGTACAGCAATCACATCAAAATTTTGGTACGTGCTGTTGTCGATCAATGTTTTGATTGCATGTGCGGCCAGCACAACGCGGTTGCCCCTGAGATCTTCTGTTGTGCCTCGGGTGGGAATAATCACGCTGATTTTTGGCTGCGAGCGTAATTGTCGTTTCACGCGCACGGCCTGCATTCTTTCGTTAATGGTGCAAACTGCATCAATGCCAGTGCGCTTGCAATGTTGTTGAACGGCAACGAGGGAAGCGGTTGGCACCATGCGCTCTTGGCTTGAGTGATAAAGAACCTGTGCGATGCGGTGTGGAGACTTGCACACCTCAAAGAGTCGCAGTGATCGATCGTGTTCATGCAGGGTGGCGAGCATTGAGATTCCGCCCGCAGCAGTAACGACAGACGGTGATGCTGCCAATAAGTCGCCAACGTAATTGTGTGAGCGCAGTCGTTCTGGTGACCATTGTGGTCGACGAGCTTTGGATGGCTCTTCAAACTTTCGGGCACGACCGTGTGCCGAGTCGCCATATATAAGGTCGTGCTGGCCAGAGTGTTGTGCAATGAGCGAAAGCCCGTCCGGTGAAAGTGTGTCACCAGCGCGTAAAAACACGACAGTTGTGTGATCAGAATTGGACAATTTGTCTGCGACGACGATGTTTGATTTTCGTAGCAAGCGATGTCGCTTAATTTTTGTGTAGTGCACTGCCGATCCGGTCACAATCCATTGTGTGGGCCGGATTGAACTGGCCAATAACGACTTGCCAGTGTTGAGTAGGTCGCGAGATGAGCAATTACTTGCGTCACTGACAAGGATGAAATTATTCATGCGAAGAGTTTCTTGATCGCAAAGCGAATTGGTTTCGGAATGTGGCGATAAAAAAATCTGATTGGTCGTAGCCAGTTGCGGTGCACCCAGTCTCCACGGCGACTGACTTGGTCGCGTTTGGCAAATGAATCGCTGAAGTCGTAGGTGCCAAGCGAACTTGTCGCAGTTGGTCCGTAGATGTCGGCAACTCTTGACTTTGCTCGTTCTCCAACTTCGTTGTCTCGCGCGATGAGTTGGTCAAGCGCTTGGCTCCTGCGTGCAGCCTCGGCGTCAATACTCATGGTGCCAAGCCTAATGAATATGCCTGATAGGTATTGACTGACGCACCTGTGCGACTAGATTTGTGCCATGTCATCAAACCGTCCAACCAAATTTGAACACTTCCGTTTCATGGGTGACAAGCGCACACAACTTGTTTATGACCTTGACAATTGGAGCGACGCAGCAGTCACGACAGAAATTGCAGACCTTGGCGTTGGATTGTGTTTTGGCCCCGACACGCTCGCTGAAGCACGCAACCGCGGCTACACATTGGCAACCCCTGGTGCAAAGCGCCGATTGCGTAAGCCGCGCGCCTGACAACTTCGCCAAGCTCGTCTCATGAGTCGACAAAGATGAACGGATCGTTCCTTTCTGGCGGTCTTCATCTTGCAAGGTATTTGGCCGAACCAAGTGGCAAGAGTGGCGCGCTACCGGCGATGGTGTTGTGTCATGGGTTTCCGAGTGGTGGCATCGATTCACGACAATCTGGTGGAACTTTTCCTGAATTAGCAGAACAAGTTGCAAGTGAAATTGGGTGGAACGCGATGACATTTACGTTTCGCGGTTGCGGCACAAGTGAAGGCGACTTTTCGATGCAGGGCTGGGTCGATGACTTGCGAGCAGCGATTAGTCATGTGGTTGCCGAAACATCGCCCAGTGGTATTTGGCTTGTTGGCAACAATACGGGGGGCTCACTTGCGCTGTGTGTCGCTGCTGACGACCCGCGTGTCAATGGTTGTGCCTTACTCGGGGCTCGAGCCGATTTTGACGATTGGGCCGAACAACCGCGCAGGTTTCTTGAGCATGCGCGAGAAATCGGCACCATCCGACATCCGGGATTTCCGTCGTCGACGCAGGAGTGGGGGCGAGAACTGCGCAGGTTTCGGCCAGCAGATGCTGCGCGTCGATTTGCTCCGAGATCACTTTTTTTGATGCACGGATCAGACGATGAAATAGTTCCAACAGCAGACTCGCGTGTGTTAGCCGAAGCACACGGAAGCGCCGAACTACAGATAATTAGTGGCGCAGGTCATCGTTTGCGGCACGACCCGCGTGCGATGGCGATCTTGCTTGGATGGCTAGACAGACAACGCACACTTGCGGAAATGTAAACAGCGTTAACGAGCAGTTTTACTGTGCCATTTCCATGCGCTGCCAATAATGTCGCGCAAGTCATGGTGTGCTTTCCAACCGAGAAGCGCACGCACAAGCGTCGGGTCGGCAAACACGGAGACCGGGTCGCCTGCTCGTCGGCTTGAAATAATGTGTGGAACTTTTTTGCCGCTCAATTGCTCGGCAATGCTGATGACTTCAAGTACAGAGGTGGCGATACCAGTGCCCACATTGCAGGCCAAACTTTTGCCACCACCATTGAGGTAGTCGAGTGCCTTGATGTGTGCTGCAGCCAAGTCTTCGACGTGAATATAGTCGCGAGTGCACGTGCCATCGGGCGTGGGGTAGTCGTTGCCAAACACATTGAGCGGTCCACTAAATCCGAGTAGGGCTTTCATTACGAGGGGCACAAGGTTTTGTGACATTGACCAGTCTTCGCCAATAGATGCGTCGGCACTTGCGCCAGCCGCATTGAAGTAGCGCAGACTTACCGAACGCAAGCCGATTAATTCACACGATGACAAGAACTTTTCGACGATCGCCTTGGTCTCGGCGTACACACTCTCGGGTCGTAATGGCGCATCTTCGGTGACAGGGACATGATCGGGATTGCCGTATACCGCTGCCGAGGATGAAAAGACAATCTTGTCAACGCCATTGGCCATCAGTGCGCGCACGAGAGCGATTGTGCCAGCAACGTTGTTGTTGTAGTAACGCAATGGTTGTTCCATCGACTCACCGACTGCTTTATAGGCAGCAAAGTGAATCACTTCGGAAACATCAAACTTGCGACAAACCTTGTCGATGATTTTTGCGTCGTTGATATTGCCCTCGACGAAAGGCACATTGCTAAGACGATCTTTGTGGCCGAGTTCAAGTGAGTCGAGCACGACAACATCTCGACCCTGGGCAACGAGTGCTCGTACGGTGTGGGATCCGATATAGCCGGCGCCACCGGTGACAAGAACAGTCATGCAGTAACCCTAACGACGGGGACGGTCTTGTTTGTCAACATCTTGTGCCCGTTGCATCTGCTTGAAGCCACGCACTTTAAGCAGGGATGCTTGAGAATAAATGTCAGCAACCGAGCGCGGCTTGTTATCGCAAAAAACACCAGCGGCCTTTTTCCATCCGGTTGGGCGAACTCCAAAAGTTTTGCCAAGCAGAGCAATAAAAATCTCAGTTTTTTCTTCGCCGTAACCAGGTAGTTGGCGAAGCCGCTTGCGCAATTCTTCGGCGTCCTCAATCTTTTTCCAAACATTTGATCCTTTGCCTTTGTACTCGGCAGAAAGAATCACGCACAATTGATGAATACGTTTTGCCATTGATGCAGGAAATCGATGAATGGCTGGTTTCTCGCAACAGACTGAAACAAACTTGTCTTCTTTCATCGCAGCAATTTTTGTCGCGTCGCAATGTCCGAGTCTCTGTTTGATCGTGTACGGACCAGTAAACGCCCACTCCATCGGCACCTGCTGATCGAGCAGCATTCCAATGAGCAGTGCCGTGCCGTTGCTGTTGAGCAATGCATCGGCCTTTGGGATGCCAGTGATGAAAAGCTTGCGAATTTGGGTAGTTGGAGATGCTGCAGCCATGGCTACAAGTATCGCTTATGAATAGAGCGGGCTGATGCCTTCTGGGTTTATCGCATATGCAGTGATTGCTGATCGCACAACGTCGGGCTTGATCGTGCCGGCCAAAGCAAGTTGGTGCAAAACCGTGACGACTACATGAGGCATGTCGACTTCGAAGTGCTGACGTAGTGCCTCTCGGGTGTCGCTGCGACCCATGCCGTCGGTGCCTAGAGGAGTAAATGATCGGCCGGGAATAAACCTGGCGACCTGTTCGGGAACAGCGCGCATAAAGTCGGTGACCGCAACAATTGGACTAAATGGGTTTGGAGTGTCGCTGAGCAGCCTGGTGACGAGCGGCTGGCGTGGCGCATCTGTTGGGTGCAGTTTGTTCCAACGCTCGACTTCAAGTGCCTCTTCGCGCAATGTTTTGTACGAAGTTGCAGACCATAAGTCGATACCGACGTCATACTTCTCGAGCAGTTCTTTTGCGGCTGCTCGCGCAGCACCTTGGGCAGCGCCCGAAAACAAAATTGTTGCTCGATGCTTGCCACCAGTGGCTTCTTGCCACTTGTACAGACCTTGCACGATGTCGGCTTCAACTGTTGGCGACGTTGGTCGCGCTGGCATTTGATAATTCTCGTTGTACAGCGTGATGTAATAAAAAATGTCTTCCGGTGCATCTCCGTACATGCGGTTGAGTCCATTTTTTACGATCGCTGCAACTTCGTAGGCGAATGCGGGGTCGTATGCCTGGCAGAAGGGAACTGTGCTGGCAAGCAGCAGGCTGTGTCCGTCTTGATGTTGTAGTCCTTCACCCATCAGTGTTGTGCGGCCAGCAGTTGCGCCGAGCAAAAACCCGCGTGTGCGTGCATCGGCTGCTTGCCAAATGAGATCGCCTACGCGCTGAAAACCAAACATGGAATAAAATGTGTAGAACGGAACCATTGGCACACCACGAGTTGCATAACTTGTGCCTGCCGCAATAAAACTGGCCATGCTTCCTGCTTCGGTGATGCCTTCTTCGAGAATCTGGCCGGATGTTGACTCGGCGTAACTGAGCAGTAGCGCGTGATCGACAGGCTCGTATTTTTGACCCTGCGATGCATAGATCTTGAGTTCGCGAAACAATGAATCCATTCCAAATGTGCGAGCTTCATCGGGAATGATTGGCACAACACGTGCGCCAAAATCTTTGTCACGAGCCATGTTGCGCAACAGGCGTGTGAAGACCATGGTGGTGCTCACTGCTTGGTCGCCGCTGCCAGAGTCGAACTCGCTAAACGTGTCAGGACTTGGCAGCACAAGTTGCTTGCGTGCAGTGGTGACGCGCTTGGGTACCGAACCGCCAAGTGCACGGCGACGCTCCATCATGTATTGGTATTCAATGCTGTCCTCGGCAGGACGGAAGTACGGAGGATCGTCGCCACTCAGTGCGCTATCGGGGATCTCGTCATTGAGATGCAACGTGTCGCGCAGTGTGCGCAACTGCTCATCGGTCATCTTCTTTATTTGATGAGTTGCATTACGGCCCTCAATCTCGTGACCGAGAGTCCATCCCTTGACTGTTTTGCACAAGATTGCTGTTGGTCTGCCCGAACCGATATTTTCGCTCGCTGCTTTAAACGCAGCAAATAACTTGCGATAGTCGTGTCCGCCGCGGGGCAGCATCTCGAGTTCTTCATCGCTCAAGTGCGAGACCATTTCGCGCAATCGTGGGTCTGGACCAAAAAAGTTTTCGCGAATGTAATTGCCGTTTTCGATGATGTAGCGCTGAAACTCGCCATCGACGGTGGTGTTCATCTTGTTGAGCAACACACCTGTTGTATCGCGGGCGAGCAGTTCGTCCCACTTTGAACCCCAAATAACTTTGATCACATTCCAGCCTGCGCCGCGAAAGACCGCTTCGAGTTCTTGAATAATTTTTCCGTTGCCGCGCACCGGACCATCGAGGCGTTGCAGATTGCAGTTGACTACGAACGTGAGGTTGTCGAGTTGTTCGCGTGCAGCAAGCGAGATTGATCCGAGCGTTTCTGGCTCGTCGCATTCGCCGTCACCAAGAAACGCCCACACCCGACTTGCCGATGTGTCGTCAAGTTGACGGTTTTGTAAATAGCGATTGAATCGTGCGTGATACAGGGCGGTCAGTGGACCAAGGCCCATCGAGACCGTTGGAAACTCCCAAAACTCTGGCATGAGTCGAGGATGCGGATAGCTCGAAAGTCCGCGGCCACTGCGACCGATCTCGCGACGGAAGTGATCAAGATCGTCTTCGTCTAAACGGCGCTCAATAAATGCTCTGGCATAGACACCAGGGGCGGCGTGACCTTGAAAATAGATGTGGTCGCCGGGAGTGCCACTGTCTTTGCCGCGAAAGAAATGGTTGAAACCAACTTCATACAAACTTGCAGACGACGCAAATGTAGAGAGGTGACCGCCGATGCCCTCTGCATTGGTATTGGCACGCACCACCATGACAGCGGCATTCCAGCGAATGTATGCGCGGATGCGTCGCTCAATATGTTCGTCGCCAGGAAACCATGGCTCTTGCTCGCGCGGAATGCTGTTGACATACGGTGTCGAAACAGTTGCGGGAAAACTCACTTGCGATTCACGTGCACGCTCAAGCAGTCGAGATAGCAAATATCTTGCGCGCGTTTTGCCTTGCACATCAACGACAGCGTCTAGCGAGTCGAGCCACTCTGCGGTTTCGCCCGGGTCGGTATCGGGCAGTTGGTGCATCGAACCGTCAAAGATCATTGGCTCATTCTCGCAGACTTACTCGTGGGTACCTGTCGGACGGCCTCTGATCAGCAAGTATCTAGGTCGTGATTGTTATCTACACCGATGGTGCATGTTCGGGAAACCCTGGCCCTGGTGGCTGGGCGTGGGCAACATTTCCAACAGGTGAACCATCGGCGACTGGTGGCGAAACTCACACCACAAATCAGCGCATGGAATTGATGGCCGTGTTGGAAGCATTACGTGCGCACGCCGATCACGAGGGGCCAATCGAGATTCGTTCGGACAGTACTTATGTAGTGCATTGTTTTAGAGATTCGTGGTGGGTTGGTTGGCAAAAGCGGGGATGGAAAAATTCTCAGCGTCAGCCTGTTGCCAATCGTGATATTTGGGAACCGCTGATAGATGCGGTAAATAATCGGGGTGACGTGTCGTTTACATGGGTCAAGGCACACAACGGCGAGCCGATGAATGAACACGTTGATGCACTTGCTGTGGCGGCGTCGCTCGGCTTTGCTTGACACCTACAGAGTTGCGTAGTCTTGCACCTCATGGAACTCAACGGAGCAAGCGCAATAGTCACAGGTGGAGCATCAGGAATTGGTGAGGCATGCGTTCGCTTGCTTGCCAAGCGTGGTGCCAAAGTAGTGATCGCCGACATTCAAGAAGAGAAGGGTCAGGCCCTCGCCAAAGAAGTGGGTGGAGCGTATTGCAAAGTTGACGTGACAAATACGCAAGACATCATTAACGCTGCCGAGATGGCAAAGTCGATGGGACCAATTCGTGCGCTCGTCAACTCGGCTGGTATCGGTTGGGCGCAACGCACTGTTGGCAAGGATGGTTCATACGAGTCGGCTGCCAATTTGGATGCATTTAAAAAAGTTGTGGCGATCAATTTGGTTGGAACTTTTGATTGCATTCGCATTATTGGTACTGCAATGAGTACAAACGAGCCACTCGCGAACGGCGAGCGTGGTTCCATCTGCAACATGGCGTCGGTTGCTGCATTTGATGGGCAAATTGGTCAGGCTTCGTACTCTGCATCCAAGGGTGGCGTTGTTGGTATGACATTGCCAATCGCGCGCGACCTTTCGGCGATCGGCATTCGTGTCAACACTGTTGCTCCTGGATTGATCGATACGCCGATCTATGGTCAAGGCGAAAACAGCGAGCTATTTAAACAGAATTTGCAAAAGGGCGTGCTCTTTCCGCAGCGTCTTGGTTACCCAGAAGAACTTGCAAGCATGGTGGTGGAGTGCATCACCAACAGTTACATGAATGCCGAGACGATCCGCGTCGACGGCGGCATTCGCATGACACCTAAGTGATCTGATGCTCGGCACGCAGCAATGAGCGTGCGATCATGACTCACGTACTGCATCAACATCCATTCACGCCGTATGACCAACTACCAGTTGGCGATTTTTCTTCGTTTCGTGCATTACCTATGCCCGATTCGATGCTTCCAGCAGAGATGACCAATGAGTTTCGCCATCGTGTGGGAACGCGCCCGCTCGATGCTGCGCAGTGGCTACCAAGTGATGCTGAAACCGAACCAACAATTGCAATGAAGCACGAGTTGTTGCGTACGCGCAGAAGCGAAGTTGTTGCACTGCTCGAAAGTGGCGAGGACGCAGCACATGAAGCCGCACAACTCGTGGCCGATTTTGCAGGCAAAAAATTGCAGTCGACAGGAATTGATGCGCTTGTTGAGGCTGCATTAATGGTGGCCGACGACTTGGTCATCATGAAATCGGTCGTCGTTGCCGGAGTGGTGTGCTCGCCAAGTCGATGGCGACTGAGCACCAAGTTGGGGCAAGACATGTTGGCCGTGCATCGACCTGTTGCGAAATATGCCGAGCAGGTAGGTGGCGCGGTGGACACGACGATGGCAAGGCTCAAGGGAGACCAACCGTTGGTTCGATCCAACTGGACAATTGAAGATCACTGTGCATTATTTCAGCCCGTTGGCCCGACTGAACCACTCGTGAGCGATCCATCACACCTGTGGGTTCGCATGGAAAGGCAGACGCTTCGTGCGTTGCCTCTTTGCGGCGGATCGATGTTTACCATTCGCACCTATCAGCAACCGATCACGGAGTACGTTGCGCGAGGTGCTGAAAAAGCAAGAGCTTTGCGTTCGTTGATCAAGCGTCTGCCAGACGATGTGGCTAAATACAAATCACTATTGCATTACCGCGAGTCGCTACTCGTTTGGCTTGAGAGCTACTGCTAACTCACCGTGCGGGCATAAAGCGATTATTGATGTATTTGCGTGCAGGTTGCTCAATCCAGCGAAACGAGGCATAGCCAACTGAATAGGTGAGTGCAAGAAAGAAAAGCAAAAAGAGAGGAGATCGTGCCGCTGAATTTGCGATGTCCAACTGCGTCATGATCATCAAGATGATCATTTGAAGCGGTACGTGCCATAAGAAAACGCTGTACGTCAGTTCGCCGACAATTCGCAAGCGTTTGAGGTGATGCGTGATTGAAAATGTGTCAAGGAAGGCAGCTGAACAGACCAGAAGCAATGCAATAAATGCGTATTTGAGTCGAAATGCTGGGATCAAATAGGGGATAATCGCCACAAGTACGGTCAGTGTTGCGATTCTGGTGAGTTGCTTTGACATTGTTACTGCAAAATAGATACTTACTCCTGTGAGAAAATACATCAGGCACTCAAAAAAGAAAACATGATCACTAATTGTCGGGTGGGAGTCGGTCAGGATTCTCATTCCAAGCAATATCGCAAGTGAAACAATGATTTTTCCGCGACGCAGCACAGCAAGTAGTGCAAAAAAGACGAAATAGACAATTATTTCTACCGACACCGACCAGGTTGGTGTATTAAATGAGAAACCGTCTCCAAGTTTCCCCCAAGCCTGAACGAAGAACAAATTAGTGAAGAAATGGGAAAGATCATTCTGTGCATAAATTTGGTAGGTACCAAAACTTTTCATACTTACAAACTGAATAGCGGCAACTACGAGCAGAGTGAGTAAATGCAATGGATAGAGACGCGAGAATCTGGCAATACTAAATTTTGCGAGTCCAGTCCTCGTTTGGTTGATGTACGTGTGGGCAAGAATGAGTCCTGAGATGCACCAAAATATTTGAACGGCAAATTGCCCGTAGATATAACTAGGTTTGAGTAGTTGCCAGAGTGGCTGGATCGATGGATCCCATCCTGCGCCTCGGCCGGAACCTGTGAAAAAGAAGTGCTGATAGTGCCATATCAGAATTGCCAATGAACTCATTCCGCGAAGCAAGTTGGTGGCGTGGCGAAATTCGGAAGTTTGCAACTTTGTCATCAACTCAGACTTTAGGTGGTGTAGTCGGCGTTGATGCGCACATAGCCATCGGTGAGATCGCATCCCCACACCGTGGCATCGCTTGTGCCAGTAGTCAGGCTCACATGAATACGCACTTCGTTTCCACGCATGTAATTGCTGAGGTCTGCCAGACCGCGTGCATCAACTTGGGTCGGGTACACCTCTTGTGAGCCAAACCGGATCACCACCTTGTCTTGATTGACATCTAGATATTGACTGCACTTGCCAACGGCCATTGCCACACGACCCCAGTTTGGGTCTGCGCCATGCACTGCAGTTTTAACGAGTGGCGAGTTAACGATTGCTTTTGCCACAGTTTTTGCCTGATCGCGATCCTTTGCCAAATCGACATGTACTTCGATAAGTTTTTCGGCGCCCTCACCATCGCGCGCAACTTGCTTTGTAAGTGACAGGGCTACTTCGTGGAGAGCCGCTTCGAATGCATCGACGTTTACGGCCCCAGCCATGCCGCTAGCCATCACAATTGCAGTGTCGCTCGTAGAAGTATCGGTATCTATTGAAACGCAATTGAACGTGCGATCAATGACTTTGCGAAAGACTTGGTCGAGCTCGGCTGGTGCGATAAGCGCATCAGTAAAGATCATGGTGATCAGCGTGGCCATGTTTGGCTCGATCATGCCAACACCTTTTGCTACGCCAACAACCCTGGCGGTCGATCCACTGATCTCGGCTTGAGCAACTTTGTGCACAGTATCCGTCGTCATAATTCCGTTCGCCACCGCTTCAGCGGAAGTAGCAACGAATTGTTTTGGAATTGAGTTCAGTCCACTTCGAACTTGGGTCATTGGATATTGGCGGCCAATTACACCCGTTGAGGCGATGAGTACATCGGTTGGATCACAAGCAAGTGCGGTTGCGACACCACTCACGACTTCGCGCGCGTTGCTCATGCCCTCAGCACCAGTTGCAACATTGGCATTTTTAGAAATCACGACTACTGCACGAGCCGAAAGGTTTGCAATGTGCTCGCGACTTACCAGCACGCTTGGGCCTGCAAATCGACTTTGTGTAAAGACACCAGCGGCTGCACATTTGGTGTCGGCCACGACAAGAGTGAAGTCATCCGTTGAATCTTTGATGCCCACATTTGCAACGTAAGCGCGGAATCCTTGCGGAAGCGAAATGGTCATATCTATGCGGTGAAATGATTTTCAAGATTTTCAAGTGTCTTGAGCATAGATTTTTCGTTCTTGGGAATTGATCGAAGAATGTACAAGACAATTTTTGCTCGCATCTTGGCGTAGTCAAATTGTTCGGTCACTTTTGTGCCGCCGGCAACTGGCTCGAGCATGTAGCGCCAAACGTGATGACCTTGGTGTCGCCATGCAATCTGTTTGTCTTCAACAAACTCAACGACTTCGTTTTGAATTTTGTAGGAAGGGCCCATCTTCATGTCCATCCCAAACTTTGCGCCGAGTGATAGTCGAGTTGGTGCCGAGATATTTGCGGCTTTAACGGTGCCCGATCCATCAAAAGCACTGTGTTGACGTGGGTCAGCAAGCAATTCAAATATTTGTGCAGGAGTTGCTGGGATTACTCGGTCAACGCTAACGATCTGTTTTTTTCTGTCAATTGTCACCAGATCAATCTAGGCGAGCGAATGCACCACAGCCTCACCGCATCGACGACCCGAATACATGGCGCCCTGTATTGAGCCAGTATCGCGGTGATCGCCGCACACAAACCGTCCGCGGCCAAGCGACACTTGCTGTTTGGGAGAGAAAGGCGCTGATTGCACAGGGCCACCGTGACTGATTGCGTACGTGCGCAAATGTTTCCAAGCATCAACTTGTGGCCCCCACCATTCTCTCAATTGTTGCCGAGCAAGTTGCTCAAGATTTCCCGAGATCACACCGGGAAGCGCTGCAGCGATGAGGTGCTTGCCCGGTGGGGCATACGACGGCGCAACATTGCTAATAATTGCAACATTGAGCACGGGGCCTTTGCCTGAACCATCCAGAATGACGTACTTCTTGTCGTTGGGTGGAGTGTCGGCAGAAAAATACACGCAGCCAGCGGTGCGCGATTGCACAGGCGGCAAACCCAGCAAGACTGATGCGGTTGGGCCATCGGTCGCAACCACAACTGCTCGTGCTGCGATGCGTTCGCCTGTGTGCAGAATTACCGACGTTCCATCGAGCGATGCAACTGGCATGTTGAAGTGCACGGTGTTTTGTGTGAGGTGCGAGGCGATTTGTTCGGGAAGTGCCTGCATGCCGCGGGACGGCAACACACTTTGGCCCTCGCTCAGCGAACGGAAAATGATGTCAAACATGCGCCGCGATGTGGCCAGTTGCGGGTCGAGTTGGATGCCGCCGAAGAGTGGCCGGAAGAATGTCTCAATCATGCGTCGTGAAAAACCAGCGTCGCGAAGTGAGTCGAGTGTCGACATGTCGTTGTTGCGCAATAATTTGGGAGCCACACCGCGCAAAACGCGCAGCCGCAACACGACGATGCGCATTTTGTCTATGACCGAACCAATTGGGGCAAAGGTCGTAGCGAGCAATGTCGAGGGTTTGCGAAACGGATCTGAGACCACGTGGCCTTTTCCGCGACCACCATTTTTTGCCCTCATCCACACAAGTGCACCAGGATCAAACGCTTGCAGGTCGAGTGCATTCATATCGACTTGCGTGGCCAGTTCTGGATACGCAGTGAGCAACACTTGAAAACCACGGTCGAGTAAAAACCCGTCTACGTTGTCGGTGCGCACGCGCCCACCAACGGCATCAGAAGCCTCGACGACCACGACCTTCAACCCGCTGTTTTGAATATGTCGCGCAGCCACAAGTCCAGAAAGACCCGCGCCGACCACAACTACATCGACCTGCGCGGGGAGCGACATATGTGTTATCTATTTGTTGAGCAATGCGCGTAGCGCTACTTCGAGCGTTGGATGCACAAATTGGTAGCCGCTGGCATTGAGCGCCGCAGGCATGACTCGCTGTCCAGTAAACAGCAAGGCATCAGCAAGCTCTCCACCAAGTATTGCTTTTGGTGCGAACGGCGGGATGGGAAGAATTGCAAGACGCTTGACCACTTTTGCGAGCGTGCTGGTGAACTCTGCATTAGTGACCGGGTTTGGCGCAGTCAAATTGACAGCGCCGCTCACATTGGCGGTGAGCAGATGTTCAATCGCGCCAACCTCGTCATCAATTGAGATCCAACTTTGCCACTGCTTGCCATTACCAAATTTGCCGCCAAGACCAAGTTGGAAGAGTGGCAACTGCTTTTTAAGCGCACCACCTTTGGTAGTGAGCACAATGCCTGTGCGTAGCAACACAGTGCGAATGCCGGCATCACTCGCTGGCTTTGCTGCATGCTCCCACTGCTCGCACACGTCGGCCAAAAAACTTGTTCCATGGGTGCTGACTTCATTGAGTTGCTCGTCGCCACGCGGACCATAGATGCCAATTGCTGAGCCAGACAAGAACACAGATGGTTTGCGGTTCATGTTGGCAATGGTGGTTGCAATTAAATTCGTCGTGATCGTGCGGCTTTCCAAAATCTCGCGTTTGTACGACGTTGTCCATCGCTTGTCGCCAATGCCGGCTCCAGAGAGATGGATAACAGCGTCGGTACCTTCGAGAGCGGATGCGCTGAGCACACCGGCCTTCGGATCCCACATGATTTCTCCTGTGTTGGCCGCACGGCGTACAAGGCGCACAACCTCATGGCCATGTTCTTGTAGCTGACTTACAAGACGCTTGCCAATGAGCCCGCTGGCTCCAGAGATCACAATTTTCATAATGTCAGACTAGACAAAAAACTAGGGAATTACGATGGGCACCGATGTGACAACTGTGTTTGGTCTAAACAGCAAACGAGCCTTGATGGCGAGCGCCGACTGGTTATGCAGCCACTGGGAGCGCACGCTGGTGACAAACTCGGGGATGATGACTGTAATCAGGTCGTCGTCATATTCTTCATCAAGTTCGTTGATGCGGTTGAGGATCGGTTCGGTGAGATCGCGATATTCGGAAGTAATTGTTTGAAGCTCAACATCCGACAAGTTGAACTTGATCCATGCCTCGTCGATTCTTTGTCGGTCGTCCGCGGTCTCTACTACCGAGATTGCAATCAATCTGTCAGGGCGCAGACTTTGCGCATAGCGCACTGCCTGCATGGTGCCTTGATTGACCGACCCAACCAACACGATGACGAAGTGCGTGTGAAACGGAGCAACGTAATCATCATTTGGAAGCAGGAAAGATCTGACGCGTGTGTAGTGGCGGTGAATACCTTTGAACCCAATCATCATGATCGGAATCAAAATCGCAGGAATCCATGCACCGTCAGTAAATTTCACCACAACAAAAATGCCAGCGACAAAAAATGTTGTAACTGAACCAACAGCATTGACAGCCATGTGGGCTTTCCACTTGGTCGCACGATGTTTGAAGTGGTGGACGACCATTCCTGCTTGACTGAGCGTAAATCCTGTGAAAACGCCAACTGCATACAAGGGAATCAATGCGCTGATTTGTCCTTTGAATGCAACCAGCAATCCAATTGAAGCCAGGCTGAGGAAGATCACACCATTAGAAAAAACCAAACGATCTCCGCGATTAGAAAACTGTCGTGGTAGGTAATTGTCTTTGGCGATGAGCGAAGACAGTCGCGGGAAGTCTGCATATGACGTATTGGCTGCCAATATCAAAATCGCAAATGTCGCAAATTGTGTGACATAGAAGAAAATGTTTCTTCCACCATAAACCTGCTCCGCTAACTGAGCGAGCACCGTGTTTGGGATTTTTCCTTCGTGGTCTTTCACTGGCTGAAGATGTTGCGCCAAGATGCTGAGTCCAAAGAAACACGAACCGAGAATGACAGCCATCCAAATGAGCGTCGTACTCGCATTACGGGATTCTGGTTTTTTAAATGCTGGGACACCATTTGAAACTGCCTCGACACCAGTGAGCGCTACCGCACCGGACGAAAATGCTTTGAGGAAATAGAACACAGTGACGGAACCCTGCATTTCTAGAAGATGTTGTGATTCGCCGGTGTGTTCGATTGGGGGAAGATGTTGAACAAAGACTCTGTAGAGGCCAACAACAATTAACGAAATTAAGGAAAGTACGTAGAGGTATGTCGGTGGTGCAAACAATGCGCCTGACTCTTTAAGGCCACGCAAGTTTGCGACCATCATCAAAAGTACAAAGCCAATGCAGATCTGAACTCGGTGAGGTGCAAGTCCGTTGAATGCCGAAATAATTGCTGCAACACCACCAGCCACCGAGACGCAAACCGTCAGTACATAGTCAATGAGTAATGAGGCACCCGCGACAAGGCCCGGATATTCGCCAAGATTCTCCTTTGACACGATGTATGAGCCGCCACCGTTTGGGTAAGCAAAAATGGTTTGTCGATAGCTGATCACCACGATTGTCAGAAGCGCAATGACAATTAGGGAAATTGGGACAAGCATCGAATATGCGGCCATGCCAACAGCGCCGAGTGACAAAAAGACGATCAAGATTTCCTCGGTTGCATACGCGGTTGAGGAGATTGCATCACTTGCAAAAACTGGAAGCGCGATCTTTTTGCTCAGTCGTTGGTGGGCGTCTTCGGATGTGGGGATCGGCTTACCGATGAGGAAGCGCTTGAACGCGCTGGATTTGGTTGTTGTAGCCATAAGCGTTATGAAGCCTGCCACATTGGGGCTACCTAGAGCGAGTAATTCGCCTACGCTGTTTGTCTGTCAAGGTAACTAGGAGACCGAAGTGCATGTAGTCATAGTTGGATGTGGGCGAGTTGGATCGACGTTGGGTCGTGAGCTCACCGCTGCTGGTCACACCGTGGCGGTAGTTGATCGCAAGCCAGAAGCGTTTTCGAGGCTGGGAGAATCATTTACCGGTCAGAAAATAACTGGAATTGGTTTTGATCGTGATGTGCTCATTGAGGCCGGCATCGAAAGAGCTGGAGCACTTGCTTCAGTAACAAACGGCGACAACTCAAATATTTTGATCGCCCGTGTTGCTCGAGAAGAGTTTGGTATCGAGCGAGTTGTTGCTCGTATCTATGATCCAAAACGCGCAGAAATTTATGAACGACTTGGCATCGCCACTGTTGCGACTGTCAAGTGGACATCGGAGCGCATCTTGCGCCGCATTTTGCCAGAGTTGCCGGCGGTCGAATGGACAGACCCAAGCGCATCGGTAGTGCTTGTTGAGCGAGAGATGCCAAAACATTTGATCGGGCAGCGAGTCACATCGATAGAAACTGCGACGGCTCGTGTTGTATCTGTGCGCAGACTTGGCTCTGCGATGATTCCTAATGCTGACACGATTATTCAAGAGGGCGATGTTGTGTATGTCGCAGCAGAGATTGCTGCACTGAGCCAATTTGATGCAAGCCTTGCATCGACATCAACCGGAAAGGGTCACTGAACATGAAGGTGGTCATTGCGGGTGGAGGCAGTGTTGGCAGATTTACGGCACAACAACTTGTTGAGTCGGGCCATGAGGTAACGATTGTTGAAAGCGATCGTGCCGTTGTGCGCGAATACGGTCAATCAAGTAGCACGACTGGAGTCAAGTGGCATCAGGGCGATGCATGCGACGTGACGGTGCTTGCTGCTGCAGGAGTGACCCTTGCAGATGTTGTTGCATCAGTAACCGGTGATGATGAAGACAACTTGGTGGTCTCGCTCTTGGCAAAACAAGAGTTTGGTGTACCCCGTGTGGTTGCTCGTGTCAACAATCCGAATAACTATTGGATGTTTAATGACATGTGGGGTGTAGATGTATCGGTTTCAACTCCACACCTAATTACAAGTCTTGTGCAAGAAGCAGTCACTGTTGGAGCGTTTGTGCGCTTGATGCAACTCAAGGGTGGCAAGGCCGAACTTGTTGAGGTAACTCTGTCCGAGACATCGCCCGCCAAAGACAAAGCACTGTCCGAGTTGCAGTTTCCACGCAGCGCAACTGTTGTTGCCATTGTGCGCGACGAGCGAGTGATGGTGCCAGATAAGGCAACTGTGCTGCGCGTGGGCGACGAAGTAATGGCGCTGATCTCTGAAGATGCCGAAGCAGCGGTGCAAAAAATATTGGTTGGCTAGTTAGCCAATTAGCGCTGCAGCGTTACTCTGCGCTGTGGGGCAACAGTGTGTACGCAGGATTGAGAAACACAATGCTGCTGCGTTCGCGATAGGCGACACCTTCAACTGCGATACAACCGCCATGTTCGATGCCCGCAATGTGACGACGACCGCTAAAGATGACAGTCACTTGGCCTGTGCCATCGTTAATCACAATTTCCATTGATGGAATGCCAGACCGTGGTTTCATCGTCATGCGTTTTACTTCGCCGCAGACTTTTATTTTTGTGCGAACGGCTACTTCGCCCAGTGGGGTCAGTTGAAGATTTGAAAAGCGATCAACTAGGCGCTGGGCGTCCAACTCTCTGATGCCTTTGTTGGCCGACTTCATCATATTTTTCAGACCCATCAGGATCCCCCCAGCTTGTTGAGCATCGTGGTCAACGTTACTTCGTCCATCGCGCCCAAATTTGTTTCGGATGTGCCATCTTGTTGAATGAACACCCATGCAGGTTGGTAGGCAACTTCAAATTGTGCAAAAACCAAACCATCATTGTCTTTGATGTTTGTAAAGGTGAGTTGATGTTTTGCTACAAACTCCTGCATCGATTGATCCGAGCCATTCCAAGCCACGCCGATGATTTGTATTTTGCCCGCAAATTGTTTGTTGATCGCCTCGACCGAGGGCGCTTCATAGTTGCATGTAGTTCAACCTGGCGCCCAAAACCACAGAGCGACTGGAGACTTCTGTAATTCGGTTTGCAAATTGATTTCGCCACCAGCAACAAGGGTCGCATTGAAATCAGTGGTTGATGTTGATTTCGATTGACTTACTGAATCAGTTGTCTGTGTAGAAGTATCGGCTCCGCATGAAACCGTAGTAATGGCAAGAATGCCAAGGAATAGTGCTTTACTCAACGTGCGCATGTGACTGATAGTACTCAAACGAACTATGGCGCACTGATCTAGGCTTGTTTTTGCATGAGTACTCGCAAATTGATTCTGTGGGCTTTGATCTGTGGCGTTTTGATTTTGGCTGCAGGCTCTGCCAAGTTGTTTCAAACATCGCAAAAACCAGTTGAAGTGCAGTTGCTTGCCTTGGGCGAGTCGGTGACACTTGGTGACATGACCGTGAGTGTTACTGCGTTGCGCGACTCAGCAGATCGAACATTGGTAGATGTGACGATGGTTGGTGTGGCAGAGGCTCAGGCAATGGACGGATGGAAACTTCTTGCATCGGGCAAGGTGTCGGACCCTGTGATCTTGCCCGTTGGTGCTGGCACTGAGTGCACACTCACAAAACTTGCCGAAACGCTGACATGCACCGTTGCATTCCCTGTGTCTGAGGGCACGCGTACCGTTGCCTATATTCGTGCAGGAGAGCAACGACAATGGGCGACTGCGCCATGACGCTCAAGCGTTATCGTTGACAATGACGTTTCATTGGAGGTGGTGAGTACGGTCGAGCAATTTGATCTTGTAGTCATTGGTGGTGGCCCAGGTGGCTACGCCGCCGCTTTTTATGGTGCCTCTGCAGGCCTCAATGTTGCATTGATTGAGCGTGACACGATTGGTGGCACCTGTCTTAATCGAGGTTGTATTCCCGCCAAAGCATTTTTGGAAACTGCAGCGGTCAATCGGCATGTGATGCACGCGACAGATTTTGGTATTCATGCCACGGCGACTGGTATTGACTTTGGCGTTGCGCAAAAGCGTAAGCAAACAATTGTTAACACGCTCGTCAAGGGACTAACCGGACTCACTAAATCAAAAAAGGTTACGTACATCCTTGGCACTGGCTCACTTGGCGCGAACCGCACAGTGACGGTGCAATTGTCGGCTGGCGGTACTCAGGAGTTGCAGGGTCGCAACATTGTGTTGGCTGCTGGTTCTGTACCGCGAACCATTCCTGGTTTTAGTGCTGGCGGACCAATCATGACGTCGGATGAAGTGCTGATGCTCGACAAAATTCCAGCGCGCATCGCGGTTATTGGTGGTGGGGCAATTGGTTGCGAGTTTGCTTCAACATTTGCCGACCTCGGTTCAAACGTGACGATTCTCGAGGGGCTTCCAAAAATTCTTCCCGGTCTCGATCTCGATGTTGCCGCGGTTGTTGTGAAAAGTTTTAAGAAGAAGAACATTGATATTCGCACAGGCGTGAAAGTCAACGGTCACGAAGCAAAAGCAGGTGGCGGGACAACCGTTCTGTTTGGCGAGGGTGAGCGACTTGACGTTGATGCAGTCATCGTGTCGGTTGGTCGCAAACCGTTCACTGATCATCTTGGGTTGACTGGAACTGCAGTAAAAATTACTGAGCGAGGATTCGTTGATGTTGATGGTTTTTGTTTGACGAGCGAGCCGGGCGTTTATGCGGTTGGTGACCTCATCAATACTCCGCAACTTGCACACGTTGCATATGCCGAAGCGATCGTGGCAATCAAGCACATGCGTGGTGAAAAGGTGTATCCAGTGATGTACGACCGAGTGCCCTGGGCAATTTATTGTCATCCCGAAGTTGCGTGGTCTGGTCCATCAGAAGAAGAAGCGCGGGCGAAGGGCCATGATGTTGTCGTCGCCAAGCATCAGTTTCGAGCAAACAGCCGTGCCATGATCATCGGCGAGGCCGAGGGTTTGGTGAAAATCATTGCCAAGAAGAATGCCGATGGCACTGCCGGTCAGGTACTTGGAGTGCACATGGTTGGTCCGTGGGTTACCGAACAGTTATCGGGTGGTTACTTGGCGGTCAACTGGGAAGCAACAGTCGAAGAAATATCCGAATTCATCATGCCGCACCCGTCGTTGTCGGAGCTTTTTGGTGAAACTGTACTGTCGTTGACTGGTCGCAGCATCAATGCCTAAGAAAACTCACGCGCTATTACAGGAGAACCATGGCTGACATCACACTTCCTCAACTTGGAGAAACAGTCACCGAGGGAACAATTACGAAATGGTTTAAAAAGGTTGGCGACACGGTTGCTGCTGACGAACCACTGTTTGAAGTATCAACCGACAAAGTAGATACCGAAGTGCCATCACCAATTTCGGGAACACTCACTGAAATTAGGGTTGCCGAGGGCGACACCGTGCCTGTGGGAACAGTGATTGCTGTTGTTGGAGTCGCTGGCGCTGCGCCT
>CAZHIN010000008.1:21411-34921 GCA_964532575.1 uncultured Acidimicrobium sp.
GGCATTGACATAAATGCATTGGTTGGTAGCGGACCTGGTTCACGAATCACGCGCGAAGACGTGCTCGACCACATTGATCGAAATGGTCTCAAAGCATCGCCTGCACCTGCACCTGTTGCTGCACCCGCGCCTGTTGTTGCTGCGCCAGCGCCAGTTATTCAAGCCCAAGCGCCAGCGCCTGCTGCACGACCTGCAGCGGTGTCAAGTGAGCGCGAGCAAGTAGTTGCACTTACAAAGATTCGCAAACTCACTGGCTCGCACATGATCATGTCGAAGAGCACGAGCCCACACGCGTTCAGTGTTGTTGAAGTTGATTACGCCAACGTTGACCGAGCGCGCACGGCAATAAAAGAATCTTGGAAAGCAGGAGAGGGATTTAGCCTCACGTATCTTCCATTTATTTCTCGCGCAATTGTGGATGCGTTGCGTGAATTTCCACATCTCAATGCGTCAATTGATGGCGACAACCTCATTGTGCATGGATATGTCGATCTAGGAGTTGCGGTTGATCTTGACTACACAGGTTTGCTTGTGCCAGTGGTGCGCAATGCAGACGGTAAGCGAATTAGGGCCATTGCTCGCGAGATCAACGACCTTGCATCGCGCGCCCGCAATCGCAAGTTGTCGCCAGACGAAATTCAGGGTGGCACGTTCACCATTTCAAATAACGGATCTGCTGGTTCGGTGTTGACCATGCCAATTATCAATCAGCCGCAAGTTGCAATTTTGTCAACTGATGCAATCGTGCGTAAGCCAGTAGTTGTCACCGCGGCTGATGGCAGCGAAAGCATCGCAATTCATCCTGTAGGTAACTTGTCAATGTCGTGGGATCATCGTGCATTTGATGGCGCGTATGCAGGCCGATTCTTGGCACGCGTTAAAAACATTCTTGAAACTCAAGATTGGTCAGCCGAACTCTAAGAGCGGAAGCAAAGCCATGAGCAATCTCACTTCACCACTTCATGTCAGGTGGGTTGGTCGTGTGCCGTATCGCGAAGCACTCGCACTGCAGTCTGGGTTGTTTGAACACGGCGTACACCAACACCTGTTATTGCTTGAGCATCCGCATGTATTTACCTATGGTCACACCGCAGACTTAGCAAATAATTTGCGCTGCGAGCCAACGGCTGTCGGTGCAGATTTGGTACAGGTGCAACGCGGTGGCGACATTACCTATCACGGACCTGGTCAATTGGTTGGCTACCCGATATTGAGTTTGCAAGCAAAACACGGCACTAGTGGCCCTGCCGACACTCGCTCCTATATATATGACGTTGAGCAGTTGGTCATCGACACTTTGGCGCAACTTGGGGTGCGTAATGCCGGGCGCATGGGCGAGTTTCCTGGTGTGTGGCTCGATGCAAATATGGGCAATGCAAGAAAGATTTGTGCAATAGGTGTGCGAGTGGGCAGTGGGTCAACTGATCGTCGCACGATGCACGGATTTGCACTCAACGTCGCCACCGACATGAAATTTATGCGTGAGCACATCGTGCCCTGTGGCATTGCCGACTATGCGGTCACATCATTGGCAGAGGAAGGTATTGATGTGTCAATGAAGGATGTTGTCGACATCGTTGCGCGATTGGCTCAAGCGCGGTGGGGTTCACAACTCAATACGCGAGCCGACGTGGCATGGAAGCACCGTCCTGAAGACCTTTCGGCATTTTCTCGCGGCCAAGGCGCAGGCGAACCTGTGCGCATGAGCAAGCGACTCGAGCAGGCGGGCGTTACTGACGGCTTGAGCATTTCGGTACGCAAGCCAGAGTGGATACGACCTCATGTGCAACACACTGATGAGGTGTTGAAAACAAAACGGACCTTGCGCGATCTCAATTTGGTGACCGTGTGCGAGCAGGCGGGGTGCCCAAATTTGAGTGAGTGTTGGAACGATGGCACCGCAACATTTATGGTGCTTGGCGAAAGGTGCACAAGAGCCTGCGGGTTTTGCCTCATCGACACGCAAAAACCGATACTGCCTGATGCTGACGAACCACGTCGAGTGGCGCAAGCTGTGCAGCGAATGGGTCTCGAGTTTGCAGTGCTCACCATGGTGGCTCGAGATGATTTGATCGATGGCGGAATGCAACATGTAGTTGACACCGTTCGCGCAATTCGAGCGATGAATGTGTCGGCAAAAGTCGAAACACTAATTTCTGATGTCAAAGGCACCGATGCGCTTGAAATCTTGATCGCCGAACGACCCGACGTGTTTAACCACAACATCGAGACAGTCGCCAGATTGCAACGCGCAGTGCGACCGTCGGCTGGGTATGCGCGCAGCCTTTCAGTGTTGGCACGCGGTCGTGCTGCAGGACTGACCACTAAGTCGGGAATGATCGTGGGCATGGGAGAAACAGTGCACGAAGTAGAGGAAACACTGATTGATCTTGCAAGTGTTGGCGTGCAAATTGTCACCATTGGGCAGTATCTGCGACCTACGACCAATCATCTTCCTGTTGCTCGCTTTGTAGAGCCACAAGAGTTTGACCACTACAAGGCTTTTGGTGAAAGTCTGGGTATGCAACATGTGCAATCGAGTCCACTGACTCGCTCGAGTTATCACGCCAAACACGCACATGGGCAGTCGCAATTCGTAGTGCATGCATAGTTGTGTCTAGTTTGGCAATAAAGTAGAAACGAACATGACACAGACCATTGCATCCACATCTGACTATGTAGCGCGCATCGCAAAAGTGCGAGCGGCGATGGTCGCCAAGCAAGTTGATGCTGCTTTGTTGTCTGTGGGTCACGACCTTCCGTACTTGTCCGGTTATTTTGCAATGCCACTCGAACGACTGACGATGTTGGTGATACCACAAAGTGGCGAGGTGACAATGGTGGTGCCGCGGCTTGAAGTAGCACGGGTAACACCACAACCCGGAGTTTTTTCTATCACTGCATGGGGAGAGACCGAAAACCCTGTGGCAATCGTTGCCAAGTTGTTGGGCAATGCAAAGTCAATTGCGATTGGTGACCAGATGTGGGCCAGATTTTTAGTTGAGTTGTTGCCGCTTGTGCCTGGTGCAAAATTTGTTCGCGCAGTTGATGTGGTGGGTTCTTTGCGCATGAGCAAAGACGCAAGCGAAATTGCAGCACTGAAGGCTGCAGGGGCTGCAGCAGATCGAGTGGCGACGCAATTGCACTCTGGGCAGATTCCGCTCATCGGTCGCACCGAGGCGCAGGTTTCTGCCGATATTTCTGCGCGCTTAATTGCAGAAGGTCATGACGTCGTCAACTTTGCCATTGTTGCTGCAGGCGAAAATGCCGCGAGCCCCCACCACCATGCAGGATCTCGAGTGATCACCAAAAACGAAATTGTGTTGTGCGACTTTGGTGGCACGATGAATGGTTATTGCAGCGACATCACGCGTTGCGTATATACGGGCAAGCCTGCGCCCGATGTGGCCGCGGCCTATGAAGTGTTAGTTGCATCACAAAGCGCAGGTGTGGCAGCAGGTGTTGTGGGTGCTGCATGTCAAGACGTTGACGCCGCATCTCGAAAAATTATTGAGGCGGCAGGCTTTGGTGAATATTTTGTGCATCGCACTGGTCATGGCATCGGCATGGAAGCACACGAAGAGCCATACATGGTCAGTGGTAATACGTTGCCAATTGCTGCTGGTCATGCGTTTAGTGTCGAGCCCGGCATCTATATTGCGGGCAAGTGGGGCATGCGCCTTGAAGACATAGTTGTTGCGACAAACGCTGGGCCGGTGTCGATGAACACTGTCAATCATGCGCTTGTTACGGTCGAAGCCTAAGTTTCGGACCGGATCATGATTCATCTCGACGCTGCAACAGTTCTGTTGCAATGGGCTGTTGGCGGTCTTGCATTTTTGTGGTTTACCACTCGCCGTCATGAGATTGGTCTTGGTTATGCAATGTTGCTGCGCATCACTTATGGCGTGTTTGCGGCTGGCGCATTTGGGTTTGGCTTGCGCTATGGCATCGAACCGGTACGAGAAGTGTCGGCTGTTGCTGTGGCGGTTGCAGCATTTGTGCTCATTCGCAATAAGCGTTCGCAACTCGATCTCGTTGCGCCGTTGTTGGGTGTTGCGGGCATCGTCGTCGCAGGGTTTTCTGCCGTTGCAGATGGCAACGCGGGGGATTATGCGGTGTCACTAGTGAGGGTCGTAGTTGGCACCCTGTTTCTCGGTGCGGTCAGCGACACGATGCTGCTTGGACATTGGTATCTCGTACAGCCAGGAATGCCGCGCAAATTGATCAACGAAATAGTTGATGCAGTGATTTACTTGTGGCCGTTTGAAGTTATTGCGCTGTTGTTGCCAACAGGGATGATCAGTGTTCTGAATGGAACGATTGATGATGGATGGAATGGAGTGCTTGGTTGGTTTTGGTTGGCCTCTGCAATCGTCACCGGCGTGCTTGCACTTGTCACGCGTGCTGCTCTGAAGGAGCGAAGTTACTCGGCAGTGATGGCGGCGACGGGTTTGATGTATCTAGCGATCCTCACTGCATTTTGCACTGACATTGTTGCTCGAGCATTGCTGGCCGCCTAAATCATTTGAGGTGTGAGGAAGGTCTCATTATTTAGGATTCAAATCCCTGATTTTGTCGCGGAGTCTGTCTATTGTTGGGGTCGGAGGATCACATGAAACCACAAACGATATTGAGAGCGACCACACTGCTGGCTGCAGCAGGAAGTTTGGCCATGAGTGTATTTTTGTACTTCAAGGGAACAGGCGACACCCACCAGTTAGACGGAATCTATGTGGGAGTTTGGGTTCCATCCATCTTGGCACTCGGCGCATTTTTGGTTGCCGGACAAGATAAGGCCTAATCATCATGTCGACGAGTGCACTCTTTGGTTTCGGTTGCGTCATATTTTTTATTGTGATGACCGGAGTTTTTTTGTGGGGACTTGCGACCGTCAAGGCAATCGCGGAGCGCGACAAGTAGATAATTAGAGCGGCGAGTTGGGTGCAACAAGCGCCCATGGGCGAGTGCGCTCCAGTGCAAGGCCAAGATCAAGCAGCAGTTGTTCGCTGAAATGTTTTCCGTTGATCTGTAACGACACGGGCAAGCCATCTACCAATCCCGCAGGCACCGCTAGCGCAGGGTTGCCATACATGTTGGCAGGAAATGTGAGTTTGCCATTGTTGCCTGCGCCGGCTTTGATGCCACCAAATGACGAGGGCAGAGGCCCATCGGCGTCAAAGGCAACATCGGGGTTGCTTGCTGTGATCACAAAATCAACTTCGTCAAAGATCTCTGCCATGCGTTGATTGAGGATTGCTCGGCGTGATTCAATTTTGGCACGTGCCTCTGTTCCGTATTTTCCAAATGTGGATTCAATACCGAAACGCATTTCGGGTGTAAGCACGTCGGCGCATGTAGGCCAGTGGTCGGCGAGTTGGGTATGAATCTCGACCATGCCGCTGATTGACCACGCAGCACCAATGCGAGGTAATGAAGTATCGACCGAAATAATGCGAAGCCCAGTTGCCGCGCATAAGTGACGCGCATATTCTTCCAGTTGTGTCCACATGGCAGGCGACACGACTGCACCGCCCCAGTCGGGTGCGAGCACAGCCGTTTTTCCTCGCAGCGAATCTGTGTGAGTACCTAGTTGTGCTTCCCAATTGTCGACTCGTTGCAGACTGAGTGGGTCGCGAGCGTCGTGACCGTTGCACACATCAAACCATCGTGCGGTGTCACGAATGCTGCGAGCCATGACGCCAGTGTTGACAGTGAGGTTTCCAAGTTCGGTGTGTGGCGCGCGCGGGATGCGACCAAAGGTTCCCTTGAGTCCGACAAGTCCAGTGAATCCTGCAGGAATTCGAATTGATCCGCCCCCATCGCCGCCAGTTGCGATTGTGACGAGTCCGCCAGCAACGGCTGCTGCGCTGCCGCCAGATGATCCGCCTGGTGTGCAACCATGCATCCACGGATTGTGTGTTGCCCCGTTGAGCACCGTGCGCGTGACGTTGACACCACCAAACTCGCTCGCTGTGCACAAACCAATGTGGTTCGCTCCACCAACTTCTGTCGCACGCTGCACCATCACCGACGTGTGTGTTGCTTTGCGGTCGGCAAACACCACGCATGCTTCGGTGTACGGCCAACCGTTGACCGCATCGAGTTCTTTTACGCCAAGTGGTACTCCACCAAATGGTTTGGACACGTCGGCTGACCTTGCTCTTTCGAGTGCACCCTGTGGGTCGAGAAAAGAAAATGCGTTTAAGTCGCTGCGCTCAATCGCTGCAAGCGAAGCCTGCAATTCTTCGACAGGCGAGCGCTGTTTTGAGCGAAACGCATCAACAAGCGAAACTGCATCACCAAGCCATGGAGATTGTGTTGTTGTCATATATTCAAAGTAGTAGATCAAAAGAGGCTTTCTATTAGTGTGTTTTTGCACATGAATTCGTCAACATTCCTCGGACTGAAGCCAGTCAGCAACCACACCGAGACATCTGGATCGTGGTCAATGCTTGTGCAGCCAGGGTTGTGCACTGGCAGTGGCTTTTTGTGGGGTGGCGCAGGCCTTGCATCGGCTGTGTCGGCGATGGAGCAGCTCAGTGGTCGGCATTGCATTTGGTCGACCGCACAATATTTGTCTTATGCACGGCCAAATGAAGTGATGCATATCGACATTACGCTCGCAGTTGTTGGGCATCAGATCACACAGGCACGAGCCGTGTGTCATGTTGGTGAACGCGAGATTCTTACTGTCAATGCCGCTCTTGGCGAGCGCACATTTGAACTCGCACATTTATTTGTGCCGATGCCAGATGTGCCTGGCCCACATGAGCTCGAAACACGCAAGCACCGTCATCCCGTTGATGGCACGATTCATGATCGTCTCGAAGAACGTCTCGTAATTGGTCGTGAACTTGAGCAACTTGACGGCAAACCAAATAATGGACGCACTGTCATGTGGGCTCATATTCCCGATGTACTTACCGACGTGGATGCTGCGACTCTTGCAGTGCTTGGCGACTTTGTGCCGATGGGAATTGGTCAGGCTCTAGGTGTGCGCGGCGGCGGAAACAGCCTTGACAATACGCTTCGAGTAGTTCGCCTCGTGCCAACCAAGTGGGTCTTGTTAGACATACAGATACAAGGTGTTGAGCGGGGGTTCGGTCATGGATCGGCAAACATGTTTGCCGAAGATGGAACGTTGCTTGCCACCGCAAGCCAAAGTTGTATAGCCCGAATGTGGAAAGAGTGAGATCATGATTCGTCGTAACGGAATGACAGTGCCACTGCCAGGACACCTGCATGCGCAGCGCGACAAAGTTGCGCAACTTGCCGACTGGGGCTACAGCGATATTTGGTCTGCCGAAACCGATGGAGCCGATGCATTTACTCCGCTCGCGCTTGCCGCCGCATGGGAACCACGACTTCGACTGGGCACCGCAATCGTTCCTGCATATACACGCACCGCTCCGGTCATTGCACAAAGTGTGGCTGCACTTGCCGATGCTGCGCCAGGACGTTTTGCAATCGGTATTGGCTCGTCGAGCAACGTCATTGTCGAAAAATGGAATGGCGTGCCATTTGTTGACCCATACAAAAAGGTGCGCGATGTTGTGCGTTTTATGCACGATGCATTTAGCGGCGAAAAAATCACGAAAGAGTACGACACATTTTCTGTCAACGGTTTTCGTCTCAGCATCAAGCCAGAGCAAAAGCCAACCATCTTGGTGGCGGCATTGCGCGAAGGCATGCTCAAGCTGGGCGCGCGTGAAGCAGACGGTGTGATCATCAACTGGCTTTCGGCACAAGACGTGAGCAAGGTCGCTGCAGTCGTGAAGGGCGCAGCGAATGGAGTCGAAAAAGAAATCACCGCGCGAATTTTTGTTTGTCCAAGCGAAAATACCGAAACAGTGATGGCTGGCGCCAAGTTTGCTATTGCTGCTTACATGAATGTGCCCGTCTATGCCGATTTTCATCGTTGGATGGGGCGTGCGCCGTTGTTGCAAGGAATGTGGGATGCATGGGCTGCAGGCGATCGCAAGGCTGCACTTGCTGCAATCCCAGATCAGGCAGTTGACGAACTTGTAGTGCACGGAAGCCCCGCACATTGCCGAGATGTCATTGACGAGTATTTCAAAAACGGTGTGACCACGTCGTCGCTCGCGATATTGCCATTAGACCCTGCACTTGATTATTGGAAGGCCGTCGAGAGCCTTTCACCAAGTGCTTCGTAGGTAGTCAAGCAAAACATGTCAGTAGTCGAGACCGATGCCGAGGTAGCAACGCGTCTCGAGTTTGAACAAACGCAACGCAGCGAAGGTTGGAAGTTGTTGCGCGGAATGTTGCGCGAGCAGCGTCGCAACTTGTTGTTGGGAGCATTGATTGGCATCTCGTGGGCTGGTTTTAAAACCACCGTGCCGCAGATGACAAAAAATGCGATTAACCAAGGCATCGAAAAAGATGGGCCGTTGCTCAAGTGGGTGCTGATCATTGCTGGGCTAGGCGTGCTGACTGGCTTGCTCTCGGGCATGCGTCGATACGTGGCATTTCGCGAAAGCCGGTGGGCCGAAACGTTGCTGCGAGAAAGGCTCTTTTCGCATTTGATTGGGCTCGATATCGGTTATCACGACAAAGCCCAGACAGGCCAGTTGATGAGTCGTGCATCGAGTGACCTGATGCAGATTCAGGGTTTCATCGTGATGATTCCCATCACGTTGTCCAATGTGATTCAAATAATCGCGGTGACTGCAATTTTGTTTTATACCGACCCGGTGTTGGCGCTCGTTGCATTGGTGCCACTGCCATTTGTCAATATCTCTGCTCGTAGATTTAGCAACCGTATTCACCCAGCGTCTATTGCAGTGCAGGCCGAGCAAGCACAACTGGCAAGCGTTGTTGAAGAGAGCGTCTCGGGCGTGCGTGTCATCAAGGGCTTTGGTGCCGAGCAAGTGCAGTTTGACAAATTGCGCAAAGAAGCCGACGATATTTTTGGCGAAACGATGAAGGCAGCCAAAATTCGCTCGAGTTTCTTGCCAGCAATTGATGTGTTGCCAGCGCTTGGTCTTGTGGGTGTGCTTGGCGTGGGTGGTCACCGCGTGCTCAATGGTCAGATCACTATTGGTGATTTGGTTGCGTTCAACGTGTATCTCACATTGTTGATCTGGCCGCTACGAAATATCGGCATGATTGTGGCGCTTGGTCAGCGAGCAGCCGCCGCACTCGTGCGCATTCACGAAGTGTTGAGTACTGAGTCGACTATCACTGACCCAGCCAACCCCCAGCAGCTGCCAAGCGTTGCCACAAGCACAGCAACTCTTGGCGCAGTCAAGTTTGATCATGTGCAGTTTGGTTACAGCCCAGAACAACCAGTGCTCAATAATTTTTCAATTGACATTGCAGGCGGCGAGTCAATTGCCATTGTTGGCGCCACGGGTTCGGGAAAATCAACCGTCACGCGGCTGTTGCTGCGTTTTTATGACACCAATTCGGGTCACGTATTTCTTGACGGCGTTGATGTGCGCAAACTGAAGTTGCGCGACTTGCGTCAACAAATCGGTGTGGTGTTTGAAGACACGGTGTTGTTTAACGACACGGTGTCTCACAACATTGCGTTTGCAAAACCAAATGCCAGCGAGCAAGACATTGAGCGAGCAGCAAAACTTGCCGGCGCGCACGATTTCATTGGTGCGTTACCACAGGGCTATGCAACAGTGATTGGTGAGCGAGGGTTTTCTCTCTCGGGGGGTCAGCGCCAACGCATAGCCATTGCTCGAGCCATCATTGCCGACCCCCGCGTGCTGGTGCTTGACGACGCAACGAGCGCAGTTGACCCAAGCAAAGAAGGCGAGATTCGTGAAGCAATGCGCACGGTCATGAGTGGCCGCACCACCATCGTGATTGCGCACAGACCAGGCACCATCGCGCTTGCTGACAGAGTTGTGTTGCTCGATGGAGGAACAATCGCGGCCATCGGCACCCACGAACACCTCGCTGCAACCAACACGCGATATCGCGAAGTACTTGCAAGCATGGATCAGCCAAAGAAAGCAGCCAACTGACATGTGGCATGCCGGAGGAGTCACCGATGAAGATCGCCTGAGTAGGGCACAGGCGCGCACCATCATTGGTCGGGTTTTTAAAATGGCCGCGCCGTTTCGCAAGACGATGTATATGGGTTTCGCCTGCGTCGTAATTACTACAAGTTGTGCACTTGCCGCACCAGTCATCGTGCGCCACGGTATTGATGCAGGTATTCGTGCAAAGAACTCTCGCGCGCTTGACCAATCAGTGATGATGTATCTGGTTGTCGTCACGCTGTCATACATATTTGGTCGGATGCTGTTTTTGTATGTGAACCGCACTGGCGAAATGTTTTTACGCGTCTTGCGACTAGCGGTATTTCGACAAATGCAACGACAGTCGATGGCATTTTTTGACCGCAACAAAGCGGGTGTGTTAGTAGCCCGCATGACCGCTGACATTGAGTCGATGGCCGAGCTTGTGCAGTTTGGCTTGCTGCAGTTTTTGTCTGCAGGTCTCATGCTGTGTTTCTCGATCGTGGTACTACTGCTCTTGAGCTGGGAGCTCACGCTTGTTGCCATGTGTGTCATGCCGATAATCGTTCTTGCATCAATCAAATTTCAGCGTGACTCCAACAAGGCATATCTCACGGTGCGCGAGCGTGTTGGAGCAAACTTGTCGGCTTTGCAAGAAGGCATCACTACTGTTCGTGTCATTCAGGCCTATGCCCAGGAACAAGAGACAAAAGACAAGTTTTTCAAATCAAACCGCGCGTTATTTGACAGTCATGAGCGCAGCGTTCGCATCAGCACTTGGTATTTTGCGCTTGTTGAATTCTCTGGTGTGTTTGCTTCTGCATTGATGATCGGTATTGGCGGTTGGCTCGTGCATCGCGGTGCAGTCACGCTCGGAACCGTGGTTGCTTTTACGCTGCTCATCTCGAGTTTGTTTGACCCAGTGCAACAGCTTTCGCAGTTATACAACACCGTGCAATCTGCCGGTGCCGCACTGAGCAAACTGTTTGCAATTCTTGATTCCAAACCAGAAGTTGACGAACACCCTGCGGCAATCTCATTGCCTGACACAGGCGTGCTCAAGGTGGACAACATCAACTTCACCTATGCAACGGGCGAACACCCAGCACTAGACAGCGTCTCGATCAGTGTGGCACCAGGTGAAAAACTTGCGCTTGTTGGACCCACTGGTGCTGGCAAGTCGACTCTTGCCAAACTCATGGCTCGCATGTATGACCCACAATCGGGAAGCGTTACCTATGGCGGAGTCAATCTGACGATGTCCACGATGGATTCATTGCGTCAACGCATTGTGGTGGTGCCACAGGAGGGATTTTTGTTTAATGGCACTATTCGTGACAACCTGCGCATTGCAAAGACATCAGCAACCGACGCAGAAATAGATGCGGCAGTCGAAGCCATTTCGGCTACCGAGCACTTCGCGCAGTTTCCTGATGGACTCGACACCGAGGTGCGCGAGCGCGGCAGTCGCTTGTCGGCAGGAGAGCGTCAACTCGTTGCGCTCGCGCGTGCAGCACTCGTTGACCCTGCGGTGTTGGTGCTCGACGAAGCAACTTCCAACCTCGACCCCGGTACCGAAGCCGAAGTTGAGCGTGCACTCGAGCGCCTCATGAGTGGTCGCACCGTCATCGTTGTTGCTCACCGTTTGTCGACTGTGCAACGTGCCGATCACATCGCGGTGATCGATGCAGCACGAGTAGCCGAATATGGCACGCACGCCGAACTGCTTGCCAAAAACGGACGGTATGCAGCCTTGGCTAGCGCCTGGCAAACCTCTCAAATTGTGAGCTAAAGCTAGTTAGCCAGCAAATTAGAGCTGCATGCTCTTGATCTCGAGGAATTCCTCGAAGCCGTAGTCGCCATATTCGCGACCAACACCAGACTGCTTGTATCCACCAAACGGTGCGTTGGCATTGAATGCTCCACCGTTGACTTCAACCTGACCAGTGCGCATGCGACGTGCGATTGCGATTGCATGATCTTTGTCGGCAGCCCACACGCCGCCGGCTAGGCCGTACACCGTGTCGTTAGCAATGCGAATTGCGTCTTCTTCGTCGTTGTAAGCAATGACGCTCAAGACTGGTCCAAAGATCTCTTCTTGGGCAATGGTCATCGACGTCGTTACGTTCGAGAAAATTGTTGGCTTGACGTAGTAGCCCTTTGACACGCCCTCTGGCACGCCAACACCACCGACAAGAACTTTTGCACCCTCATCAATACCTTTTTGGATAAATCCATTGACACGGTCGCGTTGTGCGGCTGATGCAAGTGGTCCGAGGTGTGTTGTCTTTTCAAATGGATCGCCCACAACGACTGCGTTGCCTGCTGCAGTGAGAATTGCTTCTGCTTCTTCGAGCCGAGCCTTTGGTACGAGCATGCGGGTGAGTGCCGAGCATGTTTGGCCGCTGTTGAGAAATGCTTTGCCAACACCCGATGAAACTGCTTTTGCAAATGTCTCGGTGTCGAGATCGGCGCAAATGATGTTGGCCGACTTTCCACCCAATTCGAGAGCAACCTTTTTAATTGTCTCGGCCGACACTTGGCTCACTCGACGTCCTGCGCGGGTCGAACCCGTGAACGACATCATGTCAATGTCTGTGTGTGCTGACATTGCTTCGCCAACTACTGGGCCGGTGCCAGTGATCATGTTGAACACGCCGGCTGGCAAACCAATCTCGTCAATAATCTCGGCGAGTACAAATGCATCGATCGGTGCGATCTCGCTTGGCTTCAACACAACTGTGCAACCAGCGGCCATCGCAAACGCCACCTTGGCAGCGATCTGATGTAACGGATAATTCCACGGCGTGATGCAACCAACAACACCAATTGGCTCGCGCACCACAACTGATGAACCGACTTCGCGTGAGTACGAGTAGTTCTCAGCAATTGCCGCTGCTTGCTTAAACGAGTTGATTGGCAAACCAACTTGAATCATCTGGCTCAAAAACTTGGTCATGCCCGTCTCGCGCGAAATGGCTGACGAAATTTCATCCATGCGTGCTGCCAAACCATCACCAATGCGGCTCATGTATTTGCCGCGCTCTTGCGCGTCAAGTGCCGACCACGAATCAAATGCGGCGCGAGCAGCCTTTGCGGCGAGGTCTACTTCTTTTGCGGTACATGAAGGAATGGATGCCATGACCGATTCGTCGGTTGAATCCCATACTTCGATCGTGTCGGTGCTGCTTGGTGCAACCCATTTTCCGTTGATGTACACCTGGTTGTAGTTGGTCATGATCGTCTCCCAAGACTCGTGATGTGTCCCATCAGAGTATCTAGCCAAAGCGCAGCAATTCTCATCGCACGGGCCATGTTGGATTTGAATTAGGCGTTTATGACCTCAGTGTTGCTGCGGTTGTCAAGTATCGTGAAAGGGTCATGGCGCGCGAGAAGGTATACACCCGAGCAGGGGATGATGGAACCACGGGTCTTTTCTATGGCGGTCGCGTGGGTAAAGATTCTGCGTTGCCGCGGGCGTATGGCGCGGTAGATGAAGCACCGTCAATCTT
>CAZHIN010000009.1:0-7701 GCA_964532575.1 uncultured Acidimicrobium sp.
AGGTTGGTAACGCAGCAATCCAATTCAGGTCTACATCAACGACACTGTTCTTGTCGTGGGCTCCCAATGCGGCGCCAAGGAACGGGCCTTCCAAATGTGCTCCCACAATTGACGGCGTTGCACCACTGTTCTGATCGAACCCCTGGCGCATTGCTACTTGAATACTTGCCAGTGATAGATCAAGCGAAGCAGTCGAGGCACTCACGAGTGTCGGACACCAACTTGTCACACCCGACTTGAGCAAGGAACGATTGAGGTGTTTCCACTGCAGTTCGCTGGCTGTTGCGACGTTGACATCGTCAATGCCGTTTACTTGTAGATCAATAAATCCAGGAACCAAGAGTGCGTCGACCGTGGCATCTCTACTGCTGATTTGGGTGACATCGGTGATCGTTCCATCCGCATCCCACGCCACACGCGTTGGGCCGACAACCGCGCCATTCACAAATGCTCGTGTAGCCGACAGTTGATTCATAAAGATCCAAATTAGTGCCCACCTGAGTAATGTGTTCAGTTGTGTCAGGTCACCAAACGTTGTCAGAAGCTATGTCTAAGCAAATGCTTGCGCCGTTTGGTGTGCCATTTGCATTTGAGTCAATCGTCAACACGTCAGTAGAAGCAGCCGATGCAGCCGAGGCAATGGGTTTCCCCGTGGTTGTCAAACTCAATGGAGACTTGATTGCTCATAAAACCGAACGTGGACTCGTGCGTCTGCAACTTGCAAACCGCCACGCAGTAGAAGACGCCGCCACGCAATTATTGGCACTAGCGACTCCTCGTGATGGAGAAGTGCAGTTGCTCGTGGCAAAGATGATTACTGGAAGCCGAGAGTTAATCGCGGGAATGGTGAATGATCCCGTATTTGGTAATACCGCAATGCTTGGCATAGGTGGAATTTTTGCAGAAGTAATTCAAGATGTGGTCTTCGCACCATTGCCAATTGACCACACTGGCGCACTTGCAATGATTGATGCCTTGAAATACAAGACTATGTTGCACGAATTTCGTGGCGAAAGTGCTGTGGACAAGAACTCTTTAGCGCATGCTCTTGTTGCGATCAGTACTGCGTGTGACGCACATCCAGAAATAGTTTCGGTTGACATCAATCCGCTGATTGTGCAGCGAGACGGATCGCTCGTTGCTGTCGACGCCCTGGTCGAGGTGCGTCAGCACTCGCGTGATGCAACTCAAGTGCAACTCGTAACAGACAAACGATTAGTGCAATCAGTGCAATTAGCGCAATTCGAACCGCTGTTTTCGCCGCGTGCGATCGTGGTAGTTGGAGCGTCGTCGCATCCAGGCAAATTTGGTTTCGTTTCTTTACACAACATTTTGTCAAACAAGTTTGCAGGCAAGGTTTATGCCACCAATCTGCAATCTGAAGTCATCTTGGGTGTTCAAACAGTGGCGTCAATTGACGATTTACCTCAAAACGAAATTGATCTTGCATTTTTTTGTACCCCTGCAAGTGCAAATCCGGATCTACTTCGTTCGTGTGCTGCTCGCGGTATTCGCGCGGCATTCATTGCGTCTGCTGGATATCGAGAGGCTGGTCCAAGTGGCGAGCAAGCCGAACGCGATTTGGTGGCGCTTGGTGCAGAACTTGGCATGGTGATTGCAGGGCCAAACGGACAAGGTGTTGTGAGTACACCAGTGTCGATGTGCGCCCAGATTGTTGGACCATACCCACCGCGAGGCGGCATCTCGGTTGCGAGCCAAAGCGGCAACTTTGTTTCGAGCTTTCTCAACTATGCCCGTCAAACAGGTGTTGGTATTGCTCGTGCAATCTCTGCGGGTAACGCAGCACAAACATCGGTGGGCGACTATCTGGAGTGGTTTTCACAAGATGCTCAAACACGTGTGAGCTTGGCCTATATCGAGAGTGTCAACGACGGCAAGGCTCTTGAGGCTTCATTCTCGCGCGCCTTGAAAAACAAACCTCTTGTCGTTGTCAAGGGCGGTGCTACCGACCTCGGGTCTCGTGCAGCACAAAGCCACACGGGTGCGTTGGCTAGCAACGACAAAATTTTTGACGGTCTGTGTCGCAGTACGGGTGCTTCCCGCGCCGCGACGGTCGAGGAGGCATTTGATATTGCTGCCACTTTCGCAACGCAGCCTTTGCCAAAAGGAAACCGAGTTGTAGTGCTCACAACAGTTGGCGGATGGGGAGTGGTGACGTCCGACGCGATCGCCAAAGACGGAGTGCTCCAACTGATTGCGTTGCCGACCGATTTGACGCAGGCATTAGACGAACTGCTGCCACCACGCTGGAGCCGAAACAATCCGATTGATTGCGCTGGCGGTGAAACACGTGACACCATTCCAGAAATTCTTGAAATTATTAGCGCTCATGAGCACGTTGATGCAGTGATATTTCTCGGTCTTGGCATCCAGAGCAATCAGGCTCGGATGATGAGCGAGGGTGAGTTTTATCCCGATCACGGTCTTGAACGAATAGTTTCTTATCACCGCCGACAAGATGAGCGCTTTGCACAGGCTGCAGCGGATTGCGCCACTAAATACGGTAAACCAGTGCTCGTTGCAACTGAGCTCGCTGTTGCCGACCCACTCAATCCCGGCCCAGCGATGGTGCGAGAAACTGGTCGCCTCTGTTATGCAAGTGGCACGCGTGCCGCAATCGCACTTGCGCACACGTATCGGTATGCGCGATTCATCGGGGTAGCAACATGAATCAGCATCCTTCTGTCGATATTTCTCAGTCAATGAAACGTGCCAATAACAAGGTCCGTCTCGGATCGGCCCGAGTAGTAGCAACACTGCTCACTACTGTGCTGCTTGTAGGGTCATCAATTCTGGGTGTGTCGTACAAATTTGTACATGACATTGCCAATTCGGTTTCGGCCGATCACTCGACGGCTGAGGTGCAAGGCATTAAAGCATCATTGCTCAGTGCCCGACGAGCGCCATCAATACTCTCAAACGAAATACGCATCGGTGGACTGCTTCGTTCGCTTGTCGATTCGGTGCAAATGATTCCGGATCAATCGTGTCTTGTGGTTTCGGTAGATGGTCAACGCATTACTGCTGTTAAGCCGAACCTGCCAGTGATACCTGCAAGCAATATGAAGTTGATAACTGCAACTGCCGCTCTTGAAGTGCTCGGTCCGGATTATGTATTCACCACCAAAGTCGTCGGTGTCAGCGCGGGAAATCAGATTGTTGGAGATCTCTGGCTTGTTGGTGGAGGAGATCCGGTCCTATCAACCGTTGGTTACCCTGCAACAGAGTCGTACCCAACGATCCATCCCACAAATATCGGCGCATTAATCGATGCTCTTGTCGCTGCTGGTATCACCGAGATCACAGGCAACATCGTTGGGGATGAAAGTCGTTATGACACTGAACGATTCACGCCATCGCTCGGTCTCGGTGTGCGCACAACAGAGGTCGGTCCACTCGGCGCGCTCTTGCTCAATGACGGTGTTGTCCTTGCTTCGCCGATCAAACCCGATCAGCCGGCATTGTCTGCTGCACAAGAATTTTTGCGCCTACTCAATGAACGAGGCATTGCGGTTCGAGGCGCTGCATCAGTAGGCGTAGCATCAGCCGATTTGCCTGTTGTCGCAAGTATCAATTCTGCTCCCTTGAGCGCGATCGTCGAAGAGATGTTGACCAATAGCGACAACAACACCGCAGAGTTGGTTCTCAAAGAACTGGGTTTTTCAAAGTCGGCTTCAGGTACTCGAATTGCAGGTGCGCAAGTTGTGCAAGCGACATTGCAAGAAATGGGAATGCCCATCGATGGTCTCGTGATGGTTGATGGTTCTGGCCTTGATCGGGGAAACCGTGCTACATGCGCATTGCTATCGTCGATTCTTGAACGAGATGGTGGCTTTGGAGTGATAGGTAATGGTTTGGCAATAGCTGGACAAACTGGCACACTTCGCGATCTGCTTGGCGACTCAACAGCAAGCGAACGTCTACATGCCAAGACCGGAACACTCACCGGCGCAAAAGCGCTCTCGGGGTACGTGGTGTATGCGCCAGAAAAAACCGCGGTGTTCGCACTCATTTTGAATGGGCCAGGCGTTTCTAATCAAGGTGAATATCGACCAATTTGGAACGGTCTAGCCAATGCCTTGGGGTCGTTGTCAGAGCATCCAAGCGTTACAGAGATTGCGCCCTAAACGGCAGAGGTGAGTTCGCACAATCTCGCTGGTTTACTGGATATGTGAAAACAGATGGTCTTGGCGCTGGTTCGCCCCTTCGTTCAACGCTTTCGGCCGTTGAACTCTTTGAGATGGTGCGTGACTATGTCAAACAAGAGACCCTTGATCCGCTGCGGGGTGTTGGTCGATGGCTTGCGTGGGGAATGGTGGGTGCGATTGCGTTGTTGTTCGGCGCAGTAGTTGGGTTACTGGGACTCCTTCGTTTGTTGCAGGCCGAGGTGTTTTCTCAGCAGGATCGGCTCACGTGGGCGCCGTATTTCATCGTTGTAGCTGTTGCACTCGTCATGATCTGGGTCTCGCTCACACGTATTGCTCGTCCTAGTCTGCATCGCGAGGGATAATTCGATGCCTGAGAATGCAACTTCGAAATCCCAACCGCGGATCACCAAAGAAGAATTGGAATCCAAATTTCAGTCATTGCAAGATGACTTGCAGGGTCGCGCAAGCGACAAAAAACAATCGATCATGGCTGCAGCAGGCATTGCTGGTGCCGTTGTCGTGGTGATTGCCTATCTGCTTGGACGTCGCGGTGGTCGCAAGCGTCGCAGCGTTGTCGAGATTCGTCGCTAACAAACGTGTGGTATCTCAAGATCATCTGGCGCACGGTCAAGTATCTGCGTAACCGACGTAAACCAGTTGTTGCGCGAGTGCATCTCAAAGACGACCAGGCGCTCACTATTTCACATTCCAAACGCAAAGGGTTTTAATGTATGGCACGAGCATTTGCGGTTGGTGAAAAAGTTCTTATTCTTGATTCGAAAAAGCGCCGTTATTTGGCGACTCTCAGCGAAGGCGGACAATTTCACAGCCATTCCGGTGTGCTTGAGCACAACGACATAGTTGGCAAACAAGAGGGCACCGTGTTGACATCGACTAAGGGTGCGTACTATTCAATTCTGCGTCCGACACTCGAGGATTTCGTTCTTGAAATGCCACGAGGCGCGCAAGTCATCTACCCGAAAGATCTCGCGCCTATTTGCATGATCGGCGATATTGGGCCTGGAATGAGAGTGTTTGAAACCGGTGTTGGTTCAGGCGCACTTTCGATGACCATGCTCAGGTATGGAGCCATCATCACCGGCTACGACATTCGAGAAGATTTTGCGCATCGTGCTACATCCAATGTGCGCTCATTTTTAGGTGAAGACGCACTCGAGCGCTATTCGGTTCAGATCCGCGACTCGTATGAAGGCATTGATGGTTCGGACTATGACCGTGTTGTATTGGATTTACCCGAGCCTTGGACTGTTGTGCCACATGCCGAGAAAGTGCTGCGAACAGGTGGTTTGTTGGTCGCCTATACGCCAAGCATCACGCAGGCAGTGCAAGTACGCAAAGCAATGGGCGATGCATGGATTGAATCTCGCACCATCGAGGTGCTGCATCGTTCTTGGCACATTGAAGGAATGTCGGTGCGTCCAGACCATCGGATGGTGGCGCACACGGCCTTTCTTACTGTCTCACGATTTATCGGACACGCGATGAGAATCGAAAGAGACGATAAACCGGCTGAAGCCGATGTGGCGCTAACGGATGAAAATGAAGTGGGGAGTTAGACGAACGATTACGGTTCGATAAAAATGCATTCGCCGGGGCATTCCTCGGCCGATTCGATTACGCCATCCAACTGGCTGTCTGCAAAATTGGCCATACCTTCCGCGCCCTGAGCATTGCCCTTGGCGGTAGCAAAAATCTTGTCCTTTTCACGAACGTATGCAAGACCGTCGTCAAGGAGAGTGAAGACATCAGGGGCAATTTCCTCGCACAATCCGTCTCCTGTGCAAAGATCCTGATCGATCCAAACTTTCATGATGGCTGGCTCCTTTTGCTGGTTAACAGTGAATAATGCTCAATGAGTTCGTGAGAATACCCACCCAAGAATACACGCAGACTGTGAAAAAGTTGTGTTCTCGGTCAGGATTGCCCTATACGGTACGAAGCACTATAAAGGGTTAATCGGTTTACTCGGTATTCAATCGCTTGGGGTGACACATGACATCTGACTCTGACAAAGACACTTCGGGTGTGGCCGCGCCGATCGACCTGAAACTGCAGATCGCTCGGCTCACCGGTCAGAATGAAAAACTTTCTTACACCTTGAGAGAGGCTCGCGAACACATTGCGTCGCTGCGCGATGAGGTTGACAAACTCACTCGTGCTCCTGGTTCGTACGGAACAGTTGTGGGCATAAATGATGACCAAACTGTTGACGTGTTGACGAACGGTCGAAAGATCCGAGTAGCTGCTCACCCTGATGTTGATGTTGAACATCTGCAATTGGGCGCAGAGGTGATGCTGAACGATGCGCTCAATATCGTGTTTGATCGGGCTAGCGACACGACAGGCGAGGTCGTATCACTCAAAGAGGTTTTAGAAGATGGCGTTCGCGCGATAGTTGTGGTGCGTGGCGATGACGAGCGTGTGTGCGAGTTGGCCACTGCCATTCGGGGTATGCACCTGCGATCAGGTGATCTGCTGCGGCTAGACCCGAGGTCGAATCTGTTGCTAGAAAAACTTGTCCAGCCAGAGGTCGAGCATTTGTTGTTGCAAGAGATTCCGAATATTTCGTATTCGGACATCGGTGGTCTTGATTCACAGATCGAACAGATCGCTGACGCTGTTGAGCTTCCGTTTTTGCACTCCGACCTTTTCGCCGAACATCAGCTTCCGGCGCCGAAAGGTATTTTGTTGTACGGACCACCGGGCTGCGGAAAAACACTGATAGCCAAGGCAGTTGCCAACAGCCTTGCGAGAAAAGTTGCGTTGCGCACCGGAGACGACAAGGGTCGTAGTTATTTCATCAACATCAAGGGTCCAGAACTACTCAATAAATATGTTGGTGAGACAGAACGACAAATTCGACTGATTTTCGAGCGCGCGAGGGAGAAAAGCGAAGAAGGCTGGCCAGTCATAATTTTCTTCGACGAAATGGACTCTATGTTTCGCACGCGCGGGACGGGAATCTCTTCTGACATGGAGTCAACGATTGTTCCGCAATTGCTTGCCGAAATCGATGGAGTTGAAGGTTTACGAAATGTGATTGTGATCGGTGCAACAAACCGAGAGGATTTGATTGATCCCGCAATATTGCGACCGGGTCGTTTAGACGTCAAGATCAAGATTGAGCGACCTGATGCCGAGGCTGCCCGTGCGATCTTTGCTCGATACCTCACGAGCGAGTTACCAATCGCGCAATCGGACATCGACTCGTTGGGTGAAGGAAATCCACAAAGAGCGGTAAGCGCGATGGTTGATCAGGCTGTCGCTGAAATGTATGCAACCTCGGATGACAACAGATTTCTTGAAGTGACGTATCAAAATGGCGAAAAAGAAATTATGTACTTCAAGGACTTTTCGTCGGGAGCAATGATTGAGAACGTCGTTCGTCGAGCAAAAAAATTGGCGATTAAACGGTTACTCGACAGCGGCGTCAGGGGAATATGTGTGCAGGATTTGGTCGACTCAATTCACCAAGAATTTAAAGAGCATGAGGATTTGCCGAACACAACCA
>CAZHIN010000009.1:7775-15743 GCA_964532575.1 uncultured Acidimicrobium sp.
GTTCATTCGCACGTTGGTGCATGACGAAGTGGACTCACAATCGGGCCGTGACTCTGGCGGTAAAGCAATCGAGCGAACGGCAACGGGGCAGTACCTCTAAGTGGCAACTGCGAAGGTTTGCGGTATTGAGACCGAGTACGGAATTATTTTCAAAGGTGGTGACGTCAATCCGATTACCGCTTCGTCAATCATCGTCAATGCCTATTCGTTGGGTAACTCTGATCTCGTCGGCTGGGACTATATCGACGAGCATCCCGGAGCCGACGCAAGAGGATTCTCACTCGATGATTACTTGTTCCCCGAGTTTGATACGCAACTTGTTAATACTGTGCTCACGAATGGAGCCCGCTACTACGTAGACCATGCCCACCCCGAAGTGAGCACTCCAGAATGCGCACACGCGCTTGAAGCCGTGTTGTTTGACCGCGCAGGAGAAGAGATTGTTCGTCGCAGCATGCAGGTTGCCAATGAGGGTTTGCCGTCGGACTCGGAAATTGTGTTGTACAAAAATAATTCCGATGGCAAAGGAAATAGCTATGGCTGTCACGAAAATTATCTGATTTCAAGACAAACGCCCTTTAGTCAAATCGCGCAACAAATCACGACGCATTTCGTAAGTAGGCAAATATTTTGTGGTGCTGGCAAGGTTGGTGCCGAGCATCGTGGTCTGACCGGAAAAAACTCGAACTCACCTGCATTTCAGATCAGCCAACGGGCAGATTTTTTTGAAGAGGAAATTGGTTTAGAGACCACCCTCAAAAGGCCAATTGTCAATACCCGTGACGAGCCGCACTGTGACCCAACCAAATATCGGCGGCTGCATGTCATCGCTGGTGATGCGAATATGAGTGAAATAGCAACTTTTCTCAAAGTAGGTACAACATCAATAGTGCTTGCGATGATTGAGGACGATGCTTTCCCTGCTCATCTTGTGATCAAAGACCCTGTGCAAGCGGTGCGACAAGTGAGCCACGACACCAGTCTTCACACCTCGATCACGATGGTGGACGGTAGAAAATTGAGCGCACTCCAAATTCAATTCGAGATCATTGAAGCCGCAACACTCTATGCACAGCGTTTTGGTCTTGAGTCGGTTGATGAGCGCATTGGTAACGATGTGCTTCGTCGTTGGCGTGATGTGATTGACGGGTTACAGGCAGATCCATTGACTGTTGCGAATATTGTTGACTGGGTCGCCAAAAAAAGAATCGTCGACGGCTTTGCACAACGCCACGGACTAAGCGGTGCCGACTCAAGGCTTAAGGCAATTGACCTGCAGTATCACGACATGCGAATCGAAAAATGCCTGGCGCTACGCGCTGGTCTGGACGTGTTGTGTTCGTCCGAGCACGTGATGGCCGCAATGGTGCATCCACCGAGCAGCACTCGGGCGTATTTTCGGGGCACTGTGTTGCAGCGTTGGCCCAATGATGTGGTGGCAGCCAACTGGGACAGTGTTGTGTTTGATATTCCGAACCATGGCTTGAAAAGAATCCCCATGCCAGAACCACTGCGTGGAACACGCGCTCATGTTGGAGAATTGCTGAAAAGTTGTCAGACACCCTCTGATTTGATCGCCAAATTGGGTGACGATTTTTAGCCGTTTGACGGTTGGCAGGTTTGATTTCCATTGACTATGGTTTTGCTATGGCCGAGCAAATAAAAAAATCTGCACCATCAAGAAAATCGACGGAGACATCAAGCCAGTCCGCTGCTGTCCAAAAGGATGCCAAAAGTATTACGGCTGAGCTCGACAGTTTGCTAGATGAAATTGATGAAGTGCTCGAGTCGAACGCCGAAGAGTTTGTGAAAAGTTATGTGCAAAAAGGCGGGCAGTAGCCCTAACCTACAGTTGTATGTCAATGCCGATGTTTCCCTTTGAGCAGGATCCCGGTGCGAATTTTGGCGAACTACTTCGCAGAGTGGGATTGTCTCCGTTTGGAGATGTAGTTCCCGCACATGAGTTACTCGTGCCGCATGCCACGACGTGCGTTGCGTTGCGTTGTGCCAACGGAGTGGTCATGGCAGGTGATCGACGCGCCACATCTGGCAACTTGATTAGCCACCGTGAAATGGAAAAGGTTGTTCAGGCCGATCAATTTAGTGGTGTTGCCATTGCCGGCGCTGCTGGGCCAGCCATGGAGATGGTCAAGTTATTTCAACTGCAGATTGAACACTATGAAAAAGTTGAAGGTCAATCACTCTCACTCGAAGGTAAGGCAAATCAATTGTCTATGTTTGTGCGCAGTAATTTGCCAGCAGCGATGCAAGGTTTTATGGTTGTTCCCATTTTCGCGGGGTACGACACACTTTTGGAACACGGTCGTTTGTGGAACTACGACGCAACTGGTGGACGTTACGAAGAGCATGATTTTGTGGCCACAGGCTCGGGCATGTTGCATGCGGGCACAGTGCTACGCATGGGATGGAAACGCGAAATGACGGTTGATGAAGGTGTTGTGCTGACTGCTCGCGCTCTGTGGGAAGCATCCGATGCCGACTCGGCCACTGGTGGCCCTGATGCGCTGCGAGGAATTTATCCCGTCATTGCATCGATAACGAGCGATGGTTTCACGCGAATTGGTGAGACCCAACTTAAGAACACATACGACGAAATAGCCAAAGGTGTCGGTCAGCGATGAGCATGCCGTTTTATGTAGCACCCGAACAGATGATGAAGGATCGCGCTGACTATGCGCGCAAGGGAATCGCACGCGGACGAGCGCTTGTTGCGTTGCAATACAACGACGGCATCGCGCTTGTTGCCGAAAATCCATCCCATACTCTGCGCAAAATCAGCGAGATTTACGATCGCATCGCCTTTGCCGGAGTTGGCAAATACAACGAGTTTGATCAGTTGCGCGTTGCAGGTGTTCGGGCAGCCGATCTCAAGGGTTATCAATTTTCGCGGCTCGATGTAGACGCTCGAGGTCTTGCTAATCAATACGCGCAGATTCTTGGTCAAACATTTACACACGAGATGAAGCCTCTCGAAGTCGAAATCCTTGTTGCAGAGGTTGGGCTCACACCAGAACAGGATCAACTGTTCCACATTATGTATGACGGCACCGTGATAGACGAGCAGCAATTTACGGTGTTGGGTGGCGACATGGAAGCAATTCGAACACGACTACAAGATCGCTTTGTGGCAGGGGCCAGTCTGCAAGATGCGGTCAAGTTTGCACATCATGCGCTCAGTATCAATGATTCGCAGATCAAGAGCACAGAACTTGAAGTTGCGGTACTCATGCGCGACAACTCTCGCCGCTGCTTTTCGCGACTGAGCGAAGCTGTGATTGTGCAGTATCTGGCCTAAGCAGATTTTGCTTCATGGATAAGCGAATTTTCGGGATCGAAACCGAATATGGAGTTACGTGCACGCTGAGAGGTCAACGTCGCCTTAGTCCCGACGAGGTTGCTCGATATCTTTTTCGGCGCGTGGTCTCGTGGGGCAGAAGCTCAAATGTATTTCTCGAGAACGGTGCACGCTTATATCTAGATGTTGGTTCGCACCCAGAATATGCCACACCAGAATGCGATTCAATCTATGACTGCACGGTGCATGACAAGGCAGGAGAGCGAAAACTTGAGGAATTGCTGATCGGAGCAGAGCAGCGCCTACGCGAAGAGGGTATTCGTGGAACGATCTATCTTTTCAAAAACAATAATGACTCAGCAGGCAACTCGTACGGGTGTCATGAAAACTATCTCACTCGCCGGAGCGACGAGACGGACAAGTATCAACAAGATCTCATTCCATTTTTGATTTCTCGTCAGATTTTTACGGGTGCTGGTCAGGTGTTGCAAACCGCTCGCGGACCAATATTTAGCATCGCTCAGCGAGCAGAACATATCTGGGAATCAATGAGTTCTGCAACGACACGCAGCCGACCAATTATTAATACTCGAGACGAGCCCCATGCCGATGCCGAGAAGTATCGCAGATTGCACGTGATTGTGGGTGACTCAAATATGAGCGAGTACACCACTTATTTAAAACTTGGTAGCACTGCTTGTATGTTGCGAATGATTGAGGCGAAGGACGTCTCATTACGTGATTTGACGCTTGAAAATCCGGTGCGGGCTATTCGAGATTTCAGTCATGACATTACGTGTCGCAAGAAAGTGCGACTCGAGAGCGGACGCGAACTGTCGGCACTCGATATTCAACGCGAATACCTGAACAGTGCTCTTAAGTTTGCCGACAGTCATGGTTTTTCGCCGCCAGAGATGCGAGCACTCGAGATGTGGGAGCACTGCATCTCAACGATTGAAAACGACCCACTCAAGCTAGGTGCAGAAGTTGACTGGGTGATTAAACACAACCTAATTGAAGCATTTCGCTCGAAGCATGGTCTCGCTCTTGACGACCCTCGGGTTCAAGCTCTTGACCTGCAGTACCACGACATTCGCCGAGATCGAGGCGTTTTTTACCGAATGCAAGATCGCAATCTGGTCGAACGAATATGCATCGAGGATGACATCACTACGGCGATGGAAAAAGCACCGCAAACAACGCGCGCGCGCCTCAGATCAGAGTTCATTACCGCTGCAAAAGAGAAAAAACGCGATTACACAGTTGATTGGGTGCATCTCAAGATCAACGATCAAGCACAGCGCACAGTGTTGTGTAAAGATCCGTTTAAGAGCAAAGACGATCGGGTCGAGAAGCTCATCGCATCGCTCTAGCCCGGCGCCATTGCGGCTACCGTTACAGGCTGATGAATTCTGAATCGCAACCGTCGATGTCCACGACCAGTCAGGATTGGAAGCCGATCCGTGAATGGGTTTCAGTGCTGGTCGTTGCCTTAGTTATTGCGGTCACTGTGCGCTCGTTGATATTGCAGCAGTTTTATATCTCTGGGCCAAGCATGGAAGCAACGATGTTTCAAGACAATCGGGTGCTTGTCAACAAGTTGTCGTATCGATTGCACGACATCCATCGGGGAGATGTCGTTGTGTTTGATCGAGTCACGGTTGACGGCGAGATTGTGCAGCATGATGACCTCATTAAGCGTGTCATCGGACTTGGCGGTGAAACAATTTCGATTACTGATTGCAAAGTGTTTATCAATGGCAAGCTGCTTGCAGAGCCGTACTTAAATGATTTTGATCTTGCACAGTCGTCACTAGATGATCGTTGTCGCGTCCCAGCAATGGATGCAACTCTTATTCCTCAAGATCAATTATTTGTGATGGGGGATAATAGACCCCAGTCCTTTGACAGCCGAATGTTTGGTTCGATTTCAAAAAGTCTTGTTGTTGGTCGAGCCTTCGTAATTATCTGGCCACTTGGAGCAACAAAGTTTCTTTAGGACTGGTTTTTCATGGCTTCGATCATCCTGTCGGGCCAATCACTAAAAATGCCATCTAGACCCATGCGAATTGCGTTTTCAAGAATGGTTTCGTGCTGCATATCCCATCCAAACGTCACGATGTTGAATCGATGAAACAATGCAACCAAACCACCAGTCCAATCGGTGTGATGCAAATTGCAGGCTTGAATACCACTTGCAGCAAGATTTGCGGCTCGGCGCTCGGGGCCTTCCTTGATTTTGGCGAGACGTGTGGAGTCGACAAGTTTGCACCGAGACGCGACTGATCTGTTTTGAATCAATAATTCGGAGTTGGGATGGCAGAGCCATAAGCGTTCGAGCATTGACTCGTCGACATTGCTTACCGTGTTCTCAATGGTTTGAAATACGGCAGGATCCTTGACATCGAGACTCAGTTGGTAGTGAGTGCCGCAGTGATCAAGCAATTCGTCAAGAGTTGGAATATGAGAGGGCAGTTCCGACCTGTTGTACTCGGAAATCGGTCGAGATGAAAAACGCTTTTTCACGACACCATCGTGATCGAGTACGAGAGCACCATCACGGCTCAACCAAATATCGCTTTCGATGCCTGTCGCACCCAATTTGAGCGCAAGATTGAAGGACTCGAGAGTATTTTCTGGGGCGTATGCACTTGCACCACGATGGGCGAAGAGAATCGGCTCAGCCAAAAGAGAAGGAAGCCTTTGCTGCACACGGCAATGATATGCCCTCACGGTGAATGCCTTTAGACTGTTGCAATGTTTAATTTCTCGGGAAGCGAGATCATATTTTTGTTGATTCTCGGTCTCGTTGTATTGGGCCCCGAAAAGCTTCCGCCAGTTTTGCGAAAAATGGGTCAGATGTATGGTCAATTTAAGAGAATTACCGGCGACGCCCAATCTGAATTCAGAGGCGCGTTTGCAGAACCACTACGCGACATGCAAAAGGCCGCCAACGAATACAAATCGGTGTTTACTGATGCATCAAAGCAGGTAGAAGCCGAATTCGACCAGACCGCATCGCTATTTACACAGAGCGCAGACCAAGAGGCCAAGGAATCTGTCGTCGAACCGGTGTTTATTCCCTACGAGGCTGCACCGAACACGAGTGCGAGCGAGCATGATGAATTGAGTCTTGAACCAACAATCATCGAATACGAAAATAAAGACGCCAGGAACGACACATAATGGCCTGGCGTTTCTCTAAGACTGTAGGTAATGGTGCAGAACCCATGTCGATCATGGCGCACCTCTCCGAACTGCGAATGCGCATTATTCGCTCGTGCCTATCAATCGCCGTAGGCGCAGCCGTGATTTTGATTTTTTATGACCAGGTGTTGCATTTTTTAACTCAGCCATATCGAAATATTTGTGCTGCTCGTCCTGACTTTAATTGCGATGGTTCGCTCTATGCGTTGGGACCAATTGAAGGTCTTGCCTCTCGCATGAGAATTGCTGGATACGGCGGCATCATTATTTCGATTCCTATCATTTTGTGGCAATTATGGCGATTCATTTCACCGGCGATGAGCACGAAAGAAAAAAAGTATGCGATGCCTTTTGCGATCTCATCGTTCGTGTTGTTTGTTTTTGGTGGAGTACTCGCTTTTTGGACGCTCGATAAAGCACTTGAGTTTCTTATCTCATGGTCGGGTGCCGATGTAAACCAGACATATCAGATAGCCAAATACATCAGTCTTGTCGCGCTGATGGTGCTGGCATTTGGTGCTGGTTTTTTACTACCCGTTATTGTTGTTTTTCTGCAGTTAGTTGGTGCAGTTACTCCGCAACAACTGCGTAAGCAATGGCGTATTGCCGTGATGGTGGTGTTCGTAATTGCTGCAGTGATCACGCCAAGTGGAGACCCAATCAGCATGCTCGCTCTAGCAATTCCGATGACCGTTCTCTATATTGTCGCAGTCGTGATTGGTTTTGTGGCTCAACGTCGAAAGCGAAAAAGGTTACAAGACGACGATTTCGCCACTGATTAATTGATATGTCTGACGCCGAAGATACAAAATTGACGGCTAGATACAGCTTTGCGCTCGACAAATTTCAGTTAGACGCCATTGCGAGTATTAACGAAGGTCGCAACGTATTGGTGGCCGCCCCTACAGGGTCTGGAAAGACTGTTGTCGCTGAATACGCTGTTGCGCGCGCACACCGTGCCGGCTTGCGGTCGTTTTATACGGCACCGATTAAGGCTCTTTCAAATCAAAAATTTGTTGAGTTGAGCACTTTCTATGGAGAGTCTCAGGTGGGGCTACTCACGGGCGACAACAGCATTAATCCAAATGCATCAATAGTGGTGATGACAACAGAAGTTTTGCGAAACATGATCTATGCCAGATCGCAGGCGCTGGATTCGCTTGGTGTGGTGGTGCTCGATGAAGTGCACTTTTTGCAAGATGCCTATCGAGGGCCCGTCTGGGAAGAGGTGATCATTCATCTTGAGCCAACGGTGCAATTGGTTTGTCTTTCCGCCACGGTTTCGAATGCAACAGAATTGTGCGATTGGTTGACAACCGTTCGTGGACCAACTACACCGATTGTGGAGACCAAACGGCCGATTGAATTGACCAATCATTACTTGGTAGGTGATAAAGCATCCAAAGCAGTGCGAACATTTGACACGCTTGTAGATGGAAGAGCCA
>CAZHIN010000009.1:15753-33620 GCA_964532575.1 uncultured Acidimicrobium sp.
GGTGTTGCGTTTTGAGCAAAACAAATCAAGCGCTGGCATTCGACATACAGGTCGTCAATCAGGCCGACAATCAGGCCGCCAGTTTGGCGAATCAAACAGACTGTTCGCACCCAGTCGATCGGAGATAGTGAGAGAGCTTGCTACTGCAGATCTGCTGCCGGCAATCTTTTTTATTTTTAGTCGAAATCAATGTGACGAGGCTGCCAAGTCGTGTTTAAAAATGGGTATACAACTGACCACAGCGGCCGAAAAAAAGGAAATAGTAGCGATAGCGCACGAGCGCCTTGCCGACTTTAGCGATGATGATCTGGCTGCTTTGCAATTTACGCAGTTTGTTGAGCAACTAGAAGCGGGTATTGGTGCGCATCATGCTGGAATTGTGCCGACATTTAAAGAGATTGTCGAGACATGTTTTGCTCGCGGATTGGTCAAAGTTGTTTTCGCAACCGAAACGCTTGCTGTTGGAATCAATATGCCTGCTCGAGCGGTGGTGATTGACAAGATCACTAAGTTCAACGGAGAAAATCACCAAATGCTCAAACCGTCCGATTATGCGCAACTTACTGGAAGAGCTGGAAGGCGTGGGCTCGACGACATCGGACATGCACTCGTCGTGTGGAGCCCGTTTGTAACGTTCGAGCAAGTTGCGACGCTGGTGGCGAGTCGATCCTTTGTCTTGAACTCGGCATTTCGCCCTACGTACAACATGGCAGCAAACCTGATTCGTTCAACGTCGCAAGTACAGGCGAGGCATCTGCTCAATCTTTCCTTTGCTCAGTTTCAGTCGGGCAAAGACGTTGTTGAAATACAGGCTCGCATACAGCGCCGCAGCAAAGAACGAGATCGACTCATGCAACAAGCCGAAAGTCCGTTTGGCGATATCGAAGAATACCGATCGAGAAGGTCCTCAAAAACGCCACCGTCCGAAATTGATCAATCATTGAGCGAATTACGACCGGGAGACGTGATTGAAGCGGGCAGTTTGTCGCATGTGGAGCGAATGGTTGTCCTCACTGTTGCACAGCGAGGCGATGGCACAAAAATAACTGCGCTATCGAGGTCCAGATCAGTGCAGACCTTTTCGGTGCGCGACTTTGCTCAGCAAGTAATTCCGCTTGGGTATGTCAAGCTTCCTTCACCCTTTGCGCCAACGAACAGCAAGTTTCTTAAAGAAGCGTCGTCGCGATTGGTGAGTGCAAAAATCAAGCAGGCATCTCGGATAAAACAGAACAAGCGCCCTGCTCATACAGAGCATCCAGTGGCGAGCGATCCGGATTTGAAGTTTCGTCTGATTGCAGCAGAGTCAGCAGAGCGCATCGATCGCGAACTTGAGCAACTAGAACGGCGTGTCTCAACGAGCACACAGTCGGTAAGCAACAAGTTTGATGAACTCGTAAAATTGCTAAGCGAATACGGCTTTGTCGAGGATTGGTCATTAACCCAACGTGGGCAGATGCTTTCGCATATTTTTCATGAATCAGATCTGTTAATAGCAAACTGCGTTTCTGATGGCGTTTTTGACGGATTGAGCGCCGTCAACATGGCAGCGCTGGCAAGTATTTTTGTATTTCAGGCCCGCGGTGGAGAAGAGTCGGCGGCAACTCATTTTCCGAACAACGAGATGAAAGTTCGATGGAAAAGCGCAGCGAAAATCAGCCAACGGCTTGCCGTTTCAGAAACCAACCACGGTCTTGTCGTGCATCGCGGACCAGAAGCAGGGTTTATGGGCGCCGCTTTGGATTGGGCGAGTGGGACGTCGCTTGTTGATGTGTTGGAAGAGGACGAACTCACCGCCGGCGATTTTGTTCGCACGATCAAGCAACTGATCGACCTGCTGAGGCAGTTGTCAATTGTGCTCAATGATCAAGCAGACAAAGACGCAGCGAGCAAGGCGGCTGAAATGTGCTTTAGGGGTGTGGTTGCCGCTTCAAGTTCGGTTGGGCGAATTGCGTCATGACGATTCGCAAACTTTCTGGCTACGGCACAATTGTGACGCCACCTGAAAACTTGCGTGTCCTGCACAGCGACCTTGACATTGCCAATGCATATTTGAGTGGAGAGACGCATACAGCCTGCACCGTTGTTCAGGGAAGCATCGCTCAATCATTGGGTATCACGTCGGACCATTTGCACCACGGCAACAGAGAGCACATGACGCATGTGTTGATCGATCTGCTGCAAGTTGATTTTACAACGTCAAAACAACAATCGAAGCAACAATCGAGGCAACATTCGAAACAACAGAGCATTGTTGTCGCTGGTTCACTCGTTTTGGAAAAGCGCACTCTGTTGACGACGCATCACATCATTTCGAATAGTGGCATTTTGCGTGGCCGCGATGTGTTACCTCGATCTCACCCCAATGACGGATTTGTAGATGTGCTTGAAATTGCGCCATCCATTACTCCACGCCAACGACTCGTCGCCTGGCATCGTGCCAAGACTGGTTCACATCTGCCGCATCCTCTCATTCGTGCAACCTCCAACACCCAATTTGAGTGGTCGGGGAGACCGTCGCGAATGGTGGCGGACGGTGTGACATTTACTGGAGTGGATTGGGTGCGGTGCAGTGTGCTCGCAGACGCAATAGGGCTGTATTTCTAGATCTCGAATCCCATTTCGCGCGCCACAGAACTTCTAGGATTACCCGTCGTGACCGTATACATCCCTGAAGTCTTTACCGATGCCGAATCCGAAATTTTGGTGCGATATTTCACCAACTTGGACGGCCCAGTTTTTGCGTTGGTCAACCTGCCAGAGGTTGTGAAGGGCGCCCTTTTTGCGCGTTACAGTCGCAGCCCGAAAAGCCTGCGTCGATTGTTTCTCGACGAATTTGTTCACGATCTAGATCTGACTGGTGACCAGGGTGTAGATGCTCGGGCTGGTCTTGCACACGCCGAAGGTCTGTACGAAAAGATTTTTGTTGAGTACGGCGATGATTCGGTAGCGCAGTTGGGTGGAGTGCACTTGGCCTGTGAGCAAGCGTCCAACTTATTGACCAAGATCCTCGAGTGGGGGCGTTTGATGAGCTACCTCGAGCAAAGCACTCGCTACATCAATTACGACAATCGACTTGGTGGGCGTTATCGCTATTTCAGAGATCCCGAGATTTTGAACGGTCCGTTTGGCACAAGGTACGTAGGCGACATGGACCGCATGTTCGATACCTACAGCAGTCTTGTCACAACAGTCACCGATCATGTGCGCACGACTATTCCGCGCTCAATTAATGATTCGGATTTTGTGTATCGACAAGCCACTCGTGCCAAAGCACTCGACGCTGTGCGCGGAATTCTTCCAGCATCAGCACTTTCAAATGTTGGCGTATACGGCACCGGTCAATCGTACGAATCGATGCTGCTGCGAATGCGTTCGCATCAACTTCCTGAAGCGCGTCACTATGCGGATTTAATGCTCGTCGAATTGCGCAAGGTGATTCCAAGTTTTTTGCGTCGCGTCGATGTACCTGAGCGCGGTGGTCGGTGGAGCGCGTATCTTGCCGAGAACCGACAAAACACGAGTCAACTCGTAGATGACATGTTTGGCGCGCTTGACCCAGAACCGATGCCAGAAGTTGCGCTCGTTGATTTTGATCCAGACGGTGAAAACAAGTTGCTCGCTGCAATCTGTTATGCGCATTCGCACTTGCCAGAGTCGCAATTGCTCAAGCGAGTTGAGTCGTTGGATCAGACCGAAAAAATACAGTTAATCACTGCCTATGTTGGCAACCGCGAAAATCGTCGGCACAGACCGGGCAGAGCATTTGAACGAACCGACTATCGGTTTGATGTACTCGGCGACTACGGCGCATTTCGCGACTTGCAGCGCCATCGTCTCTTGACCATCGAGTGGCAGCGTTTGACCCCTCACCATGGATTTGTCATGCCAGAACTCGTGGCCGAAGCTGGGGTGGGCGAGCAGTTTGAAGAGGCAATGGCGCGCTCTGGCGCGCTCTATGACTCGCTGTTGCCCGATTATCCAGAGCAGGCGCCATACGCGGTTTCGATGGCCTTCAGGCTCCGCTATTCGATGCAATTTAACGCTCGGGAAGCAATTCACATGCTCGAGTTGCGATCGGCGCCACAGGGTCATCCCGCATATCGACGCGTTGTATTAGAGATGCATCGCCTCATCGCTGAACAGGCCGGACATACCGCAATCGCCGCTGCCATGTCCCACATGACCATGGTTGCTCCAGACCTTGAACGGCTTGATTCTGAGCGCAGATCCGAGACGAGGAGACAAAAGACCTAATTCGTTGATTTTGGGTTGAATTGGGCTATTGTTCGCGCGACAAGTGAAAGGGATAGTGAATGTCTGACGACGAAAACATTGATGCAGAAGACCTAGATCCAGCAATGCTGATCGAGGTAGACCCCGATGCTGAAGTGCTGGACGCCGATGCAATCGGTTTGGAAGGTGACGACGAATCGTTCGAGTTGGTTGATGATCTTGCTGATGATCTGACGGCCCTTGATGAAACCGAAGATCCCGATGCGATTCCTGTTGCCGCCGACGCTGTTGCCAAAAAGGGTAGTGGTGGTGGTGACGATGACGACGATGATGACGACTTGCGCACCGAAGATGACGTTGAAGCCGACCTCGACTCGATACTCAAAGAGAAGTTGACTGCTGCTGACGACACGCCTCTCGACGACGAAGAAGATGAGGGTGTTGTTGTCGACGACAAGACCGATGGCATGGAGCGTTTGCAGCCGCGTCGACCAGACGAAACGCAATGCACTCAGTGCTTCTTGCTGGTACGCAACAGTGCTCCTGGTTGTCCTGTCGAGGATGATGCATGTCCGTTATTCAAATAGTCAAGCGCCTAGCAGGGCTTGGCCGCGAGGTTGCACGAGACGCGGTTGAGCACAATGCCGAACTTATAGAGCAAGTAGCGCAGCGCGTCGAAGAAATAAAACAGCAAGAACTTCCAAAAATTAGTCAAGAGATTCGCAATGCACGAGTTATAGGCGAGATGGCGGTCAAGATCGGCGCTCAGCGAGTACAGAAGTTAGTGGATGAGTTCAACAACGACTCTGACAACGACTCTGACAACGACTCTGACAACGACCCTGGCAACGAAACGTCAAACGAGCACTAGTTTTTGTGACGAGTAATTCGCCGTTGTTCACTGTGCGCAGTGCTCGTGGCGATGACGCAATGGCAATTGCCGAACTCGAGCGTGAGGCACAGATTGAAATCGCACAATTCCGAGGTCACGAACGGCTGCTCGAAGTGAGCCAAATCGGTGAAAAGCAGTGGCCAGCAATACTCGCTACTCGCAACAGCATCGTGATGGTTGCGGTGAGTACAGAGATCGTCGTTGCGTACGCCAAAGCCGACTTTGATGCCACTGGCACACATTGCACCGTGACTCAGATATTTGTCGACCGACATGCACGACAACTCGGCATCGGTGCCACGTTGGTGAACGAAATTGCGCGTCTTGCAAAGGCCAATGGTTGCACCACGCTTGATGCTGTTGCGTTACCTGGTGATCGCAAAATGAAAAATCTTTATGAACGCATTGGAATGCCAGCGCGTTTGCTTATTGCTTCAAAAGATCTTTAAAGACCCTGCCACACCGGTGGGCGCTTTTCGATAAACGCAGTTAAACCTTCTTTGGTGTCTTGTGATTGCAAAACTTTGCCAAATTCGGTGTTGGTCATATTGATCAGTGTCTCGTCGTCTTCGTAAGCAGCCGCCAGAACAATTTTGCGCGAAGCCCACACAGCAAGTGGTGCAGCGAGGCAAACTCGTGAGGCCAACTCAAAGGCCGATTCTTCTGCTTTGCCAGGCTCGACCAATCGGTTGATGAGGCCGAGCTCATATGCGCGCTCCGCGGAAAGCGGTTGTCCCGTCAAGATCACTTCCATGGCGGTCGCTTGTCCGATTGCACGTGGTAGTCGAAACAAACCACCTGCTCCCGCGATGAGATTGCGCATCACTTCGGCAAGACCGAAGGCCGAGCGAGTTGTTGCCACGACCATGTCGGCCGCAAGCACGATCTCGCATCCTCCTGCAGTTGCGAGCCCATCTACTGCAGCGATAATCGGTTTTTTGCGCTGCCGATAGACAAAACCACCGAAGCCACCGAGCTGTGTGTTGAGTGATCCGGCTTGACCCGAATTGATCGCCTTGAGATCGGCGCCCGCACAAAAAACTGGGCGCTCTTGACCTGCGGTGTTGGCCCGCAAGATTCCGACCCACACCTGTGGATCTTCTTCCATCTGGTTGATTGCTGCTTCAAGTCCTTGTGCCACATCGCCGTTTACTGCGTTGCGAGCCTCTGGGCGATTGAGCGTGATGAGTGCGACTTTGCCTTGAACTTCATAGTTGACGACGTCTGACATACGTACAGACTATGAGATGACGCCTACTCGGCGGAAGTCGGTGCTGCTGGCTCAGTTGCTGCTGGCTCAGTTGCTGCTGGCTTGACTGGCGTCGCTTTTGGCTTGGTTCGAACAGGGCGAGTTGGTCGCAACGGTCGTGGAGCGGTTACACCAGGAGCAACCTCAATGCCAAACAGTGTGGCAATGTGAGGGAGTAGTGGCGAAAGTCGTTTAACAGTAGCCAACAAGGCCTCTGATGGCTGTTGAGGCATGGTGGTGAGCTTTACTTGACCGCGAATTGGTGAGAAGGCGAGTGCTTCAAGCAATGCAATCCAGCGATCTGGAGCGGTCTCGGTTGTCAGACCAGCCACGGCTGCAGCAGCAAGTTTGGAACCCAGTTCGGACGGGAAAGGCTGTCCTGCCTTTGGTGGTTCACTCGTCATCTTGAGCGCACGAACAGTACGTCCAACCTTGAGTGCGTCAGCAATGTCGGACAGCCACAGTGTTTGTGCAGCGTCCTGGCGCTCTTTGAGTGCAATCTTTAATTCACTTGCAAGTGCACGTGTGGTTTCATCGCGCATCACCATCGGGTCTTCGGATGCAACAACTACTGATCGCAGATCGCGAAGGTCGAGTGTTGCGAGATCGGACTTTGCTGCTTCAGCCTTGTCGAGCCAATCTGCAACACGCAGTTTTGGCAACAGGTTCTGTGCCATCGAGATCAGACCGTCAGAAGGAACTTCAGGCTTGCCGTCTTTTCGTAGTTGATCATTCTGAATCTTGACAGCATCACGAACAGCCTTGATACCACCTTCGAGAGCGCGTTCGGCAACTCCACGCTGTTCGATCGGCAAGGTCTCGAGTACTGCTGTGCGATGAATATGTTTTGGCTTGAGACGTTTTGCTGCTGCACGCTTAGGCATTTCGGGTGGAGCAGTGAAATGTGGCCGTGCAGGTCGTGCAGGACGCGTTGGTCTGCCAGTTGTTCCGTCGGGGCGAGTAGATGCAGAGCGTTTTGGAGCATTTGGATCGCGCGGTGGGCGACCAGGACGATTGTCGCTGTCACGTTTGCCCTTTGCATCTCGACCACCCTTGCGATCGGATTTTGGTTTTTCGGCAAGCTTCTGCGTGACAGGAGTGAATGATTTTTCGCTAGCGAGCATCTCGAGGACGTTGGCGCGCTGACCTTTTTCGCGCATCTGGACAACGGATAACACCGAAATACCATCGATATCAAAATCTGCTTCAACCTTGAGCACATCGCCAGTTTTTGCAGATGCCGACAACAATGATCCGTCAACAACTCCCTTTGGCGATTTTGCTCCGGCGGCGCGCCACGTCCAGGTTCCATCTTGGCGAAAGCTGGTCAGTTCTATGTCGAGGCGGCGAGACATGGGGCTCTACGGTACAGCCACAACACCTAGTTCTCCAATGAGATCGCTGCGGAACTACCGTAATAATCATGACAATTTATGCATACGGCGACCGAGTACCTGTGATCCATGAAACCGCTTTCGTTCATCCAGATGCAGTCATCATCGGCTCGGTCACAATTGGTGCAGAGTCGACTATTTGGCCTGGCGCAGTGTTGCGCGGAGATGATGGCGACATCGTCATCGGAGCGCGTACAAGTATTCAAGACAACACCGTTATTCACACCATGCCCAATCAACCGACCATCGTTGGAGACGATTGCGTAATCGGACACATCGTGCATCTCGAGTCGTGCACCATTGCCAACTCTGCCCAAGTCTCATCGGGCGCAATTGTGTTGCACCGAGCAGTCGTCGGCACCGGTGCAATTGTGGCTGCCAACTCTGTGGTTCTCAATGACACCATCGTTCCGCCTGGTGCGCTTGCTGTTGGAAGCCCAGCGACCATCAAAGAGGGTCGCGCTCGGTCGGTCGAAATTGAATTGGGCGCCCTCATCTATGTTGAGAAGGGAAAAAAATTTCGCACCGACTTGCGCAAAATCTCTGATTGATTGTTATTCGATGACTTTGAGCAGCGGCGAAATATCTAGTGAGTCAAGCATCGGCAGATACTGCCGTACCGCGTCTTTGCGAAAACGCGTACTCAAATCGGCGCGAAAGAATTTTGCGCCTTCTCGAATCACGTAGTTCAAAATGAAGAACTGAAAAGCGCGCGGCAAAAACTCGATTTCGGCGCGCGAAAGCGGATAGACCGAGTGATAGGCCTGCAAAAACGCAATGAAGCGTGGTTCGGTCAATGTGTGAGGGGAGTAGGAAAAGTGTGTTTTATCGCCGGTGTGTGACGCTGCTCGTGAGAGAAAGTAGAAGTCCAGCATGCGTGTGTCAATGCGAAACCAGTCGTAATCCCAGCGCGTAAACAACTGCTTGTCGGAGTATTTGTCATCAGTCACTGAAAAGTTTCCCAAGTTCCAGTCAACTAAAATGGGAATCTTGTTCCATTCATCAAAATGGATTTCTTCGAGATGTTTGAGAAAGTTGTGTGTTGAGGCGTGCAAATATGCAATATCGCTGTCTCGCAGATCAAAGTTGCGGGGAGCAAACTCGCTCGAGAGTTGCTCGAGTAGATGAATCGCATCACCTTTTACTGAATTGGATGTTGGGGGCAAGTGTGATGCCGCATCGGCACAGGCTTTGTGAAACGATGCGATCTCGCGAGCCAAAAACACAATGTCATTCGTCGTGATAATGCGAGGCAATTGTGTGCCGCGCTCGACGTCGTTGTAAAAAGCTGCCCAACACGTTCCGTCGTACCACGTATAAGCGCGTCCATCGCGAGGCAGCACCGAAGCCAAAAACCCAGACCAACGCGTATTGCTTAAATACTGCACAAGCTTGAACAGTCGATCGTGGTCTTCGGCAAATAAAAAGTACGAGCCGTACGAAGACACTTTGCCGACCACATACGAACCATCGTCAAGATGTAACCGGTACACATGATTGGTTGAAACGTGCGCGCTGACTTCAACTATCTCAACTATTGAACGTGGGTCTCCGTAATCAGCCCATGCGAGGCGAACGACATGCTCTGCGTCTTTCACAGCGGCCAAACCGCCGAGCAACAGTTAATGGCGGGAGAGTGAACGGACGCCAATCGGGGCGATAAGTCGAAAACCGGCAGCGTGACGCTCTTCTTCAGATTCTCCACCCCAGAAACCATACTCATGGTTGTCGCGCGCAAAATCCCTACACGTTTCGAGAACTGGGCAATCCATGCACACCGATCGTGCCATTTCTTCACGACGCTCGCGAGTCTGCGGACGCTCGGCGACAGCCGGGAAAAAGATATTGGTCAAACCCAAACACGCGGCACTGGCCATCCAGTCGTCGTCGCTTTGAAACCGTTGTCCAAATTCAACTGCCGCCATAACACCCCCGCTGCAGGTGACTGTAGCGGAGAACTAACTGACTGGTCAATTACGTTGCTGTGACATTTAGCCGATGAGGGCTTCAAGACCCGCTGTAAAACGGGCAATATCGCTACTGTCAACGTCCCACGCCGTCATCCAGCGCACTTGATGGGTTGCAGCGTCCCAATCCCAAAAGAACGACCAGTCTTGCAATGCCTTGCTGACGTCAGGATCGAGAACGGGGTAGATGCTGTTGACCTGTGGTGGGGTTGAGAGTCGCAACGAGTGGATGTTTCGCACCTGTTCGAAAAGCGACTTCGCTGCAGCATTGCTGGCAACGCCCAGATCAATGAACAGATCATTGTTGAGAAATGCCGAATATTGCGCCGAAATAAATCTCATTTTTGAATACAACTGAGTTGATTGTTTGCGGATGTACAACGACCGTGCTGCGAGCGCTGTAGTAAAAAAGATCACGGCCTCACCAAACATCACACCGGTCTTTGTGCCACCAAATGTCAAGACATCAACTCCAGCATCAATGGTGAACGACCGCAAAGCCTCGCGCGTTGCACCGAGCGCAGCAGTGGCATTGCAGATACGCGCTCCATCCATGTGCACAAGCATGTTCATTTCATGGGCCGCAGCACACAGATCTTTTACTTCTTGGGCTGTATAAAGCGTGCCGAGCTCAGTTGCTTGTGTGATTGATACAACACGAGGTTGCACATGGTGTTCACTGCCAAACAAATGCGACAACGAATACAAATCACTTGGCCGAAGCTTGGCATCGACTGATGGAATGTCGATCAGTTTTGCACCGAGAAAGCGCTCTGGAGCGCCGGCTTCGTCAACAGCAATATGCGACCACGAAGTGCATACAACTGCCTCTGCTGGCTGCAGCATGTTTGCTAACGCCATCACATTTGCGCCCGTGCCTCCAAACGCAAAACGGGTCACTACGTCTTGGCCGAAGAGTTCTGAAAAAGCATTTTCGGCATCGCGAGTAAAACGATCGTTGCCGTAGGCGAGTGCATGACCTGTGTTGGCTTCGCGCAACGCCTCGACAATCAGGGGATGGGTGCCCGAGGCATTGTCGCTTGACAACAAACGACTCGGTGGGTCGAGATGCGCTGGCACACTGCGTTGAGACATCCATTCAGTATGCGTTGCAATGCTCGCATTTTGCCCTTACATCACCTACCTTTTCGTCATGACGAAATCTCCGCAAACGCCGTCGACCGGACAGGCAAACCAGCACACGCGTTCACCCGTAGCCGCGCCCGATAGTCACAAATGCAGATGGTGCAGAAGTCCGTTGCCACACAGCACGGGGGCCGGTAGGCGGAGAGAATTTTGCTCTCAGGCCTGCAGGCAATGGGATTGGGTGGCTCGCCAGCGGGCCTCGGAACTGGCGCTGAGTGAAGATGAGCTCGTGATTACCCGTAGCGAGCGAGACAAATTGCGAGATCAGATTTTTGTTCTGCGGTGTGCAGTGCAGGACGTCGAACAGGATTTAGATCCTGCGATTGATCCAACAACACGCGACTATAAGGCTGCATTATCGTGGCTGTTAGACGCCGCCAGGCCGTTAGTGCAAGACCCGAGCCAGCCCTAAGCAGTACGGTCGTGCTGGTTATCACCGTGAAGTCACGCCCATAATCATAGTTATGTAAAGTCAGGATAGATCTTGAATACACGTAAAACCAGCTCAACAGGCAAAACTGATCGCCACGCCATCCCCTCATCGGGCATGAGCGCTCAACAGGTATCTGACTCACTCGATCAACTCGCTACTCACGATGTGCGATGGCAAGATGGCAAGGCGTTCTCGCTTGCATACAACGCAGGTCCAGATGTGCTTGAGGTGGCACACGACGCGTACACGGCTTTTGGAGGCGCCAATGCCCTCAATACGGGAGCATTCCCCAGTTTGCGCCAGATGCAGGCCGATGTCCTGGATATGGCTGGTGTTTGGCTGGGCTCGCCCACTGATGCAGCCGGATACTTCACAAGCGGTGGCACCGAGAGCATTTTGATGGCGGTCAAGGCTGCTCGCGATCAGTTTCGAAGCGACTCCCTTATCACGAAGCCAAATATGGTTCTTCCCACCTCTGCTCACGCCGCATTCGATAAAGCAGGTGCCTATTTTGGAGTTGAGCTGCGACGTGTTGCCGTGCGCCACGACTGGAGGGCAGATGTTGAAGCGATGGCAGCGAGCATTGACGCCAACACGATTTTGCTAGTTGGATCATCACCCCAATACCCGCAGGGCGTCATTGATGACATTCCGGCACTTGCCAAGTTGGCAAAGAAACATGGCATCAATTGTCATGTCGATGCATGCATGGGTGGTGTCTCACTCGCCTACCTCAGCCGCATGCATGACCACGTACCACCCTGGAACATGTCTGTCGATGGAGTTACTTCCATTTCGGTCGATCTACATAAGTTTGGATATACATCCAAGGGTGCATCGGTAATCATGTATGCCAATAAGCGGCTGCGTTCGTTTCAGGGCTTCTTCACCGATCAATGGCTAGGTGGCGTGTATGCATCTAGCGGAATGCTAGGCACAAAATCTGGTGGACCAATTGCTGCCGCATGGGCTGTCATGCATTACCTCGGTGACGACGGATATTTGCGACTCACCAACAGCGCTCATCTTGCCACCGTCAAATTGTGCAGGCACATCGCTGCTCATGAGCACCTCAAATTGCTCGCGCAACCCGATGCTTTACTGCTGTCATTTGTGGCGAGCCAACCGTCGCGCCTCAATATCTTTGCCGTAGCGGACGAGATGTGGAAACGCGGTTGGTACATCGATCGTCAAGAGCCTCCCCAGTCGCTCCATTGCACGGTCAACGCGGTCCACGCATCGGTAATAGACGCAATGCTTGTCGATCTCGATTCATGCATTGCGTTAGTGCTCGATACAGACAGGTCGGGAGACGTAGGTGCATATGGCACCCTGTAAAAGTTTTCTCACCATTAGAGTTTCGTCATGACGCAAAGCAATGAATCAAAACCGTTCACCATTCCAACTGTGGACGAATTGCTCACGCTCATCAATGCTCTCAACCCTGCCGAACAGGGCGCCAAGGTTGTTGATCAAGCAAAGCGCTCGGTTGAGACCGTGATGACGAGTTTGCAATTGATTTTGCAGTCACTCGAAAACTTCAACAAGGTTGCTACCCGAGTCGACAAACTACTCGACGAGGTTGAAGACCCAATTCGTAAGATTGCCGATGCCAGCACATTGTTGACGGATCTCGCACAAAAGTTGGCACCGCTCATGGCGTTTTTGCCACAACAACAAACCTCTGAGACGCAAGACTAAAGTCTGCAACGCCTCAGCGCGTAGATATTTACAGCGCAATCGCAATTGTTGGCGCCGCTACATCCGAGCGCGTAAGTGCAACAATCTGCGAATCCACTTGGTCTTTCACACCTGCAAGTGGAAGCACATTGAGCACTCCCTGACCATTTCGCAACACGTCAACGAGTTGATCGCCTTGGCACAACACAACCGACTGACCACTAATCACGATATGCGCAGCAGCAATTTCTGACTCAACGTGATTGCGCAAATATTTGAAAACGTCGCGAACTGATTCAAGTTTGATCCCTGCATCGAGCAAAGTTTTGATGACACGCAATTCGAGCAAATCTCTGTAGCTATAGACGCGTCTCGAACCACTGCCGGCAGCGTCACAGCTAGATGGACGGATTAAATCTGTTCGCGCCCAGTAATCAATTTGGCGATAGGTAATGCCAACAATTTCCGCTGCTTTTTTGCCGCTAAACCCTTGACCCATAGTTCAAGGTTAGGTGCCTAAATCGACTTTGACTATCCCTGAAAATCCTCTGGTCTGATGCTGTCGATGAAGTCCCGAAATTCATCTAAAATCTCTTCTTCAGTATCCACATGGGTTACTGCCACTTCTTTGCCAACCTGATCCATGATCGCCTCGGTTGCAAACATTGGGACGCCAGCCCTCAATGCAATAGCCACGGCATCCGATGGACGACACGAGACAACCCGCTCCCCTCCACTCCCCTTCAAGTGAAGTTCAGCGAAATAGGTATCGTCAACGACCTCCGTGATCACGATGCTTTCCAAATCAACATCGACCGATGCAAAGAGGCCAACAAACAAATCGTGAGTGAGAGGTCGCGGTGGCGTCACACCTTCTAAAGCAAAATGAATTGACGAGGCTTCGGGGCCACCAATATAAATTGGCAACATTCGTCGCCGCCCACTCGACTCGCGCAGCATCAAAATTGGAGTGCTCGATGGCATCTCGAGTCGCACACCCTCAAGATCTAGTTCGATCAGCACTACTGTGAGCGACCTTCGTTGTATGCGCGCGCTGCCACCGTCACAAAGGCTGATCTGAGTTGGTCGGCAAGTTCGGTCAGTTCATCCAACAGATCCATCGCTTCTTGTCGTGCGGCCGGGTTGCGCTGCCGTAAAAACGGCATGATCCGCTGTTCAAATAATCCAAACTCTCGTTCGGCAGAGTGTTTCCAGGTTTTGAGATGCCGAACGTCAATTCCCTTCTCGATGAACTGCGAGGCAATCGCCACAATCTCTTTATCAAGCGGGCTGAACATTTCAATATCGCCCACCATTCGAGGTTTTACTAAGCCGTTCGACACAAGCGACTTGAGCACGACATCGTTTGCATCGAGCTCTTGCAATAACTCTGAACGACTAATTGACGAAGTGTCGTCGGCCTTTTTCGCGCCACGCGATGGCGCACTCGGTGCTTTTGCAAGGTTAAGACGCGCTGCTGGATGACCGTCGCTGTTTGATTGACTTCTTACGACGTGAGGCGACGTATCGTCATATGGTCTGATCATGCCGTCACTGGTATCACCTTCAAGCTTTGTGCGAATCACTTTGAGTGGTAGATAATTCTCACGCTGCTCTCGCAAAATAAAACGTAATCTCTCCACTTCCGACCTGCTGAACTTGCGATACCCAGATGCAGTGCGCTCGGGTTCGATCAAACCCTGGCTTTCAAGAAACCGAATTTTTGAGATGGTGACATCGGGAAATTCTTCGAGCAGTAATCCCAGCACTTCGCCAATTGAGAGATAGTTATTGTCAGTCATCACAGGTCGTACATTCTGTCACTCATCTTGCAAATTCTAAAAATCGCAGCAAATTAATGAGTAGCGCCGTCAAAAAACACCATTCGATACTTACCAACTTGTAATTCGTCACCATTTTGTAACAACATCTCCTCGACACGCTCTTGATTCACATATGTGCCATTCAAGGATCCCATATCGGCTACAACATAACCGTCTGTGCCTAAACGCAATTCGGCGTGTCGACGCGAGACCGTCACGTCATCGAGGCAAACTGCGCACTCTGGGTTGCGACCTATCTCTACTCGGTCCTGTGATAACGAAAAACGATCGCCTGATCGCTCTCCCGAACGCATCACCAGCAAACCGTGCGACCCCGGTGTACCCCGTATCTCGCTCATCGATACCTGAACATTGTCTTGATCTCCGGGTGCATCTTGCAGCGCATCCACTTTGGCCAACACGATGGTTCGCTCACTTGGGTGATCCAACACGGTGCCGCATGCGGAACAGAAAGTGGACTGCGGAGGATTTCTATGCCCACATGAGTTGCAAAATGTATAGGCCATGCCAATACCGTAGCGTTCAGCCAGCACGCCCTGCACGCAGGTTCGACCTGATCGCTGGCACATACCGAACAGCCGTGAAATAGCTCAGAATCAGTCCCGGTGCCGCAAGTGTCCAGCCCAACAGAGTTGCGCCATTCGCGAGTCCACTTGTGCTCGATCCCAACAGCAGCAATGGCACCGAAGTCATCAGTAAAAGCGTGTACCACTTGCCCCAGTAACTCACCGCAAATCGTTGCATACCAAACATGGTCGCGATCAACATGGCGCCGCCAACCGATATCTCGCGCATCAGAATTGCAATGCAAAACCAACCGGGCACTCCTCCGTCGATCATCACCCCAAGTGTTGCCACGATGAACAGCATGCGATCTACAAAGGGGTCAAATACCGAACCGAAAACTGAGGTCTGATTGAGCTTTCGTGCCACCCAACCATCGATCCAGTCGGTATACGAAATCGCACCTAACAACCACGCAGCATCGGCGCGATTATTACGTCCAAAAAGCACGTACAAGAAAACTGGCAACATACACAATCGCGCCAACGTGATCGCATTAGGCACAGACAAAATCCCTGATGTCAGACTTGCCTTTTCGGTGCTCACAAACAACGACACTACAATCTTGGATATGCCGTCGCTGTTCACTCGTATAATCCGTGGCGAAATTCCTGGTCACTTTGTGCACCGCGACGAGATTTGCGTCGCGTTTTTGACAATTAACCCGATCGCTACAGGCCACACATTAGTTGTGCCAATTGCAGAAATTGATCAATGGACAGATCTTCCGATCGCCACAACAAACCATGTGATGCAGATTGCTACCAACATTGGTAACGCCCACAAGCAGTTATACGCGTGCAAGCGTGTTGGCCTGATCATTGCCGGATTCGAGATACCCCATTGCCATTTGCATGTCATACCGACGAACTCCATGTCAGATTTGTCATTTGATCGAGCAGCAGCGCACGTTGACGCATCTCAACTTGCTGACCAGGCCGCCAAGATTGCCGAAGTTCTTAAAACAATCTGAGTTCGTCTAATAATCCAGTCAATTTCACTGGCTCAATCAAATCGGTACCACTGTTACGCGAGCTATTAACTTTTGTGCTCACGGGCCACACAACAAGCGCATCATCGTCAACTTTTTCAATTTGCGAAAGCGCGTCAACGTTGGTTGTGTCCAACCACCGTGCAACGCCTTGGGAATCAAGCAGAACAGGCATTCGATGGTGGAGTTGGCCGACCATTTCATTTGCTTGAGTCGTCAGTGCAACCGCGGTGTGCACGATCGGTGCACCAGGTTGATTCGGATCTTTCCATGCAGTCCACAAGCCCGCCACTGCAAGAACGCCCTGATGTGAAAAACGGGATTGACGATGAGCAGAAAAATAATACGGCTGCTTGAGCGGTTTGATTGCGTCATGACGTAATTCCTCCTTCCATTCGAAGTAGCCGTCCATCGGAAGCACGCAACGATGCTGCGCAACCAAATCACGAAATGAAGGCTTCTCTGCCACAGTTTCAATACGGGCGTTGATCAAACTTGCTGCGCGTGATGTGTCAGACGCCCAACGAGGAATTAGCCCCCACAAATGCGCAACAACCGACGGACCATCGTTTGACTGGACGATGGTTAGCACCTGGCTCGTTGGAGCAACATTAAAATTGATCGGCAACTCGGCTGTATCGATTGTGGCCGAAAAGATTTGGGAGATTTCTAGAGCAGTTGTCTTTCGCACAAATCTTCCGCACATGTACTAAAAATTATCCCAACTCACGACCAGAGGCCACCCGGGGTCGCAAATATCCAAACCAACACTGGCGTCACGATTAAGCCCGGCAATAATGAGCCGAGTCGTATTTTTTTGATATCCAACAAATTCAATCCGATTGCCATCACGGCTAAACCACCTGCTGCGAAAAGCTCAACACGCATTCGATCGTCCAACAACACGTCTAGGCGTGTTCCGAAAAGCGTCAGAGTGCCCTGCACCACAAACACGCTGACTGCGCTAAAAAGTGCACCTACTCCGTAGAGGGCGGCAAAAATTACGGTCATAAAACCGTCCAAACTTCCCTTGATGATGTACAACTGTGGCGTCTTACCACTCGCATCTTCAATTGCGCCCAAGATGGTCAATGGGCCAACGCAAAACAAGAGTGATGCAGTGACGAAACCGGCGACAAATCGGTTATCAGTGCTCTTTGCGGCAAACCGATTTTTCAGCACCTCACCCACCCGAATGAGACGATCCTCAATTCGCAGCATTTCACCGATTAAACCACCGACAACCATGCCCACTAGAGGAAAAACCATGTTGTGAGTTTTAATCACGTCGCTCAAACCAAGTGCCAGTGTCACAAGACCAATCACTTGCACGACTAAAACTCTGATTCGTTCTGGGATGCGCTGCCCAATAGCCAGTCCAAGACCGCCGCCCACGAGCACCGTAAGCGTATTTATTAACGTTCCCAATCCGCGCACAAAGCTCCAGTGAAGCAAAACCCAACTTACGCAGGGA
>CAZHIN010000010.1:0-33273 GCA_964532575.1 uncultured Acidimicrobium sp.
GATAAACCATTGCCAACGAGACACCATACGCCTGGGCTAATGGTGTAAAACTTTCGCTCAAGTCTTTGTGACTGCGCAATGTGGTCGCGGTGAGCAACTTGACCAGTCGCCAGCGTGACGCTTAAGTCACTATCGGGCTCAAAGCTGCGGCTGGGTTTTTTGTGCGACGAAGTCATCCCCGCAACAGTAACTACTTGTAGTGGCCGAGCACCTGTGCGGGGTCGGTCGAGACCGTGTCGGGCCAATTGGAATACCAAATATCGGCAGCCGAAGTGCCTACATGTAGCGGTGGACGGTCGAATCCGGCAATCGGTTCGAGCAATGGCTCAACCACTACATCCCATCGGGGTTTAGAGAAATAAGGGAATGATTGGCGAGGTTTGCCAGATCGATTGAATACTCGGTGCGGTGTGGAGAGCAGACGACCGCCGCTCCACAGCTCGAGCATGTCACCAACGTTGAGCACCATTCCGTTTGGTGGGCAGTCTGCAGATAGCCATTCGTCGTTGCGATTGCGCACTTCGAGACCACCAATTGGGTCGTGGGCGAGCAGCGTGAGCAAGTTGAAATCTTTGTGTGGGTGAATACCCCACGAGTCTGACTGTGGTGGCATTGGCGGATAATTGAGCAATGTCATATTGGTGAGTGGGTCGGACATGTGTCCAAGCAAGATATTTTGGTCAATGTCCATTTGATTGCACAACGCAATGATCAGGCGTTCGCTCACGTCGGTGAGCGCATTCCAGTACGCCATAATCGGTGTTCGTACATCAGTAGAAATATTTGGCCACTTGTTTTGCCCATAGAGCGAACAGTGTGCAATTACTGGGTTGCTTGGATCCGTTTCGTTGTGCAATTTCCACGCCTCGTATTGATCGGCGGTGCCTTTGCCCGAATTGGGTGTGAAGTATCCGAGTGGAACGAATCCTCGGTAGTTGCCCTTGACAACCATGTCTTGCATCAAGATGTCTCGGGGCGTGTCGAAAACAGTTTTGACTGCCTTGCGCATGTTGGCAATGATTTCTTCGCCCACTCCGTGTCCAACGATGATGGCAAAACCAATTTCGCTGAGAGCCGCATACAAATCGGCTGCATCGCTGTCGTAGTCAGCTGACCCCGGTGTACTTGTTGCAAACGACTCAATCGAGATGATTGGAAGTGACTGACCCATAAGGGCAATCTACTCTGCGCGGTTTTGAACGTGCTGAAACCCGAAGCGTCCCTTGATACACAAGTTTCCGTGGGTGACTGAATGATCGCTAGGCGAAGTGACCTTGACAATTTCGTTGTCTTGCACGTGCAAGGTGAGTGAGCAGCCAACACCACAGTAAGGGCAGATCGTGTCGGTCTGCGTTTGCTCCTCTTCTTTCCAGGTGCCGGCCTCGCGCATGTTGTGCTCGCTTGTAAACATCAGCGCGCCTGTAGGGCACACCTGAATGCAGTTACCGCAATACACGCACGCCGAATCGGTGAGATCCACATTGAATTCGGTCGAAATCCGAATATCGAAGCCACGACCAGCAACTCCGATTGCAAAGGTGTTCTGCCATTGCTCGCCGCACGCATCAACGCACTGGTAGCACATGATGCATTTGGAATAGTCGCGCACGTACAACTCGTTGTCGATCTTGACTGGCTGTAATACGTTTGAAACGCTTGAACCATCGGCTACGTGGTGATGACCGGTTGTTGCTTCATCACGATGATTGGTCGGGGCTGATGGATTGCCAAATCGTGTTGGGTCGGCTTCATACTCGGTATTCCAGCGCGCAACATTTTTGGTCAGCGATAAATCAACCGATGAACCAAGTAATTCGAGCACGAGTTTGCGACTGTGGTCTGTGCGTTCGGTGTCGGTGCGCACCACCATGCCAGGTTCAACTTTGCGCGAGCACGAAGGCACCAGCACGCGTGATCCTTCAACCTCAACCATGCACACTCTGCACGCATTTTTTGGGGTGATGGTGTCGCCGAAACACAAGGTGGGAATCTCTTTACCCATCGTGCGACATGCGCTCAAAATTGTTTCGCCTTCAGCAACCGTTACTGACTGATCGTCAATGGTGAGTTGCACCGAGCGGCGCACTTGTAAGCCGGTGGTCACTTGGGTACTCATCCTGCAAATACTTTCAGTTTGTTGATTGCCGAATCAATTGCGCTGTTGGCTGTTTGGCCTAGTCCACAGATAGAAGCATCGCGCATCACGGTGCCTAGCTCGCGCAACATCTCGATGTCTGCTTGGCGAACCCCTTGCGCAAGCCGAGAGATGATCTCTTCTTGGCGCACAGTGCCGACGCGACAAGGTACACATTGACCACACGATTCATCCCGGAAAAACGCAGCGATACGGCGAAGTTGGTCAACCATGTCGACCGACTGATCAAGCACCATGACCACACCCGAACCAAGACTGGAACCAGCTGCTCGAGTGGCTTCCATGGTGAGAGGCAGGTCGAGATCATTTGGACCAACGAATCCGCCGGCTGCGCCACCCAAAAGAATTGCTTGCAAGGTGGAACCACTGCGCATGCCGCCACCGAGATCAATCAATTGTCGCAGCGTGATGCCAAACTCAACCTCGTAAATTCCGGGTTTTGCGACTGCGCCTGAAAGGCAAAACAACTTGCGACCCTTTGAGCCTTCGGTGCCAAGTGCAGCGTATGCGGCTCCGCCGTCTTGAACAATGGAGAGCACGTTGACAAGTGTTTCAACATTGTTGACGAGTGTCGGTTTACCAAACACGCCAACTTCAACTGGGAACGGCGGCTTGTTGCGCGGTTCGCCGCGGTAGCCCTCAATCGAGTTAAAGATCGCAGTTTCTTCGCCACAAATGTAAGCACCAGCGCCACGCACGATCGTGAGTTGGAAATTAAAGCCAGAGCCCAAAATGTTCTCACCCAAAAATCCGTGCTTGGTTGATTCGTCGATCGCATGTTGCACGTTGCGAATTGCGCGTGGGTACTCGCCACGTAGATAAATGAATCCTTGCTCACTTGCAGTGGCGAATGACGCAATGATCATGGCTTCAACGAGAGCAAATGGGTCGCCTTCCATGATGACGCGATCTTTAAACGTGCCCGGCTCTGATTCATCTGCATTGCAAATTGAGAAGTGGGGGAATGCTGGCTGACCAGCAACCGCACCCCACTTGCGCCCAGTCGGAAATGCTGCACCACCGCGACCAACGAGACCAGAAGTGTTTACTTCGTCAATGACACCATTTGCTCCGAGTTGGAATGCTTTGCGCAAAGCGTTGAAGCCGCCGTGCTGTTGGTAATCGGAAATTGAAAGTGGGTCAACTTTTCCGATGCGACTGAGTAGCACGAGTTTCGAAGAAGAGTCTTGCGCTTGCGGAGTTGCCGACACGACGGTTGCTTCTGTCTCGGGCCAACCACCCTTGGCAAGTGCAGTGATCTGCACTGGTGTGGCCGGAGCGAGCACTTCGTGGCGAGCAGGGTTGCCCGCCTCGATGACGAGCACTGCTGGTGCGCGCTCGCAGGTTCCGAGACATGGCGATGGGTGCGTACCTGCGGGAAGTTGATCTTCGCGCAAACCGCCCATTGCGCGACAGGCCAAGTCGATACACACATGTACTTGGCGCTTTGGGCGCTCTGTTAGCGAGAACAACGCGTAGAAGCTTGCGACGCCATAGATCTCGGCTGGGGCAACATCAAGTTGTTGGGCGATGTAATTAATTGAGCCGCGACTGATCCAACCAATTTGATCATTGACTGCATGCAACGTGGGAAGCAACATGTGACGCAGATTGCGCAGTGCTTCGCCTGCGCGCGAGATGCGTAAGTCTTGTTCGCCTCTCTCGCCACCTTGCGTGTATTGAGTTGGTTTGCCAAGAACACTGTCGACTGCATCGCGCTCGGCGCGTGTTGCTACAGAGGAGTTGACTTTAAGATCCATGGGGTCAACAGCGTAATGCTGGGCTATTCGCCAGCAACGGGAACGCGCTTGTCATTGACGGAAATCTTGTCGATTCGCACCGCAGCAGCCTTGAATTCGGCAGTTCCAGATTTTGGATCAATAGCTTCAATGGTCAACAAGTTTGTGTCTACTTCGTTGGGGAAGTGCGGCGTCATGAAAACAAGTCCTGGTCGGAGACCGTCGTCAATGCGGGCGGGGGCGGTAACGGTTCCTCGTGGTGAAGTAATGCGCACGATTTCGCCGTCGATAATGCCCATTGAGACTGCGTCTTCGGGAGACAAGTCGACTGTTTCGGCCATGCGCAATGGGCTCTCAAATCCGCCCGACTGCACGCCGGTGTTGTACGAATCGAGTCGACGGCCCGTGGTGAGACGTAACGGAAACTCTGGAGTTGTCTTTTCAACAGGTGGCGAGTCGATCACCACGCTGAATGGTGCGAGGCGTCCACGGTCTTCGAGTTTTTCTGCCCACAGCCTGCCGTGGAGAAATGAAGGCTCGAGGGCGTCTTCGGAGAAACAAGGCCACTGAATGCCACCCAACTCTGCGAGTCGCTCGTACGTCATACCAAAGTGCATCGGCGACAAACTGCGCAATTCATTCCATACTTGTTCGTTCGATTCATACTTCCATGAGTGACCCATCACGTCGGCCAAGTCGACAATGATTTGGATATCGTCGCGAGCATTGCCAGGAGGATTGATGGCCTTGCGTACTCGTTGCACACGGCGCTCAGAGTTGGTGACTGTTCCTTCTGCCTCGCACCACGATGCCGAACCAGGCAACACAACATCTGCAAGCTCTGCGGTTTTGGTGAGAAAAATGTCTTGGACGACAAGATGTTCAAGATCTTTGAGCAAAGCTGTCGCATGAGTTCCATCTGCCTCTGACTGAGCAGGATTTTCACCGATGACAAATGCCGACTTCATCTTGCCGTGTTCCATTGCTTCAAACATTTGCGTCAAGTTCCAACCATTCTTCGGTGGGATGGTGACGTTCCACATTTTTTCAAACTTGGTGCGAGCAACAACGTCTTCGACATCTTGAAATCCTGGCAATTTGTTTGGCAGCGCACCCATGTCGCCACCGCCTTGCACATTGTTTTGCCCACGTAACGGATTGAGTCCTGCGCTTGGCCGACCAACGTGACCACACAACAGTGCAAGGTTGATCAGTGACAATACGTTGTCAACACCGTTGTGGTGCTCGGTGATGCCGAGCGTCCAACAAATTTGTGCGGTCTTGGCATTTCCGAGTGCATGTGCGAGTTCGCGGATCGCCTCTGCTGGAACGCCCGTTATCTTGCTGCCATGCTCAAGCGTCCATTCTTCGACAGACGCTGCGTACTCAGCAAAGCCGCTTGTGGAGTTTTCGATGAACGAACGATTGGTGAGACCAGCATGAATGATCTCGCGAGCAATGGTGTTCGAGAGTGCAACATCGGATCCAACATTGAGACCCAACCACAAGTCGGCCCATTGCGCAGTTTCTGAACGGCGCGGGTCAACCGAATACATTTTGGCTCCGTTGTGAATGCCTTTGAGAACGTGTTGAAAATAAATTGGGTGTGCGTTACGAGCGTTTGAGCCCCACATAACAATGAGGTCGGTTGTTTCAACCTCTTGATAGCTTGATGTTCCTCCACCTGCTCCGAAGACTGTGGCCAGACCGACCACGCTGGGAGCGTGTCAAGTTCGATTACAAGAGTCAATGTTGTTGGTACCAATTACGGCACGCGCAAACTTTTGTACAATGAAGTTCAATTCATTTGTCGATTTGGAACACGAGAAGAATCCGATTGCGTCCGGGCCGTAGGCGTCCTTCACCGATTGAAATCCGGCAGCGGCGCGAGCAAGAGCTTCCGACCAAGTGGCTATGCGCAAAACGCCGTTGTCGCGCACCATTGGTTCGGTGATTCGGGCCAGGGGGGCGTAGTTGTGCCGCTTGGAGTTCTTCTTTCGACCCATTTCCATACCCTCACCCTAGTGCAATATGGGGATCCCGTCATATATCAGACCCCACGAGCCATATATAGTGACAGGGTCGTTTCGACGGCACCCAACACCCGCCACCCCTCAAGCACTATCCCCACCCAAGCAATTTTAAGGAGCATCCCAACATGTCATTCCCATCCGATCTCGAAATTGCGCGCGCAGGAAAACCGCTTCCACTCAAAGACATCGCACAGCAGATGGGTATCGGTGAGCACTTACTCGAGCCGTATGGCACAGACCTTGCCAAAATCAGTCTCGCAGCGATCGACGAATTGAAGGGTCGCCCGAAAGCAAAGTACGTCGTCGTGACTGCAATCACGCCAACACCACTGGGTGAAGGCAAGACCACAACCACTGTTGGTTTGGGAATGGCGATGAAGCACATTGGCAAAAAAGCAGTGATCAGTTTGCGCCAGCCGTCGATGGGTCCAACATTCGGTATTAAGGGTGGAGCAGCAGGTGGTGGCTATAGCCAAGTGATTCCGATGGAACTGCTCAACTTGCATCTCACTGGTGACTTCCATGCAGTGACCGCAGCGCACAACTTGTTGTCGGCAATGGTCGACAATCATTTACATCAAGGCAATGAACTTGATCTTGACCTCGACAACATCACCTGGCGTCGAGTGATCGACGTCAATGATCGTTCATTGCGCAACATCATTGTTGGTCTTGGTTCAAAAGAAGATGGCGTTACTCGCCAAACCGGTTTTGATATCACTGCCGCATCCGAAGTGATGGCAATCTTGGCTCTCTCCACTTCAATCGAAGACATGCGCGCACGTTTTGGTCGCATCGTTGTTGGTTACAACACCAAGGGTGTGCCGGTAACAGCCGAGCAACTTTCGGGCGCAGGCTCGATGGCAGTCATCATGCGCGAAGCAATCAAGCCAAACTTGTTGCAGACTCTTGAAAACACGCCAGTGATCGTGCACGCAGGACCGTTCGGAAACATTGCGCACGGCAACTCATCAATCATCGGCGACATGATCGGTATCCACGGTGGCGATTACCTCATCACCGAGGCAGGCTTTGGTGCCGACATGGGTGCCGAGCGTTTCTTCAATATCAAGTGCCGCACATCTGGACTTGTTCCAGACGCTGCAGTGCTTGTGACAACCGTGCGTGCGCTCAAGGCACACTCTGGCAAGCACAAGATTGTTGCCGGTAAGGCACTTCCTGCAGAGTTGTTGGCAGAAAATCCATCCGACGTTGAGGCCGGTGGTGCCAACTTGAAGAAGCAGATCGAAAACGTGAAAGCACACGGCGTAACTCCAGTAGTCGCCATCAACGCTTTTCCAACCGACCACAAGTCTGAACACGATGTAATTCGTCGCATTGCTGCCGAGGCTGGTGCTCGCGTTGCTGTGTGTACACACTTCGCCGACGGTGGTGCAGGAGCGGTCGAGTTGGCAAAGGCAGTCGAAGAGGCTTGCCAAGAAAAGAATGACTTTCACTTGCTGTACCCATCGGATGCATCGCTTAAAGAAAAAATTGAGACTGTTGCGACCAAGATCTATGGCGCAGCAAAAGTTGAGTACACCGCTCTTGCAACGAAGCAGCTCAAGAACTACACCGACAATGGTTTCGGCCACTTGCCAGTGTGTATTGCTAAAACTCACCTTTCAATCTCGGGTGATGCATCGCTCAAGGGTGCTCCAACAGGTCATACGTTGACAGTGCGCGAAGTGCGTGCTTCGGTAGGCGCAGGCTTCATCTACCCAATCTGTGGTGAAATGCGCACGTTGCCAGGTCTTGGTACAAAGCCAGCAGCAGCAATCATCGACTTTGACGAAAACGGCGAAATCGTCGGACTTTCATGACCGACAATTTCAAGCGCTCTCCTGGTGGAGCCATCTTGATGGATGGCAATACATTGCGCGATGAAACCGTTGCGCGTCTGCGCAAAGTGATTGAAGATGCCGGTTCGCCACGGGTGTGTCTTGCCACGGTCTTGATTGGGGGAGATGCCCCGAGTCATATATATGTGGCGAGTAAGCACAAGAAGGCACAAGAGGCAGGAATGGTTTCTGTTGGCGTGCACCTTGAAGAAGATGCAACGCAAGAGCAAGTTGAAGCTGAGGTGCGCAAGTTGGCTCTTGACCCAAATGTGCATGGCATTTTGGTGCAGTTGCCTTTGCCCAAGCATCTTGACTCTGAACCGATCCTTGCGTTGTTGCCACCAGAAAAAGATGTTGATGGACTCACTGAGCGTTCAATGGGTCGATTGATGCGCAGTTTGCCAGGTCATGCACCATGTACGCCACTCGGCGTGATGCGTTTGCTTGAGCGCTACAAGATTTCATCCAAAGGCAAGAAAGTTGTTGTCATCGGCCGTTCATTTTTGACAGGCTTGCCACAAGTTATTTTGTTTGTCCGCAGGGGTGGAGATGCAACAACCACATGTGCGCACTCAATGACGCCGCCAGAAGACCTCAAAGCAGTGTGCCTTGAAGCAGACATCATTGTTTCTTGTGTAGGTATTGCGCGCATGATCAAAGCCGACTTTGTCAAACCTGGTGCCACCGTTGTTGATGTGGGAGTGACTCGCATTGACAACAAAATTGTTGGTGACGTCGATTTCGACGCAGTACAGGCTGTGGCCGGTGCAATTACGCCGATGCCGGGTGGTACTGGCCCAATGACCATCGGTTGTTTGCTTGAGAACACTCTCGAGGCAGCAAAGATGCTCGGCGCATTTCCGCGCTAGTTAATTTGCAGCAGGTGCTTGCAGTCTTTTAGCGGTTGCTTGCAGAAGCCGATCAAGAATTGTTGCCATAATCACAATGGCAATTCCTACCTCGGTGCCAAGACCAGCGTCTGGTTTGGTCAGCGCCTCGATTGATCGGTACCCAAGTCCGCCGCCGCCAACCATGCCAGCAATGATTGCCATAGCCAACACCATCATCACCATTTGATTGATCGCCAGGATAATCGAAGGCATTGCGAGTGGAACTCGCACACCCCACAGCACTTGTCGGGGCGTTGCACCAAATGTTGTTGCGGCCTCGAGTGATTCGTAATTGACTTGACGAATGCCGAGAGCAGTAAGTCGAATGCCAGGCGGTATTGCGTATACGACGGCAGCAACAATGCCAGGCACAGGGCCAACAGAAAAAATCATCACAAACGGAATTGCGTAAACAAGATTTGGAATCGTTTGCAGTGCGTCTAAGAATGGTGAAATCAGTGATTCCGCTCTCGGGCGGCGTCCAAGCCAGATACCAATCGGGATTGCAATCAGCATCGAGAGGACAACTGCAACAACAGTTTGTGTGAGCGTGTCAACTGCATCTGGCCATCTTCCAGTAAGACCGATGAAGGTAATACCGATGGCCGTTGTCAGCGACATCTTCCAACCCGCAACAACGTACGAAAATGCGCTGGCTGCAACAACGATTGCTTGCCATGCGAGTGTTTGATTGAGCCACGTTTGTGCGCGCACCAACAATTCGCGCACAACAAAATCATTAAATGGGCGGGTGACTACATCAAAGGTCGTGCGAAACCATTTGAATCCCGAGTCAATTGGGTCTGCAAACGAAGTGCCCCACGAAAATGGAAATTCAATCCACCCCATTATGCGTCCGACAAGAATTGCAATGAGCAGGCCACCGATTGTTGCGTACATCAACTTGCGACTGATATGAAATCGCTCTCCGCCAGGTTCAATGACAAGTGATCTGCTCACGCGGTCGAGTACCAGCGCAACAGCAACCACGGCAAGACTGACAACAAGCCCACGGCCAGGCTCGAGACGACGGACTGTTTGGTTGATCTCTTGGCCGAGCCCGCCCGCTCCAACGAGCGTTGCAATCACCACAATGCCAAGCGCCATCATCACGGTCTGGTTAATGCCAGCAATGATTGACGGAACCGCGAGCGGTAGTTGCACCTTTGCAAGGATCTGCCGCTTGGTTGCGCCAAACATGTGCGCTGCTTCAACCGCTGATTTTGGAACTTGTTGGATGCCAAGACACGTGAGACGAATCATTGGCGGAATCGCATAAATAACTGTTGCAATTGCTGCTGGTGCTGGGCCGATTCCGAAGAGAAGGACAATTGGGATCAAATACACCGTCGCGGGCACTGTTTGCATGCCATCCAAAATCGGTCGCAAAATAGATTCAAATCGCTTATTCAGTGCAGTGAGTACTCCTAGCGGTACGCCAACAAGCACGCTGATGAGAACAGAAACAGCCATCAGCGAAATAGTCACGATGCTTTCGGGCCAGACGCCCACGACGCCTGGGTAAATAACAGCACATGCAGTAAACGTGGCAAGACCCCATCTGCGAGTGCGCGCGATAATCAGAAATACGACGACGGGTGGAATAAACCAGGGCAACCAAAGAAAAAACGACTCAACACTGTTGAGGCCAAATTCGACAACAGAAATTAATGGATTGAAAAAGAACTTGAACGACCAATTACTACTTCGATTTTTGCGCACCCACGACTGGACGCCGGTAATGGGCTCGGCAATTCCGATGTTCCACGATTCGGGAAAACCCCGTGTGCCAAATGTCTGTGCTGCAACAAGTACAACCATGACGAACGCAAAGGCTCGCGCAAGCGGGTTTCTCGACAACGATTGAGATGATTCTGATTGTTGCGCGAGCGCAGTGTTCATCGTTGCTCGGCCTGCAAGATTGATGCGACACTCTGTCGGTTTACGACACCGACAACGAGGTTGTTCGCATCAACAACGGTGATGGGCTCGTCTCGTTCGAGCAGCATCGGAATGATTGTTTCAATTTTGGCCGTTGATAAAACTGTTCTGGCACCACTGACAGGTAGTCCATCGACGGTGACTGTTTTTACGCTGAGCACTTTGGCGCGGGGCACGTCATTGACAAACTCGCGCACGTATGGTGTCGCAGGGTTTGCCACAATTTCTTCTGGAGTGCCAACTTGGTCGAAAGAACCGTCTTTCATAATCGCGATGCGGTCACCCAGGCGAAGTGCTTCGGCAAAGTCGTGGGTAATAAAGACAACAGTTCGTTGCATCGTTTTTTGTAGACGAATTAATTCATCTTGCATTTCTTTGCGGATGAGCGGATCGAGCGCCGAGAACGGTTCATCAAACAACAAAATTTGAGGGTCTACTGCAAGTGCGCGCGCCAGCCCAACACGTTGTTGCATGCCGCCCGAAAGTTGCTGCGGGTAGTGGTTGGCCCAGCCGTCAAGTCCAACAATGTGGAGCACTTCGTTTGCGCGCGCGAGTCGCGTTGCTTTGTCAATCTTTTGAACTTCGAGACCGTATGCAATGTTGTCAATTACTTTGCGGTGGGGGAACAAACCGAAGTGTTGAAATACCATTGACATGCGTCCACGACGCACATCGATCAATTGATCTTCAGTCATCCTTAACAAATCGTCGCCACCCAGTAAGACTTCACCAGCAGTTGGTTCTACTAAGCGCGACAAACACCGAATCAAGGTTGATTTGCCAGATCCCGAGAGACCCATGACAACGAATGTCTCTCCGCGGGGAACACTGAACGACACGTCGCGAACAGCAACAGTTTGTTGCGTTTGTTTCAGAATCTCTGCGCGGCTTGCACCGTTTTGGGCTAATGAAATTGCGTTCGCACCGTTGCCCTGCCCAAACACTTTCCAGATTTGGCGCAACTCAATAGCAGGCACTGCATCCGTCGATATTTGCCCCGCTGATGTTGCCCCCGCTAACACACGGCAAACCTTAGTGCGACCACATAGTTGGGTAGCAAAATTTGACTAAGATGGAGATGCGTTCTGATTTGAGCGCAAACTCGATCAAGGGGAGATGTATGGGATCACGCAAGAAATTATTGGGAATTGGGCTGTTTGCCGTTGGGTCGCTGTTGTTCGCTGCCTGCGGAAATAGCGATGCGGCAATGGATGCAGCCGGCGAAGACAACACGGTTGCCGCTGCTACAGATGCACCAGCATGTACTGGTACTGCGCCAATCAAAATTGCTCGCAACAACTGGACTGCTTCGGCAATCGAAGTTGAGATTGTGAAGCAATTGATTGAGAAAAATTTGTGCAACCCCGTCGAGATTGTAGACATCGACGAGAACGCCATGATTCCCGGTATGTCATCTGGTGATATTGATGCCAACGTCGAAGTTTGGCCATCTGGTTTCACTCCTGAAGAACAAGCATTCATTGATGACGGTTCAGTAGTCAACATGGGTCTGCTTGGTGCAATTGGCAAAATCGGTTGGTTCGTCACACCTGATGCGCTCACGTCATTTCCGCAACTTGCAACGTGGGAAGGTCTGAAAGACCCAGCAGTTGTAAAAGCCTTCGCTACTGCGGCAACTGGTTCGCAAGGTCGCATGCTTGCAATGGACCCATCGTTCTCTGGCTATGAAGAGCAGATCATCAAAAACTTGGGACTCAATTTCAAAACGCAATACTCGGGTTCTGAAGCTGCAACACAAGCCGAAATTGTTGCAATGACCGAAGCAAAAAAGCCAGTGATCATGTATTACTGGATGCCTTCGGCTGCAGTAGGTAAATACGGTCTGAAGAACATCGTGTTGCCAAAAGCAACTGTCGATTGCTATGCAGAAGCCGACAAGTGTGACGGTGACTATCCAGAAGACGTGCTCTTCAAAGTAGCTTCGGCAAAACTTGAGGCAAAGGACGCAAACGTCTTTAACTTCTTCAAGAACTATCAAATGTCAACCGACGATCAGTTGGCAACATTGCCAGCGGTCGAAATTGACGGTCGCCCAGCAGCCGATGTTGCTGCAGAGTGGATTGCTGCAAACGAAGCAGTTTGGTCGGCTTGGTTTAAGTAGTAACAATTTATAAAGAGTAAATTGAAACGGCGGGCCGCAAGGCCCGCCGTTTTTTTTGTACCGAGGAGTTGAAATATGCATGAGCCGAGAAATGACCACCCAATAACTCATGACCCGTCAATCCTTCAGTCGCATGATTGGTTTTTCCCCGTACCAATTGCGTATGGACCGGGACGACTATCCGAGATTGGACAGAAGTGTGTGGCGTTGGGTGTTCGCAATCCGTTGATTGTCACTGATCATGGAAGCCGGGAGTTGCCCTTTGTTTCTCGCCTAGTCGACCTGCTTGCAGCACAAGGCCTGCAGTCGGCAGTCTTCTCCGGCATATCTCCAAACCCAATTGACACGGAGATCGGCTTTGGGCGTACCGCTTATCGTCAAGGCAAGCACGATGCGATCATTGCGATCGGTGGTGGGAGCGCTATGGATGGCGGTAAGGCAGTTTGCTTAACAGCAAACAACGACATTGATCTTTGGGATTTCGATTTTGAGCGGCCAGCACCAATCATCTCACTCGAAAACAGATTTCCGACACTGATCACGATTCCTACAACTGCGGGCACCGGTGCCGAAACCGAAAGCACCGCAATGGTTACGCACACAGAGAAAGCGATGAAGTTCTGCGTCTGGCATGCAGAACTTAAACCGTCGTTGGCGCTGTTAGACCCCGAGTTGACAATTGGATTGCCAGCAAGTCTGACCGCGTGGACAGGCGCCGACGCAATGGTGCACGCCATTGAGGCATTTCTTGTGCCGGGGTTTCATCCGCTGTGCGATGCAGTTGCACTTGAGGCGCTGACCCTCATTGCAAGGTGGCTTCCTGTTGCTGTTGGCGAACCAACAAACATGATGGCGCGGGGTGGGATGCACGTTGGCTCGTGTTTGGCAGGAATTTCTTTTCTCAAGGGACTGGGCTTGGTGCACGCAATCTCGCACATGGTTGGTGCCGAGTTCAACACTCATCACGGCAATACAAATGCAATTCTTTTGCCAGTGGTTTTGCGTTTCAATTTGCCAGGCCTCGATGAGAAAGTGCGTCGTATGGCTGAGGCGATGGAAATACCAGACCACTCGGTTGAAGGGTTTATTTCTGCAGTCGAGGCAATTCTTGACCAGATTCGCATTCCTCAATCATTGAGTGAAATCGGGGTACCAATAGATTGCGCCGAACGAATTGCCATTAAAGCTCTCAAGGATCCTGCAGCAAAAACCAATCCACGTTCGGCAAGTCTCGAAGAGCTCCGCTCGCTCATCGCAACCGCCATCAAAAAAGCGCGCTAAGCACGCAGCGTTAGTCGGTGATCAGTAAACAAGAACGATCCCATGTTTCGCTGTACTATAAATAATTCGTGAAAAAAATATTTGATTATGTGATCGTGGGCGGCGGCTCTGCGGGTTGCGCATTGGCAAATCGTTTAAGCGCCGATCCAAATAATTCGGTTCTCGTGTTAGAGGCTGGGCGACCTGACTATTGGTTCGACGTCTTTATCCATATGCCTGCGGCCCTCATGTTTCCTATCGGAAGCAAATTTTATGACTGGATGTATTCGTCGCAGCCAGAGCCGCATATGAATGGTCGCCGCATTACTCATGGTCGCGGCAAGATTTTGGGTGGCTCCAGCAGCATTAACGGAATGATTTTCCAGCGCGGCAATCCACTTGATTTTGAGCGTTGGGGTGCCGACGCGGGAATGTCGTCGTGGGACTATGCGCATTGCCTTCCGTATTTTAAGAGGATGGAAAACTGCCTTGCAGCTGACAAGACGGATCAATTTCGCGGGAAGGATGGCCCACTTCGTCTCGAGCGGGGACAAGTAAAGAATCCATTGTTCAGCGCATTCTTTAGTGCGGTCAAACAAGCAGGTCATCCAATTACACAAGATGTAAACGGTTACCAACAAGAGGGCTTTGCTGCTTTTGATCGCAACGTTAAGCGCGGGCGTCGTTTTAGTGCAGCGCGCGCATATTTGCATCCAGTCAAACATCGCAAAAATCTGACTGTGCAGTGTCGTGCACTAGCAACAAGGCTCATCACCGAAGGTAAAACTGTTGTTGGTGTCGAATACTCACTGCCGTTTGGTCGCAACAAGTCGGTACGAGCAAAGGAAGTGATCTTGTGTGGCGGCGCATTCAACTCTCCGCAACTGCTGCAAGTTTCAGGAATTGGCAATGAGACCGATCTGCGTGCCGTTGGTATTACACCAATTCATCACCTGCCGGGTGTTGGAGAAAATTTGCAAGACCACCTCGAGGTGTATGTGCAACACTCATGCACCCAACCTGTTTCGTTGAACCCAACAATGAAATTTTGGAAGCGACCATTTATTGGTTTCGCTTGGCTGTTTCGTAAAGGCCCTGGTGCATCCAACCATTTTGAGGCCGGTGGTTTTCTTCGCAGCAACGATGAGGTCAAATATCCGAATTTGATGTTTCACTTTTTGCCAATTGCTGTTCGCTATGACGGCACCGCGCCAGCCGGGGGACACGGTTATCAGGTGCACATTGGTCCGATGTATTCCAACTCTCGTGGCAGTCTCAAAGTGGTTTCTCCCGATGTGCGCGACAAGCCCGCGTTTACCTTTAACTATCTTTCAACTTTTGAAGATAAGCGCGAGTGGGTTGAGGCAATTTCTACGGCCCGCAAGATTTTGGGTCAAACAGCTTTTGCACCTTACAGCGGAGGAGAAATTTCGCCTGGTCCGCAAGTCGCGACTGACGAGCAGGTGTTGGACTGGGTGCGCAAAGACGGCGAGACGGCGTATCACCCCTCGTGTACATGCAAGATGGGAACAGACTCGATGTCGGTGGTCGACCCAACGACAATGCGCGTACATGGAATGGCGGGTTTGCGAGTGGTCGATGCCTCGGTGATGCCCTATGTGACGAACGGCAATATTTATGCGCCGGTAATGATGGTGGCCGAGAAGGCTGCCGACTTGATTTTGGGCAAGACACCCCTTGAACCTGAGTCCGTTTCGTTCTACCGCCATGTTGGGGCCTAAGCCCTGCTAACCTGCCTTGTCGGTGATATATCTGCCGGGCAGTAGCCATTTTGACCGTTACATAAGGGGAAAAGAACTATGAGTGATTTCGACGACATCGATCTTGCAGGTCTGTCAGACGAAGACCTGATCAAGCAGATGCACGACGACCTCTATGACGGTCTCGGTGATGAAATCGTTGAGGGCACCACAATCTTGCTCGACCGTAAGTGGTCGCCAGACAAAGTGCTGCAACAAGCACTCGTTGAAGGCATGCGTATTGTTGGAGTCGACTTCCGCGACGGAATTTTGTTTGTACCAGAAGTGTTGCTCGCCGCAAACGCAATGAAGGCCGGCATGCATATCTTGCGCCCGCTGCTTGCGGAAACAGGTGCAGAGTCGGTTGGCAAAGTAGTCGTCGGCACCGTTAAGGGCGACATTCATGACATTGGCAAAAACTTGGTGGCGATGATGCTTGAAGGCGCTGGCTTTGAAGTGATTGACCTCGGTATCAACACGGATGCTGACAAGTTCTTGGCAGCACTTGAAGAGCATCAGCCAGACATTCTCGGTATGTCGGCGTTGCTCACCACAACGATGCCGTACATGAAGGTCGTTGTCGACACGATGAAAGAAAAGGGTCTTCGCGACAAGTACATCATCTTGGTTGGTGGCGCTCCGCTGAACGAAGAGTTTGCAACTGCTGTTGGTGCCGATGCGTATTGCCGCGATGCCGCCGTTGCATCACAAATGGCAAAAGAGTTGGTAACTGCAAAGCGTCAGCGCACAGCCGAGCCTCCTGGCCCTTCGGTCAACTAGTTACAAAGGAATAAGGCATTTATGTCGGACGATAAACGTCCGCTGATCATCGCCTGTGGGGCGCTCGTGTCAGAGCTTCGTGAAGTGCTGAGCATCAACGGACTTCACGATGCTGTAGAGGTGCGCTATCTGCCGGCAAACTTGCACAATCGGCCAGAAGGCATTGTGCCTGCACTGCGCGAACATTTAGATGGTCGAGGGAATCGACCAACGATGGTTGGTTATGCCGATTGCGGTACGGGAGGTGCGCTCGACCGCATGCTCGAGTCGTATCCCGATGTTCAACGAATTCCTGGCGCGCATTGTTACGAATTTTTTGCAGGTTCCGAATTGTTTGCGCAGTTACACGACGATCAACCTGGCACGTTTTATCTCACCGACTTTTTGGCAAAGCATTTCGTGGCCTTGGTGTGGGAGGGTCTTGGTCTGGATCGCCACCCGCAATTGCGCGACACATATTTTTCCAACTACACCCGCGTCGTTCTGTTGTCGCAGACAACTGACCCCAAGGTTGTTGAGTGTGCAAAAGCGGCAGCGGTTCAACTTGGTTTGAGTTTCGAGCACCGCCATGTCGGTGTGCAAGGTCTTGCAAATTCGATTCCCGTAACATTCATCAGCCCTAACAACATCAAAGTCCCCCTAGTGAAAAAAGAGAGCGTGTAACAATGGCAAGAGGCGGAAACTCAGTAGTGGTGATCAAGTGGCGCGATATTCCAGCGCAAGTCAATGCTCAAATGGGCAGAGATCGTTTTCAGATTGTGCTTTCGGCCAAGTTTCAACGTGCAATCGACCGTGCCAAGCGCAAAGCCAACATCTATACGGCAGAGGAAGACATCGCTCAGTGGAGCAGAGATTCGCTGCCTCTAGAAGGCACACTCGCCGAAGCCGCGCAAAAGGTGGCCGACGAGATCGAAGCAAAATACTCGCGTCAACATCTTGGTGTGTTGGCATATGCGGGTGGATTCGAGAAGGACATCGAGCAACTTACAGTTGCCGCCAAGGATTTGGCTGCTCTCGAGGAACTTGAAGAAGAAATGAACGAAGAAGCTACAGACATCACAAATAGCGAACAACAATAATTCTCACAACGAAACGGAAACTGACATGACACATACAATCCTGAGCTCACCAACACGCGAAGTCGTAATTGGCTTTGATCGTCCATTCGTAATGATCGGCGAGCGCATCAACCCAACAGGTCGCAAACTTCTGGCCGAGGAAATGAAAAATGGTGACTTCAGCCGAGTCGAGGCAGATGCCATCGCCCAGGTGTTGGCCGGTGCCCACATGCTCGATGTCAACGCAGGTATTCCTCTTGCAGACGAGCCAGCACTACTGGCGCGTGCAGTTCAACTCGTTCAGTCAGTGACTGATGTGCCGTTGTCAATCGACTCGTCAATTATCGAGGCACTCGAGGCAGGGTTGGCTGTTTACAAAGGCAAACCGCTTGTCAACTCGGTGACTGGCGAAGATGAAAACCTCGAGCGAGTATTGCCACTTGTCAAGAAGTACGGCGCGGCAGTAGTTGCGATATCCAATGACGAGACCGGTATCAGCATGGATCCAGATGTGCGATTTGAAGTTGCACGCAAGATCGTTAATCGTGCAAGTGATTACGGCATTCATTACAGCGACATCGTTGTTGACCCATTGGTGATGCCAATCGGTGCGCTCGGTCAGGCTGGACAGCAGGCATTCACCTTGATTCGTCGTTTGCGCGATGAACTCAAAGTCAACACCACGTGTGGCGCATCTAACGTCAGTTTCGGTTTGCCAAATCGCCAAGTGATTACCGGAACCTTTCTTTCGATGGCGATGGGCGCCGGAATGACGTCAGCGATCATGAGTCCGTTGCACCCAGAAGTAAAAGCAGCCGTGATGGCGGCCGACGTCTTGACTGGCAACGATCAAAATTGTTTTAACTGGATCAAGGAAAACCGTGATCCAAATGCTCCAACTGGTGGACGTGGTGACCGCGAGGGTCGTCGTCGTCGCAGTGCACAATAACGACAGGGGATTTTGATTTCATGACCAATCGCGTTGTCTTCACTCCTTCTGGATTAGACGGAGAAGTCGAGTCGGGCACAAGTGTGCTCGATGCTGCGCGTCGTCTTGGTGTCGACTTAGATTCGGTATGTGGTGGTCGCGGCATTTGTGGTCGCTGCCAAATCACGCCAAGCATCGGGTCATTCTCAAAATGGGGTATTGAAGCAACCGCAAGCGCACTTACAGAGCCCGGCGAATTGGAAATTGATTACCACGGCAATCGGCCTCTTGTCGTGGGCAACCGCTTGGGTTGTGTAGCCAAAATTTGTGGCGACATGGTCATTGATATTCCAGCAATGAGTCAGGTGCATCGTCAGATTGTGCGCAAAGAACTTGATTTGGGCGCAATTGAAGTAGACCCAACATTTGCGCTGTATTACGTGGCGGTCGCGCCACAGCAATTGGGCGATGGATTAACTGCATCTGCAGAATTACGAAATGCAATTGCCGAACAACATCACATTGCCAAACCAACTATTGCCACGCACGCGTTGAGTCAAGTCAACCGAGCAATCGACAAGGGTGAAGGTGGGGCAACTGTCGCAATTCAACGTGGGGCGCAAGCAACAGATGCGGGGATGATTACTGCAGCGTGGCCTGGTTTTGTTGGGGCAATGTATGGCATCGCGATCGACATCGGGTCAACAACGGTTGCTGGACACTTGTGTGATCTCACTACTGGCGAGATCTTGAGCAGTGCAGGAGTGATGAACCCGCAAATCCGTTTTGGTGAAGATTTGATGAGTCGTGTTTCGTACGTGATGATGAATAAAGGTGGCGACAAAGAGCTCACTGCTGTGATTCGGGCTGCACTCAATGACCTTGTTGTTGAGTTGGCATCAAAGGCTGCAACTACCGTCGACAAAATTCTCGAAATCGTGATGGTTGGTAATCCGATTATGCATCACATCTTGTTGGGCATTGATCCGACTCCGCTAGGTGCTGCACCATTTGTGCTGGCAACTGATGAAGCGGTCAGTGGGGCTGCTCTGCAAATCGGGATTGATCTTCCGAATGCTCGTTACTACGTTGGCCCATGCATTGCCGGCCACGTGGGTGCCGACACCGCTGCAGCAATTCTTTCAGAAGGTCCACATAGAGGCACCGCGATGCAATTGCTCATCGACGTTGGCACCAACGCCGAAATTGTGTTGGGGGACAACACCCGCCAATTCGCAGCCTCAAGCCCAACTGGCCCAGCGTTCGAAGGCGCACAACTGAGTTGTGGTCAGCGAGCAACTGCTGGCGCTGTTGAAAAGGTGCGCATTGATCGCGAAACACTCGAGCCACGCTTTCGTTCGATTGGTATCGAGATGTGGTCAGACGAGCCAGGTTTTGCTGAAGCCATTGTTGACACACCAGTTACTGGTGTCTGTGGCTCTGGCATTATTGAAGTGATTTCTGAAATGTATTTGGCCGGAATCATTTCTCAAGATGGTGTCATCCAAGGTTCGCTAGTTGGCAAGACTCCTCGTGTTGTCGCCGATGATCGCACATTTTCGTATGTGTTGTACGAACACGGAGACATCCGATTGCTGATTACGCAGAATGACATTCGAGCAATTCAGTTGGCTAAAGCAGCATTGCGCGCAGGTATCGATTTGCTGGTTGAGCACGCTGGAAGCCCAGAGGTTCTTGATATCCGTTTGGCTGGTGCTTTCGGTGCACACATCGATCCTGTGTACGCGATGGTGCTCGGGCTCGTTCCCGATTGTCCGGTTGAAGGCGTTCGTTCAGTTGGCAACGCTGCAGGTGCAGGCGCAGTCAAGACTCTGTTATCGCGAAGCCAGCGTTCTGAGATGGAAACTGCGGTGCGCAAGGTAACCAAAATCGAGACCGCAACTGAGCCACGTTTCCAGGATCTCTTCATCGCGGCGATGGCTTTCCCGCATGCCTACGCGCCTTGTCCAAACATCGAGAGCATCATGACTTTGCCCCCACGCATAGAAAACAGTGGCAGCAGCGAGGGTGGTCGCGATGGTCAGCGTCGTCGGCGCCGTTTATAAGACAGCGTTCATAAATTCTCGTGCGAGACTAGAGCAGATTAAAAAGGGGGAGTGAGATGACTGAAGAAGTAGAACACCACAGGCGCGGGGGTGGCCGAGCGGCCCGCCAGGCAACGCGCAAAACATCCCATGCTCAGCGCGATGCATATTTGACTCGACTGCTCACCCCGTACGAAATGGTTTCGGAAGAAGGCCTTGCGTTACTCGAGAGCAATGCGGACACAATCCTCTTTGAGATCGGCGTTGAGATTCGCGACTACCCGAGCGCTATTGAGCGTTTTAAGAACGCAGGCGCAATTGTTGACGGCACGCGTGTTCGTTTTCCTCGTGGCATGTGTAGGGCAATCGTGCAAGCAAGTGCGCCGCGCATCTACACACAACACGCTCGCAATCCAGAAAACAATGTACAGATAGGCGGCAACGCCACGGTGTTTGCTCCAAACTATGGCTCGCCGTTTGTGTACGACATTGACAACGGTCGTCGTTACGCAACAATTCAAGATTTTCAAAACATCGTCAAGTTGGCCTACATGTCGCCATACATTCACCACTCAGGTGGCACGGTGTGTGAGCCAGTTGATATTCCGGTGAGCAAGCGGCACCTCGACATGGTGTATGCCCATATCAAATACTCCGACAAAGGTTTCATGGGTTCGGTAACAGCGGGTGAGCGAGCTCAAGACAGCGTCAATTTGGCTCGCATTGCTTTTGGTGGCGACTTGGCTGACCGCACGGTGATGACCAGTTTGATTAATGCATCTTCGCCACTCGTGTGGGACGCAACCATGCTCGAGTCGGCAGAGGTGTATGCGCTCAACAATCAGGCGTGCATTATTACTCCGTTTATTTTGGCCGGTGCCATGGCGCCAACAACTTCTGCTGGAGTGGTGGCGCAAACACTTGCTGAGTCACTCGTAGGTATGGCGTTTACACAACTCGTGCGCCCTGGTGCTCCCGTGGTGTTTGGTTCATTCGCGAGCTCGATGTCGATGCTCACGGGTGCACCTACGTTTGGAACACCTGAGCCCGCAATTGTGCTCTACACAGTTGCAGCGCTCGCTCGTCGACTCGGGGTTCCGTTTCGCTCTGGTGGTTCGCTCTGTGCGTCCAAATTGCCTGATGCGCAAGCCGCATACGAAAGTGCTTCAACATTGATTCCAACGATCATGGCTGGAACAAACTTTGTCTTGCATTCTGCTGGCTGGTTAGAGGGTGGACTTGCGGTCGGATACGAAAAGTTTGTGCTCGACTGCGACCAGTTGGGCATGATGATGACGCTTGGCAAAGGTCTTGACATCACTGAAAATGGTCAAGCGATGAGCGCAATGCGCGAAAATGTTCCTGGACAACATTTCTTGGGTACAGCACATACGTTGGCCAACTTTGAGACCGCGTTTTACCGCTCCGACACCGCCGACAACAACAGCTTTGAGCAGTGGACAGAAGACGGTGCATTGGATGCCGCACAGCGAGCAAACCGAATCTATAAAGAGCGACTTGCGTCATACGTTGCGCCAGCGTTAGATGACGCAATTGACGCTGAATTGCAGGAATACATCGGCAAACGCAAAGCGGAATTGCCAGACACTTTCGCATAATCTAGATACGCCCCTATACGCAAAACACAAGTCAGCGAGAACAACTATGAGCATCCTTTCGTCGTTATTAAAGCCCCTTACTGGCGGTGGTAAAGCAAACGGCAAGACAACCGCCGCTGCACAGCGTTTGGTCAGCAACATGCGCTACGAATTGGTGCCACTGAAGTCTCTCGATCAGGCAATTGCTGACTTGCCAAAGGGCGCATCAGTGTCAGTTACTTGCTCGCCCGCAAAGGGCATAGCGGTGACGCAAGAGTTGTGCGAGCAGTTGTTGGCAAAAGGCCACAACGTGGTGCCGCACTTTGCTGCGCGACTTGTCGAGGGCCCTGAACATGCTGCCAAGTTGGCCGCATGGGTGCGTGAAAAGGGAATCAAAGAAGTGTTCATCATTGGTGGCGACGCCGAGGTGCCACCTCACTATCAATTTGCATTGCCATTCATCAAAGATTTCTTGAGTGCTAACCCTGGTGTTGAAACAATCGGTTTTGGTGCGTATCCAGACGGTCATGCAACTATCAGCAACTCGGACTTGCATGATTCGGTCATTCAAAAGGAAGCATTGCTCAAGAGTTTTGGCGTGAAGGGTCTTGCTTCAACACAGATGTGTTTTGATGCTCCAAAGATTCTCGCGTGGCTCAAGGATTTGCGCGCTAAAGGCTTCACAACTCCAATCAATCTTGGTCTGCCGGGTGTCGTTGATCGCACGCGTTTGATGTCAGTAGGTGTGCGCACTGGTGTTGGCCAATCTTTGCGATATCTCAAAAAGAACAAAGCGTCGCTGACGCTGATGTTTGCGCCAGGTGGCTACGACCCAACAAAATTGCTCAACGACATTGCCGCCAAGGCCGACGAACTGAATGTTGCTGGTATCCACTCATTTACGTTCAACGCAACGGCCGACACCGCCAAATGGGCGAATGCAATTTTGGATCAGCAAGTATGAGTTCAGCGGTAACCAACACTGATGTAGTCATTATCGGTGGCGGCGTGATGGGCGCATCCATTGCGCTCGAACTTTCGAAGGCTGGCCGAAAGGTTGTGGTGATTGACAAGGGTGGTGCGGCTGGCGCCGGATCGACGAGCGCATCATCGGCGATCATTCGTTTTACGTATTCCAATTTCAACACCATCTTGATGGCGTGGGAGTCAGCACAGTATTGGTACGACTGGAACAAGTTCGTTGGTGTCGAAGATCCAGATGGCATGGCCAAGTTTGTCAAGACCGGTTATTTGGTTTTTCTCACCGAGGGCTACGACGGCATCCGTCAACGCGAACTGTGGGACCAATTTGGAATTCCATACGAAGTGCTGAGCCCCGAAGAAGTGCGTAAGCGCTGGCCAGCCTTTGACACGGGCAAGTATTACCCACCAAAGAGCATCGAAGACCCAGCATTTGCTGACGATCCATACGATCAACTTTCGGCATTGTTCGATCCTCTTTCTGGTTTTATGGATGACCCGATGTTGGCAACCCACAACCTCGCCAACGCAGCAAAATCGCACGGCGCAGAGTTTTTGTTTCACAAAGAAGTTGTAAAAATTAATATCAGCAATGGGGCAGTAACAGGAGTGACGCTGAAGAGTGGCGAGACATTTAATGCGCCGACTGTCATCAATGCTGCTGGGCCGCATGCTGCAAAAATCAATCGTATGGCTGGCGTATACGACGAGATGAAGGTTCACCACCAGCCATTACGGCAAGAAGTGTTTTCTCCACCAGCACCGGTGGGGTTCCGTCTTGAAGACAATGCACCAATCGTTGCCGACCTCGACTTGGGTCAATACTTCCGTCCGCACATGGGTGACCTACTCAATGTGGGCACTACCGAACCAGCCTGTGATGAACTGCACTTTATTGACGATGCCGATGATTGGAATGATTCGGTGACTGTAGAGTTTTTTGAGCGAGTGATGTTGCGACTTGCGCGTCGATTGCCAGACTTTGGTGTGCCACTCAAATTGCTCGGCATCGGTGCGTTGTACGACGTCACTGACGACTGGATTCCGTTGTACGACAAGTCGAGCCTGAACGGCTTCTTCATGGCGTGCGGCACGAGCGGCAATCAATTCAAGAACGCGCCATTGGTTGGCAAGTTCATTCGCGCACTCATCGAGGCTCAAGAACAGGGCATTGATCACGACGTCACTCCAGTCGAGTTCATTGGCGAGAGCACAGGCAACGCCATTAACCTGTCGGCATTTTCAAGATTGCGCACCCAAGGCGTCACCGCCGGAAACGTGATGGGCTAAGTTAGTCAAGTGCGTTCTTCGTTGGATCAGTTGTTAGCAACTGGAAAAGTCTTGTTGGCCGATGGTGCGACAGGCACCAACTACTTTCAGATGGGCTTAACGGCTGGTGAGCCACCCGAATTTTGGATCACTGATCATCCAGACCGCGTAATGTCGCTGCACCAAAAGTTTGTAGATGCTGGTGCTGACATCATTTTGACGAACACATTTGGTTGCAATCGCCATCGCCTTAAGTTGCACAATGCTCAGTCTCGTGTGCACGAACTTGCTAGTGCTGCAGCCCAACTGGCGCGCAAAGTTGCCGATAGTGCGGGTCGACCCGTGATCGTTGCGGGTTCAGTTGGCCCAACAGGCGAGTTGTTTGAACCACTCGGTGCGCTTACCGAAGCAGAAGCGATTGACACTTTTGCCGAGCAGATTCAAGGTCTCTGTGATGGCGGAGCAGATGTTGCATGGATTGAAACGATGTCTGCGCCAGAAGAAGTTCGCGCTGCGGCAATGGCCGCGATCAAGGTTGGCATGCCCTACGTGGCAACGATGTCGTTTGACACCGCTGGTCGCACGATGATGGGCATCATGCCGAGTGCGCTCGAACAAATTTTTGAGGGCCTCGACCCGCAACCACTTGCAATCGGGGCAAATTGTGGCGTTGGTGCATCCGACATGTTGGTTTCGGTATCCGAGATGAAAGGTTTTTCCACACCAGTTGTTGCCAAAGGAAATTGTGGCATCCCCAAGTTTGAGGGCGTGACTATTAAATACTCGGGCACTCCAGAGTTGATGCACACATACGCTGGCATGGCGGTTGATGCCGGAGTGCGCATTGTTGGTGGATGCTGCGGTACTTCGCCAGAGCATCTGGCATCGATGCGTAATGCGCTTGACACTCATGTGTCGGGTGCGGCGCCAACGACCGAAGAGATCATCAGCAAAATTGGTCCTCTCACCAACTCGGTTCCAACGGTTGCAGACACGTCTACCCGAGACGCTCGCCGTCGTCGTCGTTCAGAGGATTAATACAGGTGAGTCGCGAACTCTTGGTTGCACCAGGCTTCGAGAGCGTCGCCAAAGTATTTAGCAAATATCACAAAGACGAGAAGGCTGGTGCGTCATTTGCAGCGACCTTCAATGGCAAGCAGGTTGTCGACGTGTGGGGCGGCGCAAAATCTGATGGCACGCCATGGGGCGATGACACATTGTGCGTAATTGCATCTGGAACGAAAGGCATCTGCGCAGTTGCGGTGTTGATGTGTGTTGAGCGCGGTCTCATCAACCTCGAAGCACCGATTGAATCGGTGTGGCCCGAGTTTGCGGCGGGAGGCAAGGGACATGTGCTCATCGGTGACTCGCTTGCACACATGGCCGGAGTGCCAGGTATTGAGCGCAAGATCACTGCGGAGGAGATATCTGACCCAATAATGATGGCTCAATTGTTGGCCGAGCAACATCCATTTGTTCCGGTTGGGTCACCCACATATCACGCGCTCACATTTGGTTGGATTGCGAGTGAATTGGTTCGTCGCACTGACGGAAGATCGATCGGCACATTTGTGCGCGAAGAGATTGCCCAACCTTTGCGACTCGACTTACACATTGGTGCATCTGATGACGTGTTGCCTCGCATCACGAAGACCACTCGAGCAAAAAACTACAACTACACAGCGCTCTTGCCAGGTTCGGCAATTGATCCACGATTGTTGCATGTGTATGGCATGACTCCTGTCGAACTTTCAGAATCACCAGATTTTGCGAAGATCGAGTTGCCTGGCGGCGGTGGAGTGGCAAGTGCACATGCAATGAGCCGGTTGTACGCAATGCTCGTAAACGGTGGAGAACTCGATGGAGTTCGATTGCTGCAGCCTGAGACGATTGAAATGGCGAGGCGCGAGCGCTCTGTGGGCAACGACGCACTCTCTGGGCGACAATTACGTTTTGGGATTGGCTTCGAGATCAACCCAAATCCTTCACGACTTGGCATGGCGCCGGATGCATTTGGCCACACTGGGGCAGGCGGGTCTACGCACGGTGCATGGCCAAGCATGAACACCAGTTTCTCGTATGCAATGCGCGAGTTTCAGACCGAAAATAGCGACTCGCGAGCATTTGAGCTGCTCGATGTGCTCGACGAATGCGTGATGCGTCAGTTGAAGAAAAAGTGACGCAGAGTGCTGCAGTTTTTGTATCACTCATGACGCGTCAGGCAAAGACCAAGAATGGTTTTGCACCAAAAACTTGTGTGCGCTGTGGTCTGCCGTTTGAGTGGCGAAAAAAGTGGGCGAAAAATTGGGATGAAGTGAGATATTGCAGCACGCGGTGCCGCGACGACAAATAAAGTTGCCGCTATTTACCCTGCCACTTGGGTGGGCGCTTTTCGGCAAATGATGCTGGTCCTTCAACTGCGTCTTGTGAATCGACTGCTTTTCTGTAAGCCGCATTGGCGCGCATCTGTTTCATTGCCTCTTGGATGTCAACATTTTCTAGTGTGCGATTGAGTTCAAGCACTGCTGCCACGCTGAGCGGGGCAGACAAACAGATTTCGGCGGCCAATTGACGCGCGCTCGTCATCAGGTCGGCGAGTGACACAACACGGTTAACAATGCCCCACGACTCGGCTTCGACGGCCGAGAGTCTGCGACCACCGAAGATGATCTCGTTCGAAAGTTGGCGGGGCAAGAGGCGGGGCAGTCGCACAGCGCCCGCGTCGGGCAACACACCTACGCGCGTTTCGGGTAGGAAAAATTGCGCGTGGTCTGCGGCAACAATAAAGTCTGCAGCCATTGCGATCTCGAAACCGCCGCCGACAGCCATGCCATTGACGGCGGCGATAATCGGCTTGTTGCGGTTGGGTAATTCGGGAAATCCACCGAAACCTCCCACGCCGTAGTCGGAATCAAATGCTTCGCCGTCGGCTGCTGCGTTCAAGTCCCATCCAGCCGAGAAAAATTTTTCTCCTGCGGCGGTAAAAATTGCGACGCGATGTACTGAGTCAGAGTTGAAAGCAGAAAAAATCTCGCTCAGTTCTCGGCTTGTCACTGCATCAATGGTGTTTGCCTTGGGGCGATCAAGAATGATCTCGAGAATTGAGCCGGTACCTGCAGGTGTGGTTGAGGTGCTCGTTGTTATCGGCATCACATTCTCGTTTCGTTATTTGGTTTCTTCAATAAGTAATGCATCAACAGCAATCGCAGCCGTAGTAGTGGCAAGCACTGGGTTGAGTTCGACTTCTACAACCGAAGAGCCTACGACGGCTTGTTGCAGTGCAGTAACCACGTCGACAAGGGCTTCGATGTTGGCTGCGGGCTTGCCTCTAAAGCCATTGAGAATTGGTGCGATGCGCAGTTGCTGCAAAGCAGCGCGTATTTCTTCTTTGCTGGCTGGCGCAAGCAAGCACTGTGTGTCGCGCCACAATTCGGTAAGCACTCCACCTGCACCGAGCGTGATCATCCAGCCAAGCGGAGCGGTACGTCGGATACTCACTAGCACTTCAGCGACAATGCCTGTAATTGTTTGTTCTACCAAAAATTCGGTGATGCTTGTGGGCATCGAAGAAATTGAGGTCTGCAGTTGTTCGACATTTTGTAGGCCAACAGCCACGGCACCCGACTCGCTCTTGTGGGCAAGACCCAAGCCTTTGAGTGTGATGGGGAAGCCAATCTTTGTTGCAGCGTCGACAACGGTGTTGCGTGTGCAACGTGCACCTTGTGGCACCGCAATGTTCCAAGTAGTCAATCGTTCTTTGGCTCGTGATTCATCAACAATGGCTGTGTTGTCAGGTGCGCTCACGAGTGCAGGTGCAGACTGCGGAGCATGTTGACCTAGCCATGCGCAGCGGTCGAGTGCAACGAGCGTCTCGCGTAAACCTTGCGCTGGTGTTAAACCCAATGCAATGATTGCATTGCGCATCGATTCTGAAAAACATTCTGGAATGGTGGCGACAACGATGCCGCGACGCTGGGTGAGTTTGCTTGCCTCGGCAAATGCTTCGGCAGCAACAACCCAACTGCTCGCGTCTTGGTCTTGGCGAGGCGGTGCATCGAGCAACAAAATCGTTGCATCATGTTCGCCGCGCATTGTCTCTGAAAACGTGCGCGTCATGGCCGCTTTGTCACCCCACATAAACGTGTGGTAATCGAACGGGTTGCCTACTGAAACGAGCTCGGTCAATGTTGACTCAATGCGCGCACATTGCTCGTCGGGGAACGGAGCAAAAATTAAGTTGGTCGCTTCCGACAAATCGGCGACAAGCGAAGCCTCTCCGCCCGAGCATGACAGCGATGCAATGCGGTAGCCGTCGAGTGGCCCACCATTGTCGAGCAACTTGAGTGTCTCGAGCAGTTCGGTTGGTGTCTCTACTGTCGCAACGCCACAACGGTCAAAGAATGCTGCATAGGCCTGGCGATTACCAGCGAGCGACGCGGTGTGTGATGCAGCAATTAGTGCGCCTGCTTCTGACTTGCCGGTCTGCAGGGCAACGATCCGCTTGTTGCGCGCGAATGCCTCGTGTGCAAGTGCAGCAAAGCGAGGAGCATCACGAATTGCTTCAATAAACATTCCAATTGCGGTCACACGGTCGTCATAAATAAAAGCCTCGAGCACGTCTTCCACACCGCCACCTGCTTGATTACCAACCGTCACCATGTAGGCCATGCGCAAATTGCGCTGTTGCATTGTGAGATTGATGCCCACGTTGCCGCTTTGCGAGATCATTCCAACACCGCGGTCGACCGACACGCATCCGTGCTCGTCTGGCCAGAGAGCCACGCCGTCAAGAGTATTGATAAAGCCGTAACAGTTAGGCCCGAGCAGGGGCATGTCGCCCGCAGCAAGGACAAGTTGTTGTTGCAAGTCGGTATCGCCGGTCTCAGAGAAACCCGATGCATAACACACCGCGCCACCAGCACCCATCTTGCTCAGTTGTTTGACTGCATCCAGGGTGAGATGGCGATTAACAGCAACGAAGGCGGCGTCGGGAATGCCAGGTAAGTCGTTGACTGAAGCAAAACATGCCACGCCATGCATCTCTTTGCGAGTCGGGTGCACCGGCCAAATCTGGCCAGTGAAACCAAGTTTTTGGCATTGCCTCACTACGGCAGCGGCAGGGTTGCCACCGATGACTGCGATGCTCTTGGGGTTGAGCATGCGAGCGAGAGGCGATTGCGCTTGAGGCATGTATCAGCCGCCAAATTCGCGCAACAGGCCGCGAGAAATGATGTGTCGCTGAATCTCACTTGTGCCGTCCCAGATGCGGTCGACGCGTGTATCGCGCCACATGCGCTCGAGAGGTAACTCGTCCATCAAACCCATGCCGCCAAATATCTGAATTGCTTCGTCGGTCACAAACTGACACATCTCGGTAGAAAATACTTTTGCCATTGCGATTTCGGAGTCATCAAACTTGCCATGCGCATCATTCCAGGCTGCACGCAGTGTGAGCAACTCTGCTGCATCAAGTTGTGTCTTCATATCTGCCAACTTGAATGACACTCCCTGAAATTTGCCGATCTGTTGACCAAATTGTTCACGAGTAGCCGCCCATTCGGTTGCAAGTCGAAGCGCACGACGAGCACGACCAACACACACTGCTGCTACTTGCAACCTCGTTGCTCCAAGCCATGTGTTGGCAACATCAAAACCACCGTGCACTTCGCCCAGCACTTTGCTGTTTGGTACGCGACAGTTGTCAAAGTTGATAATCAGGTTGTGGTAACCCGAGTTAGAAACGCAGTTGTATCCTGCAACGCGCTCGCAGCCAGGAGTATCGAAGTCGACCAAAAATCCAGTGATCTTCTTTTTTGGGCCCTTCGAAGTTTGTTCTTCGGCGGTTGCGGCAAACAAGATCACGTAGTCGGCCATGTCGGCATGAGAAATAAAATGTTTCGTGCCATTGATCACCCAGTCGTCGCCATCGCGCACAGCAGAGCACTTCATGCCACGCATGTCAGACCCAGCATCTGGCTCGCTCATGGCCAAGCAGTCCACACGGTCGCCCGCGATGGTGGGTATGAGGTACTCCTGAATTTGGTCGCCAGTGCATGCGCGCAAAATGTTGGACGGGCGGGCAACGATGTAGTGCAGGGCATAGGACGTTGCACCAAACTCGCGATCAACGAGGGTGGTGTCAAACGAGTCGAGACCCCCACCGCCGTATTCGGTAGGCATGTTGCAGGCGTAGATACCCGCTGCAATCGACTTTTTGCGCACGTCCTCTTCGAGTTCTTTTGGAATGTGACCGAGTTTTTCGACTGTTTCCTCATGGGGTATTAATTCGCGTTCAACGAATGAGCGCGTTGTGGCAACAATTGCTTCTTGTTCGTCGGAGAGGGCAAATTGCATGGTGGGTACTTTCTGTTTGAGGGTCTGTTATTTTTTCTTGATTTTCATGACTCTGCCCACGTCTTCGGGCGTCGGCAGTGATGAGTGGCTCAGTGCAATCGCATCTAATGCCGCGGCAACGTGGGGGAGAATTGGCGCAGATTTGCCCGCATTCATATCGACATGCACCAGCATCTGCTCGGTAGTCGAGAGTCTCTTGCCGCTGTCGCCATTAAACATCGTGTGATGAATATGTAAGCGCTTTGCATCCACATCGAGCACTCGAGTTTCGATGCGCAGTGGGTCGTTGAGAAAAGCCTCATCTTCGTAGACAATGTGTGTTTCAACGGTATAAAACGAATTACCTGCTGCTCGGTATGCGTCGTTGTCGCCGATGTACGTGAAGAGTGCATCGGACCCCCAGCCGAAAGCCGACAAATATGCGGCCTCGGTCATGTGACCGTTGTAGTCAACCCACTCGTGTTCGACAAGGCACGAATAGATGTTGAGTGGCGCGGGCACAACATCGCCTGGCTGCCATGGGGCGAGCGGCGAGATGCTGCTACTTTGCGGGGCGTTCGCCGACATGTCGACCAATCCCCGCTGGTGCAGGAAGTTTTGCGTGGGCATCAGCAATGGGCTTGAGCAACGTCAACATTTCGCTTCCCATGGGCGAAGTCTTGCCCGATGCAGTGTCAACGTGCATAAAGAGATGCTCGCCAGTAAAGGCCACGACACCGTCTTCGCGCACTACTTCAGACCACAGATGAATGCGCTTCTCGTCATACGAAGCAACTCGGGTGAGAACTTTTATTTTGTCACCAGCGCGCGTTTGGTCAAGAAATCGTGAGTGCCCTTCAACGGTATAAAACGTGCGACCTGTTGCTAGATATTCGGGTGTGAAACCAATTGCACGAAAGAATGTGTCGCTTGCTTCGCTCACGAGTTGTGAATAACGCGAGTCATTGGTGTGACCGTTGTAGTCAGTCCATTCGGCAGGAATAAACATCTCATGCGAGACCGATGGTGCGAGTGGGTCGAGCACCGGTGTTGGGCCACGACCAAACAACATCTTTTCGTAGTCTGCCAATACTTGACCTGCTCCATAATTTTGGTTGCGCAGACCCTGAAACACTGAAACCAAACAATCGTCGCGCAATGCTTCGAGTTCGCGAATGGTGGCTGTGCCAGCCTGATCGTCGGATTGCGAGACAATTTTTTCGAGCAGCACATCGTCAAGCTCGGGTACGTCCATCAACTTTGTCCACGGCCATTTCAGTGACGGACCAAACTGCGCCATGAAGTGTCGCATGCCGGCTTCGCCGCCTGCAATGCGATAGACGAGAAACGTGCCCATGAATGACCAGCGAAGGCCAGGACCAAAGCGCATTGCATCATCAATTTCTTCTGCGGTGGCAATGCCGTCATTAACCATCCACAACGCTTCGCGCCACAGTGCTTCCATGAGTCGGTCGGCAACAAAGCCATCAATTTCTTTGCTCAGCATGAGTGGGCGCATACCGATTTGCGTGTACACCTCGCACGCGCGTTCTTTCGTCGCTTGTGATGTGAGGTCGCCTCCGCAGATCTCGACAAGCGGCATGAGATACACGGGGTTAAACGGGTGTCCAACAACGAAACGCTCTGGGTTGACCATGTCTTTTTGTATTTGCGTAGGCAATAATCCGGAAGTGGATGAACCGAACACAGTTGTTGGTGAAGCAGCCTTGCTTGCACGAGCGAGCAACTCTTGTTTCAATTCCAGTCGTTCTGGCGCACTTTCTTGCACAAAATCAACATCGGTTACTGCTTCTTCTGGAGTAGAGACAAACGTGATGGTGCCTTCTTTGGGAAGTGGTGCAAGTGTGAGTTTGCGATAGGCGCGACGAGCGTTACCCATAATTTCGCCCATCTTGCGAGTGGCTTGTGGGTCGATGTCGTACAACTTGACATCAACGCCATTGAGTGCAAATCGTGCAGCCCATGCACCACCGATGACACCGCCACCGAGCAAGCCAACTGTTTTCAATCCGGGAAGACCGCCCACATTTGTCACGATCAGCCGTGCTTTGTGAGTTGCAGTTTTTTGCGCACGTCTGCTGGACCCATGACAGACACGTTCATGTTGTCAAGAATCTTGACGGCGCGATCTACGAGATCGGCGTTGGTTGCGAGCACTCCACGGTCGAGATATAAGTTGTCTTCAAGGCCAACACGCACGTTGCCACCGGCAAGCACGGCCTGAGCAACAAACGGAAGTTGCATGCGCCCAATAGAGAATGCAGAGAACACAGCATTCGCTGGCAACTGGTTGACCATTGCCATAAATGTATTTGGATCGTCTGGTGCACCATAGGCGATGCCCATGCACAACTGAATCATCACTGGGTCGTCTAGCAAGCCTTCGGCAATTAAGTCTTTGACCATCACAATGTGGCCAGTGTCAAATACTTCGAGCTCTGGGCGTACACCAAGTTGTTGCACGATCTTTGCCATCTTGCGCAACACGCTTGGTGTGTTGGTCATGATGTAGTCGCCGC
>CAZHIN010000011.1:0-12271 GCA_964532575.1 uncultured Acidimicrobium sp.
TTAGAGCGACTATGGAACGGTTGGCGCGCACAATACGTGCAAGGCGACATGAAAAAAGAAAATTCTGGTAAGTCGGTGTTTACCGAGATTCTGCAGTCGGATATGACGGACGAAGAGTCGCATATCGTGCATCGTGGCGCACATTCGTTTGTGATTCTGAACGCGTTTCCTTATTCGCCAGGTCACCTGTTGGTGTTGCCATATCGCGAAGTAGCCGAACTCGAAAACCTCACCCCTGAAGAGCACAACGAAATCTGGGCAACTGTCACGCGTGGTGTGCAAGTGTTGAAATCTGAATACAAGCCACAGGGAATCAATGTGGGCATCAACATGGGGGCTTCAGCTGGTGGCAGTATTGCTCAGCACCTGCACGTGCACATTGTGCCACGATGGGGTGGCGATACCAATTTTATGGTTGCAGTTGCCAACACCAAGATCTTGCCAGAAGCATTGGACGTCACGGCTGAGCGTGTGAGATCTGCGTGGAAGTCGCTCGAAGCACAAGAAGATAAAAAGGAGAAGTAAACAATGTCAAGCAACGAAGTACGCGACGCACTGCCCGATGATCTTGACATTTCGGCATTCGTTGGTCCATACCAATTCCCTGACAATCATCGACGCCGCATTCCGAGTTTTATCTATCTTGCGATGGCAACTGTGTGTTATGGGCTGTGGTTTGCTACACGCTCTGCAAATTCGTCACTCGCAAACAGTGGTCTTGTCAATGATGGAATGCTGTATGTTGCGATCGCGTTGACGTTGTTTGGTGTGTTTGTGTTGAGTTCGTCTTGGAAAATGACAGTTGACGAAAAAACTGCACTCGTTTTTGCAAGCCGGGCCGTTGGTTTTGCGGTTGGACATTCTTCTGCACAACAGGTTTGGCGAGGCTTTCGCAGTCGCCCCACATGGCGGGTTTTTTGCTACAGCGCCGAGGAACCGCCCGCGCAACGGGGATTGGTATTGGTGGACGCGATAGACGCTTCCATCGTTGAATGTTTAGTCGAAGCCAACCCCGACAAGTAGGCTCTCGCATATGTTTGATGGTCGATTTCGTGTAGAGATCGAGCGCGTCGTGCGTCCAGTTGGCAAGTTTCTTCTGCGAACAGGGTTGTCTCCCGATCACATCACCATCTTGGGTCTCTTGATCGCGATTGGCGCTTCGGTTGCAATTGGACTCGGATCGCTGCCGCTTGGACTTGCACTCGTCATTCTGTCGGCGCTGCCCGACATGTTTGATGGTGCGCTTGCCAAGGCTTCAAACTCGGCAAGCCAGCGCGGTGCTTTTTTCGATTCGGTGATTGACCGTATAAGCGATTCGTTCTTGCTAGGTGGTGTGGCGTGGTATTTGGCCGACACCCGCGGTGCTACTGCTGCTGTGTTGCCGTTTGCAGTGATGGCGGTGTCGTCGTTGATCTCGTATCAGCGCGCCAAGGCCGAATCGCTTGGTCTTCATGCCAAGGGTGGTTTGATGGAAAGAGCAGAGCGGATCATCGTGTTGTGCGTTGGTTTGCTATTTGGTTCGTTGTTGTGGTGGGTGATGTGGGCGATGCTCATTTTGACCTCGATGACAGCGGTACAACGTTTTATAAAAGTTTGGCGTCAGGCAGCGGTCGCACCGGTGACTGCCCAAAAACAAGAAGTGCGTCGTTCGCGTCGGGCCTCTCGTCGCGTGCGTCGTGACGATTATCGCGAACGTTTTGCACGCCGCCGCCGACTGCAATAATTCTGCATGGCGCAAGCGCATCGCAACACAGCAGAACAAATCTCTGTAGCCGGATACAAACTCGCATCGTTGGTTGCGCGTGTTGCTCCTTCGCCGGTGGTTGCTGGAACTGCTGTCGCGATCGGTGGTTCTTTGGCACGAGCAATGAAACAAAACCGGGCAATGGTGATGCGACACCTGCAACGTGTTGATCCAAGCCTGACCGGCAAGCGTTTGCACCTCGCCACTCAGCAGGCGTTTGTGAGTTACACGAGGTATTACCTCGAAACTTTTCGACTTCCTTCGCAGTCGCGAAAGCAAATCGCTGACGGGCATCAGGTGGAGGGCTTTGAACACATTGAACATGCAGCGTCTTTAGGTAAGGGCACAATTCTTGCGTTGCCACACATGGGTGGATGGGAGTGGTCGGGGCGTTGGTTGATTGATCAGGGTTACCACTTGACTGCTGTAGTCGAGCGACTCGAAAATACTGAATTGTTCGAATGGTTTGTACAACTACGTTCGCAATATGGTGTCAATGTCATCGCGTTGACCGACGATGCGGGTGTTGCTGTCGGCAAAGCATTGCGCGATAATCACGTCGTGTCGTTGCTCTGCGACCGCGATATCCCTAAAGATGGCAAGCGCACTGGGGTCGAGGTGCAGTTTTTTGGCGAAACTACAACGGTGCCTGCTGGTCCGGCTTTTTTTGCGTTGCGCACTGGTGCGGCACTGTTGCCGATGGCAACGTTGTTTACGCCGGATGCCGCAGGGCACAAAGCGGTGATTAGGCCCGCTCTCGTGGTTGAGCGACAGGGGTCGTTGCGCGAAGATGTTGCGCGGATTTCTCAACTGCTGATGCTCGAGATCGAGAATTTGATTCGTCAAGCGCCGGAGCAGTGGCACTTGTTTCAGCCAAACTGGCCGAGCGATCCTGGTTACTTGAAATCGACAGTTGCTTAGCCGAGTACGTCTTGCAACACATGTAACCGCTCGCGGTTAACTCGATACCAAATCCACGTGCCGCGCTTGGTGCCAGTAATGAGGCCGGCTTCACGTAACACCTTCAAGTGATGACTGACTGTCGGCTGCGAGCGACCAGTTGGCTTAACAAGTGAGCAAGCGCATGTTTCTGCATCGGCGGAAGCGGCGATGAGGCTGAAAAGTTTGAGTCGTGTTGGGTCTGAAAGCGCGGCGAAGCCCTGCGACAAGTTGAGCGCATCGCGTGTCGTGAGTGAGGCCTCGGTGACAGGCGAGCAGCAGCCAGCAGGGGTGCGTGTTATATTGATGACTATCAATATAACATACAGTTCAACAAAAAGCTAATTAAACAACAAGGAGATCATTGTGTCACGAGTCCAGCTAGCGCTCAATGTTTCAAATTTGACTGATGCGATTGCATTTTACTCAAAGATGTTCAATGCAACCCCTGCCAAGGTACGCGACGGGTATGCAAACTTCGCAATCGTTGATCCGCCGTTGAAGTTGGTCTTGATCGAAACACCACGTGATGAAAACGCTGAGTATCAGCACATCAATCATCTCGGGGTTGAACTTGAGTCAAGTGAACTCGTTGAAAGATCGATTGCGCGTTTTGAGCAGCTTGGATTAGTGGAGTCCGTGGAGAAAGATTCAACATGCTGTTATGCAGTGCAAGACAAAGTGTGGATGCAAAGCCCAGATGGTGCAGCATGGGAGTACTACACGGTGTTGTCTGATGCGCAGACGTTTCATGCGACCATCGATCAGAAGTGTTGCTAGTGACGACCGAATCAAAAATCTCACTTTCGCGCCGACTAGCGGCCGAGGCACTCGGAACCGGACTCCTGATCGTTGCAGTGATCGGTTCAGGAATCATGGCCGAGCGACTCACCGACATTGTGGCCTTGCAATTACTCTGCAATGCCATTGCTACTGGTGGTGCATTGGTCGCATTGATCTTGATTTTTGCTCCCGTGTCGGGGGCATCATTTAATCCGGTTGTAGGAATTGTCGGAGTCTTTACTGGTGAGGCAAACATCAAAGACACGTTGTTCTATGCGATTGCGCAAACCGTAGGCGGATGTATTGGAGCCATTACGGCAAACCTGATGTTTGATCTGGATGCAATCAACATTTCACAAAAAGTTCGCTCCGGTTCTGGAATCCTTTTTTCCGAAACGGTGGCAACGATCGGTCTGCTTGTGGTGATCTATGGAACGATTCGCGCACAACGCGCAAATTTGGTTCCGTTTACGGTTGCGGGCTGGATTACTGGTGCCTATTTTTTTACTTCATCAACATCGCTAGCAAACCCAGCAGTGACTATTGCTCGAAGTTTAAGCAACACATTCGCAGGTATCGCACCAGAGTCGGTGCCGATGTTTGTGTTGATGCAATTGGTTGGTGCGCTACTAGCCGTAGTGATCATCAACTTCGTTTTCGGTGAATCGCGCTCATGAAGGGTGTTTTATTTTTGTGCATTCACAACTCTGGACGGTCGCAAATGGCGGCCGGGTTTATGCGTCACCTTGGCGCGGGTCGTGTTTCGGTTTTTTCGGCAGGCTCTGAACCAGCAAATTCAATCAACCCTTCTGCGGTTGCGGTGATGAAAGAAGTTGGAATCGACATAGCTTCTGCTCAACCGCAACTGTGGACAATGGAGATGTTGGAAGCTGTTGACGTTGTGGTGACCATGGGGTGCGGTGATGCGTGCCCGTTTTTGCCTGGCAAGCAGTATGTCGATTGGCCACTCGATGATCCTGCAGGGCAAGGGGTCGATGCGGTGCGACCAATTCGCGATGAAATTGAGAGGCTCGTGATCGAGTTACTTAATCAGATTGCGTAATGCACGTTAAGCAAACGCATGAAAGAGCTCGCTGATTGCTTTTGCCTGACCACCTGTTGTTGAAGACATCACGGCAATTGGCAACACACCAGCATCGGCCCATGCGGCAAATTGTTCGCGAACTTGTGATGCGGTGCCCGAGATAGTGCAGTCGCGCAGCCACGCGTCGCTCATTGTTGCTTGCAGTGCTTGGGTGAGTGATTCTTTTGGGGTTGTTGCCAAGACGGTTTCGATTGCATCCATTTCGTTCTCGTAGCCTGCTGTGCGCCAATAGTTGCGATAGTTGGGGAGCGAGACATAACCAGTCAAGGTTTTGCGATGCAAAGCTAAGGCCGCATCAATGTCATCACTGATGATCGTTGGAACCATGTTGGACATAAAAAAACTCGACCGCTTGTCGGAAGGGAGGAGAGCAACTTGGCGACCAATATCGCGCAGCGATGCGTTGGCCCAGATAGCACCTTGTGATATTTGGTGCGAGAGCGCAAACATTTTGTCGCGCAGCGTTGCCAAGTAGATCGGAGGAAGCTCGCCAGAGAATCGCTCATTGGCGCGCATCGCGGCAACATAGTTGGAAATATCGCTCAACGGCTTTCCGGTTTCTACACCGAGGCGTTGCACAACCGGTCCGTGACTTACTCCAATGCCGAGACCAAATCGTCCGCCAGAGATTTCGTGGATGTGTGCTGCAGTGTTGGCTGTTTCTACTGGATGGCTGTAGTACATCGGTTGAATTGACGTCCAGAAATGAATGGTGTTTGTGGCATGGGCGAGCGAAGTGCACAGCGCCATAGTTCCTCCCAGGCTTGGGCATGCAAGACCCTCGAAGCCAAGACGTTCGGCTTGTTGTGCTAACTCCAAAATTGCAGTGCGCTTGGTAGGCGATGCAACAATCGAAATCGCTGGTTTGGAATATGGATCTTTCGGGAATTGCGCCATGGTCTCGCTGCTTTCGTACTGACTTTGTTTGTTTCGCTGTGTTTTATAGTGCTTTGGACTAAATAGCTTCTTGACGGTCTACCGTATACGGCGTGAACATGTTGAGGGTTGCAATGGTCAGTCCCTACAGCGTCTCGGTTCCGGGAGGAGTGCAAGCCCAGGTCATGGGTTTGGCACGCGAGCTTCGTCGCATTGGTCATGAAGTGCGCGTGCTTGCGCCGTGTGATGGACCGCCACCCGAACCCTTTGTGACGCCATTGGGCCAGAGCCTGCCGACTTCTGCCAACGGATCTGTGGCACCGCTCGCACCAGATCCGTCTGCGGCCTTGCGAACGATCAGAGCACTCAATGACGAAGCCTTCGACATCATCCATCTGCACGAACCCATCGTGCCTGGTCCTACTGTTACATCGCTGCTGTTGCGGCTTGCCCCAACGGTCGGAACATTTCATGCCGCGGGTGACTCATCGTCGTATCGAGTGCTCAATAAAACTGCGCGCTGGGCTGCCAATCACTTGAGTGCGCGCGTTGCGGTGTCGGAGGCTGCCAAAGAACTTGCATCGAGATATCTGGACGGCGACTATCAAGTGCTTTTCAATGGCATTGAAACATCGCGCTATTTCAAAATCGGTGCAGAGAGAGAATTGCAACCCACCATATTTTTTTGCGGGCGATTCGAGCCGCGTAAAGGACTTGAAGTCTTACTTGGCGCGATGAAGCACTTGCCGCACAACGTTTCGTTGTGGGTGGCAGCAGACGGCCCAGGTATTGACGAGATGCACAAGTTGTATGCAAGCGACAAACGGATTTTGTGGCTCGGACGTATTACCGAAACCGACAAACTCGACCGACTTTCGCGGTGCACCGTATTTTGTGCGCCATCATTGCGTGGTGAATCGTTTGGCATTGTTTTGCTCGAAGCAATGGCAGCGGGGGCCCCACTGGTCACCACAGATATCGACGGCTACCGCAATGTTGCTACTCATGAAGTGAACGCATTACTTGTTGCGCCTGGCGACGAAGAACAACTCGCACGTGCAATTACTCGTGTTTGCAGCGATACGTCGTTGTCGCAACTGTTGGTTGCAGGCGGTCTCAAACGCGCCGAAGATTTTTCGATGCAACGACTTGCTACCGAATACGTGGCAATTTACGAAAGACTCTTGTTGGCTGAAAAAAATAATGAGATAGCAGTGCAGCCAAACAAGCTTTTAGCCATGTTTGAGCATCGAGTGCTGCGCCGACCTCAGGTTGGCCAAAATTAGTACGAGCACGTCAATACGCGATATCTCAAGACTCAACTAGACTTAAGCGCATGAACAGCCTTGTCGTTATAGCCGTTGTTGTTGTAGTTGTGTTGCTGGCGTTGGTGGTGTTCTACAACTCGCTCGTTGGCCGCCGCAACGAGGTTGACAATGCATGGTCACAAATTGATGTGCAACTCAAGCGTCGACTTGACCTGATACCGAATCTGGTCGAAACCGTCAAAGGGTATGCGTCCCATGAAAAGGCAACTTTGGACGCAGTCATCCAGGCGCGGAATACGGCGATGAGTGCATCGTCGTCACCGAATGCTCAGGCCGTTGCCGACACCGCAATCACGGGGGCGCTGCGACAGTTGTTTGCACTGTCAGAGGCTTACCCAGACCTCAAAGCCAACCAAGGGTTTGTTTCGTTACAAGAAGAACTCTCCAATACCGAGAGTCGCATTGCGTATGCGCGCCAGTTTTACGGCGATGCCGTGTTGTCGTACAACACTGCAATTCAAAAGTTTCCCGGCTCTCTCGTTGCGAGTTCGTTCAAGTTTGCAAAGCGTGAATATTTTGAGGCCGAAGCCGCTGCGCGCACCACACCCCAAGTCAAGTTTTAGTCAGATCGAGAGTAGACAGTTTCATGAATGATCTCATCGCGTCAAATAAGCGACGCACCTTTTTATTACTGACAGGGTTCGTTGTTATCACTGTGCTTGTAGGCATGGCGGTTGGAGTGTTGATCGGTAGCGGAACCACCGGGACGATTGTCGCCCTGGTGTTTTCTGCCGTGTTTGCTTTTGGTTCCTATTGGAAATCGGATTCTGTTGCTCTCGCTGTAAGCCGTGCGGAGCCAGCCGACCCTGTCGAGTTTCGTCGTTTACACAACCTTGTTGAAGGACTTTGCATTGCGAGCGGTCTGCCAAAGCCTCGGGTGTTTGTCGTTCGCGACGATGCACCAAATGCATTCGCGACCGGAAGAAACCCTAAGCATGCCGCAATCGCTGTTACCACTGGTTTGCTCGAAAAGATGAATCGTGTTGAGTTGGAGGGAGTCGTTGCCCACGAACTTTCCCACATTAAAAATTACGACATTTTGGTCAGCACATTGGCGGTCACCTTGGTTGGCACGATTGCTCTCATAACCGACATCACCCTGCGCATGATGTGGTGGAACGGTGGGCGAGTAAGTCGTGGCAACGACCGTCGCAACAGCACCAATCCACTTGCATTCGTTGGTCTAGCACTGTTAATTCTTGCACCTATTTTGGCCAAGATTATGCAGGCTTCAGTAAGTCGCAGACGCGAAACACTCGCCGATGTATCGGCCTGCAAAATGACCAGGTATCCGCCAGGGCTTATCTCGGCGCTCGAAAAACTTCAGGCCGACAGCACCGTCACCCATTCAGCCAGCATGGCTACGGCTCATATGTGGATTGAGCAACCGATGTCGGGTGTGAATGACTCAGGTCGATTGGGTATGTGGCATAAACTCTTTAATACGCATCCCCCATTGGCAGAAAGAATTGCGCTGCTCAGAGAGATCTAACCATGAAAAATCGCACCTTGTTATTTGGTTCACTCGTTGCAAGTTCTTGTTTGGCTCTCGCTGCCTGCGGAGGCTCGTCAGGATCTTCGGACTCGGCCGATAGTGCAGCAGTTGACACCACTGTTGTAACCGAGACAACCATTCCCGAAATTGTCAACCCATTGACGGGCTTGCCAAACACCGACCCGTCGACACTTACTCGTCCTGCAATGGTCGTCAAGATCGACAACCACCCATCGGCACGCCCGCAGATGGGAATCAATCAGGCAGACATTATTTTTGAAGAGAACGTCGAAAAACTGACACGTCTTGCTGCGGTATTTCAAAGCGAAGGTTCAGATCCAGTTGGTCCTATTCGGAGTGGTCGTTTTCAAGACATCAACTTGCTGAGTTCGCTGATCAAGCCGTTGTTTGTGTGGAGCGGTGGCAACGAACAGGTTTCGGCGGCGATCAAAAAATCTGATTTAGTCGACCTCAGTTACACGGTGGCCAACAAAGATGGCGGATTCCGTCGTGACAGCGATCGCTCGGCACCACATAATTTGGTTGCAGAGACGACAAAGTTGTGGACATTGAGTCCGGAAGGTTCGATGGCGCCGCCAGCACAGTTTTCATATCGCACGGCAAGTGACGCAGCACCAACAACTGCAAAACCAACTGCCGGTGTCAAAGTGTCGATGGACGGCGTGAAGGTGCAGTGGAATTGGGATGCAACAACCGCCGAGTTTTTGCGATTGCAAGACAACACGCCAGATGTTGACACGGCAGACGTGCAAGTGGCCGTGCCCAATGTGATCGTGCTCGAAGTTGAGTACACCAACAACTACAGCCCAACATCCAAGACTCTTGGCGGTGGCAAAGCGTACGTTTTCACGAACGGCACACTGATCGAGGGAACATGGGAACGTACCGACCGACTGACTCCCTTTTTGCTCAAAGATGCGAGCGGGGCAGTGATCAAACTCACTCCTGGTCAAACATTCGTTGAGGTGGCTCGTGCTGCAAAAACAGCCGTGGTTCCAGTGGGTACAAACCCAGACGACGTCAAGTTTCTCTAAGAAAACAGTCACAAAAAACCGACCGTTTGTGTCGGTAATGGTCTCGGTACGATGGAAAGCATGACAAAGAATGCTGCACGCACAACTGGATCAATGCAGGTCAAGCGCGGTTTGGCCGAGATGCTCAAGGGTGGCGTCATTATGGACGTCGTCAACTCTGAACAAGCAAAGATTGCCGAAGATGCTGGTGCGGTAGCGGTGATGGCACTCGAGAGAGTGCCTGCCGATATTCGTCGTGATGGTGGCGTTGCACGCATGAGCGACCCCGAAATGATTCTTGCCATTCAGGCGTGCGTAACCATCCCTGTGATGGCAAAAGCACGCATTGGACATTTTGTTGAGGCGCAAATTCTGCAATCGCTCGGTGTCGACTTCATCGATGAATCCGAAGTGCTGACCCCAGCAGACGAAACTCACCACATCGACAAGCTTGCATTTGACACACCGTTTGTTTGCGGTGCAACCAACTTGGGCGAGGCGCTACGACGCATCAGCGAGGGTGCTGCACTCATTCGTTCCAAGGGCGAAGCCGGTACAGGCAATGTTGTTGAAGCCGTGCGCCATCTGCGCAACATTTTTGGAGACATTCGCAAAATTACCCAAGCCGACTCTGCCGAGTTATTTGACTGGGCCAAAAAACTTGGTGCGCCGTTGCCGCTCGTGCAAGAAATTGCAGAAACTGGTTCGTTGCAAGTTCCGTTGTTTTGCGCAGGTGGTATTGCCACGCCAGCCGATGCTGCTTTGGCAATGCAGCTCGGTGCACAGTCGGTGTTCGTCGGCTCTGGAATCTTCAAGAGCGATGACCCATCGCCCCGCGCAAAAGCAATCGTTGAAGCAACGACTCACTTCATGGATGCCGACATTTTGGCAAAAGTAAGTCGCAACCTTGGTGCTCCGATGACAGGAATCGGAATGGATCAGATTAACGAGCGTTACGCCGAACGCGGTTGGTAAAGAGCCGAAGCATTACTGAGTATTTTTAAATCTGACGTGTTGACAGTTAGGTCATAATTATGAAAATCGGCATCTTGGCTTTGCAAGGTGCGTTTGGCGTGCACGAAGAAATGTTGCAGAGTCTTGGTGGAAGCACCGTGCAGGTAAGAACTACCGCAGATTTGAAGTTGGTAGACGCCCTCGTCATGCCCGGGGGAGAGTCGACAACGATGTCGTACTTGTTGGAGACATCTGGGTTGTTTGAGCCAATTGCCGAGCGCATCAATAGCGCAATGCCAGTTTTTGGAACATGCGCGGGAATGATTTTGTTGTCGACAAGCATTGCGGATGGTCGCCCGGATCAACGGTTTTATGGCGCTATTGATATTGACGTGCAGCGCAACGCCTATGGTCGTCAGGTGGAGAGTTTTGAGACAGACCTCGATGTTGACGGTTTGCAAACGCCTTTCCACGCAATGTTTATTCGGGCTCCACAGGTGGTTCGGGTTGGGCCAGATGTTGAGGTGCTCTCAACACATGAGGACAAAGTGGTGTTGGCGCGCCAAGGTTCGGTTATGGTGGCGTCGTTTCATCCAGAGTTGACAAGCGATAATCGTATTCATTCATTGTTTTTGCAGGAGGTGTAGAGATGTCCGGCCATTCCAAGTGGGCAACGATCAAGCACAAAAAAGGCAAAGCCGACAAGGCGCGTGGCAAGACGTTTGCCAAACTTGCTCGGCAACTTGAAGTCAGTACGCGAGAAGGTGGCGGAGACCCTGCATCAAATGCATCGTTGCGCACAATCGTGTTGAAAGCCAAGGCGGCACAGATGACGAATGATGCAATCGATCGGGCAATTAAGCGCGGAATGGGCGAGCACACTGGCGCAGCATTCGAATCAATTACTTACGAAGCGTATGCACCAGGCGGTGTGGCGATGCTGATCGACGCATTGACAGACAATCGCAATCGCACTGCATCGGATGTGCGGCTTGCTTTTAGTAAATCGGGTGGAGCGATGGCCGAACCTGGCGCCGTTGGATGGCAGTTTTCGCGCAAAGGTGTTGTACAAATCGACAAATCGGTTTCGGAAGACGAAGTGATGATGGTGGCACTTGAACATGGCGCAGATGATGTGGTGGACGATGGAGACACGTGGCGCGTGACCTGTGATCCGCATGCGCTATTCGAGCTAAAGGCATCCCTCGAGACTGCGGGGATGACCGTTGCATCGGCTGTATCAACAATGGTGTCGTCCTTACAAGTACCAGTTACCGACATTGCTGATGCCAAGGCAATTTTGCGAATCATGGATGATCTCGAGGACAACGATGATGTGCAAGATGTGTACGCAAATTTTGATATGAGCGATGCGATTCTTGAGGAGGCTGCGTCATGAGCGTTGCTGTTGGCGACAAAGCACCTGGGTTCACGTTGCTCGGTAGTGGAGGCAAGTCGTATTCGTTGTCTGACTATGCAGGCAAACCGGTTGTACTTGTTTTTTATCCTGGTGATAACACAGCGGTATGCACGAAACAATTGTGTTCGTACAACAACGAACTCGCGCAATTTAATGACATCGGCGCACAGGTGCTCGCGATCTCGGCTCAAGATGTTGCCAGCCATGACGCGTTTTCAGCAAAACACGGTTTTGGATTTCCGCTCTTGGCGGACACCAATAAAGAGGTGGCAACCGCATATGGCATCGTCGGACTGATGGGTTTGGTGCGGCGCAGTATTTTTGTGGTCGATGGCCAAGGGCTGCTTCGTTATGTGCATCGGTCGGCTGTGGGGCTTACCTTTCGCCCAGTAGACGAGTTGGTGACGGCACTTCGTTCGGCCCTCTAAATCCTTACCGAGCAGGTGTTTTGGCACTAAGGTAGAACATATGTTCGCCCAGAAGCCGGCTCTCGTAGTCCTCGGGATTGACCCAGGTCTCACCAGATGCGGGTATGCAGTTTTGCGGTCGCAGTGGTCAAGTTCTTGTAGCCCTGCAGTGGTTGCGCTTGGTGG
>CAZHIN010000011.1:12281-17320 GCA_964532575.1 uncultured Acidimicrobium sp.
ACTAAGGTAGAACATATGTTCGCCCAGCCGCTTGTTGTGCTTGGTATTGACCCTGGTCTCACCCGCTGTGGCTATGCGGTACTGCAATCGTCGGGTTCAGTGAACCCAGTGGTAGTGGCACTTGGGGTAATGACCACGCCAGCAACCCAACAATTGCAACATCGATTGTGCGCATTGCAGTTAGACATCGAAAATCTTGTTCGTGAAACACAACCAGATGCGATAGCGGTCGAACAAGTATTTTTTCAGAACAATGTGCGAACTGCAATGAGCGTGGGACAAGTAAGCGGGTTGGTGCTCGCAATGGCAAGCAGAATGGGCATTGAAGTTGTGCAATACACGCCAAGCCAAGTAAAAAGCGCCGTCACTGGAACGGGCACGGCCAATAAATTGCAAGTACAAAAAATGGTGCAACAACGACTGGGGCTTTCGTCGTTGCCCGAACCGGCCGATGCTGCTGACGCTGCTGCGATTGCGCTGTGTCATATGGCGATGGCTCCGTTGCGCGAAAGTATTGTGCGCGCCAAAAATGCGGTCGGTGCGCAATGATCGGTTCGTTACGCGGAGTAGTGATTGAGCGCAATCAAGACTCAACCGTGTTGCTCGAGGTTGGTGGCGTGGGGTATCTCATCCATGTCACTCCGCGCACGCTTGGCGAGCTCGAACCAACATCGCAGGCCTTTGTACATGTGCATCAACACATTCGCGAAGATGCACAGACGCTGTATGGGTTTTTGGACAGAGACGAGCGTCGTACGTTTGAAATCCTGATTGCAACACACGGCGTTGGTCCAAATATGGCGATGTCAATACTTGCCACCCACACACCACGCGCATTAATTGACATTGTCGCTACAAACGATCACGGAGCGCTCACACTTGTTTCTGGTGTGGGACGCAAAACTGCCGAACGACTGCTCATTGAGTTGAAAGGTCGCATGAATCTGCCCATCATGGACACGCCACAAAGCGAACAGATGCAAGGTCATCGCGCAGTGACCGATGTGCGCGAAGCTCTGACAGGGCTCGGATATTCAAATGAAGAGATTAGGGATGTGCTGCGAGAGTTGTCTGCCACCGATAGTGCAGAAAACTTATTGCGCCAGGCACTTAACGCACTGGGGGTCAAGCGTGCGTGAAGAATTTGTCGATCCGCACAAGCGTTCTCAAGACGAGAGCGACGACGGCGAGATGTTGGATGAAATTGGGTTGCGACCGCGTTCGCTGGATGATTTTGTAGGTCAACGCGAACTCAAAGAGCATCTCAGCATTGTGCTCGAGGCCGCACGCCGCCGAGGTCAGGCAGCCGATCATCTGTTGTTCGCTGGCCCACCTGGACTTGGCAAAACCACACTCGCCGGAATTGTTGCAACCGAGATGTCTGCGCAATTGCATGTCACATCTGGGCCGGCTCTTGAGCGCGCCGGAGACCTGGCCGCAATCTTGACCAAACTCGAAGACAACGACGTGTTATTTATCGACGAAATCCACCGTCTGTCGCGCACAGTTGAAGAGATTTTGTATCCAGCCATGGAAGATTTTCAAATCGACATTGTGGTGGGCAAAGGCCCATCCGCTTCTTCAATTCGTCTTTCCCTACCCAAATTCACGCTGATCGGAGCGACGACACGCACTGGCATGATCACCGGTCCACTGCGCGATCGATTTGGTCTTGTAGCCCGACTCGATTACTACGACGTGAACGAGCTGCAATCAATCATCAGTCGCGCGGCAGGTATTTTGCAGGTAGAAATAGATGCGCAAGGTGCTGGAGAGATTGCGCGTCGTTCGCGCGGTACACCGCGCATTGCCAATCGTCTGTTGCGCCGTGTGCGCGATTTTGCCGAGGTTCGTGGCGACGGCACAGTTGACAAAACGTCGGCCAAGGAAGCTTTAAGTGTGTTTGGCGTAGACGAACTTGGGCTCGACAAAGTGGATCGCGCAGTTTTGCACGCCATTTGCGTGCAGTTTGGTGGCGGACCAGTTGGATTGTCGACGTTGGCGATCAGTGTGAGCGAGCAAACCGAAACAATCGAAGATGTGTATGAACCATTCTTGATTCAGCAGGGCATGATTGCTCGCACCCCAAGGGGCCGCGTTGCAATGCCACTTGCGTACGCACACCTTGGGTTGCAAACACCTGCGCATCAGCCAGATCTTTTCGCCTAAGTTTCTCTCGGTCGTTATGCAGCTTTCCGATATTGATTATGACTTGCCGCAACACCTGATTGCGCAACATCCCATCGAGCCACGTGACGCTGCACGATTGCTTGTTGATGTTGATTCTGGATTTCATGTATCTCCTCAAGCGCCATTGCATCAGCATGTTTCAGACTTCGCCAAATATGTGCGACCAGGCGATGTTGTGGTTGTCAATCACACAAGAGTGATGCCCGCTCGAGTGATCTTGCATCGCGCCAGTGGTGGAGTTGTTGAGGCATTGTTGTTGGAAGAAAAAGATGCGGCCACAACGACATGGGAGTCATTGTTGCGACCGGGTGGCAAATTGAAGGTAGGAGAGATTCTGCATGCATCCGACACAAATGAATTTTTGCAAGTAGGCGAGCGCACTGAGGCCGGCGACACATTTCTAGTGAGATTATTTGACAAGGACGTGCAGGGTTCTCTTGCAAAGTACGGCAACATGCCACTGCCGCCTTACATCACAGAGGTACTCAAGGACAAAGAGCGCTATCAGACAGTGTTTGCGCACGATCAAAAATCGGCTGCAGCACCAACAGCAGGATTGCATTTCACTCCAGAACTGCTGCAGCGCATTCGCGACGCTGGTGCCGTGATGTGCGAGGTTGAGCTTGTGGTTGGTCTTGACACGTTTAAACCGATTTCGGTGGACAACCCACTCGAACACCTCATTCATACCGAGTCGTATCGAGTGCCTCAAGCAACAATGGACGCATGTAACGACGCACATGCACGAGGGGCGAAGGTGATTGCCATTGGTACCACAGCAACACGGGCGCTCGAGAGTGCGGCAAAGTTTGATGCACTAGTGGGACGCACAAATCTTTTTATCACTCCAGGCTTCGAATGGAAAGTAGTTGACATGATGCTGACCAACTTTCATATGCCTCGCACGACACTGTTGTTAATGATTCAGTCATTTGTTGGCACTCGTTGGCGGCAGTTGTACGAAGAGGCAATCGCAAACGACTATCGAATGCTGTCGTTTGGTGACGCAATGCTTCTTGCCCGTCGCACTGAGTAGCGCTTCACGCAGAGGTGCGTGCCACTACCGTGTAGACGATGTTTCCCGTTCATTTCACAACAGACGCTGTCGACGGCAGTGCTCGAGCGGGAACAGCAGTTACCCATAGGGGCTCGTACACCACGCCGTGTTTTATGCCAGTGGGAACACGCGGGGCAATTAAATATCTGAGTGCTGCCGACTATGAAGAGTTGGGCGCACAAATTGTGTTGGGCAATACATATCACCTGATGTTGCGACCGGGTGCAGAGACGGTGAGTGCAATGGGGGGGCTTGGTGCATTTGCTGGTTGGAAGGGATTGACACTCACAGACTCTGGTGGTTTTCAAGTGTTCTCGTTGAACCCTGCAGTGGATGACGACGGTGTCACGTTTAAGTCGACGTATGACGGCTCGCGCCATCGCTACACGCCAGAGTCGGCAGTGCACACGCAACAATTGTTGGGCGCCGACATTCAGATGGTGCTCGATGTGTGTCCGGCACTTCCGTCTCCCACCCCTGTTGTGCGCCTTGCTCTCGAGCGCACGTCGGCGTGGGCCAAGCGTGCTGTTGCATCGCACACGCGCACCGATCAATCGTTGTTTGGAATCGTGCAGGGAGGCATTGACATACAGTTGCGTGCCGAGAGCGCACAGCGCACTGCCGAACTCAATGTCGATGGCTATGGCCTTGGCGGACTGTCGGTGGGCGAATCTCGCGCAGAAATGTTGCCTGCACTTGAGGCCGCTCTCAAGCATTTGCCGCTCGATCGGCCTCGCTATTTGATGGGGGTGGGTGATCCTGCTTCGCTGGTGGAGGCAGTGCACCTCGGTGTCGATCAGTTTGATTGTGTTTTGCAAACCCGGCTTGGCAGGCATGGCACAGCGCTCACTTCCGAGGGACGCGTCAATCTCAAGCGCTCCGAATTTGCGTTAAGCAACGACCCGATTGACTCGACATGTTTGTGCTCGGTGTGTTCTCGCCACACTCGCGGGTACATCAGACATCTGTTTCAGGTGGGTGAGCCAACCGCATCGCGATTGGTTTCACTGCACAACATCGCGTGGACGCTTGCGCTGATGGAAAGGATGCGCCAAGCAATTATGGTCGGGCAATTTGAGGCGCTGCGGCAAGAGGTTTTAGCAGTTTGGGGCACTGCGACTTCGCTCGGTTGAGCGATAGAGTAACGACTTATGTTCACGAGTCTTTTTGCCTTAGTTGGCGCAACCACAACCACTACAAAATCAGGTGGGGGTATCTTGTCGATTCTTCCGCTTGTGCTGATTTTTGGCGCGATGTACTTTTTGTTGCTTCGCCCGCAGCGCAAGCGCCAAAAAGAGACACGCAATTTGCAAAGCGCTTTACAAGAGGGTGACGAAGTCATTTTGGCGTCTGGCATCTACGGCTTTATTTCTGCCATTGAAGATGGTTATATATGGCTTGACATCGCCGAAAAGGTTGAAATTCGTGTGGCACGCAGCGCCATCGCCACCAAGGTGTCCACGCCTAGCTCCACCGATCAGTCTTCGTCCGACAAGAACGACAAAAAGTAGGTCAACACCGCGCAATCGCTTGCGGTTCTCACATTTATGACACGTCGTCTGTATCTTTCACTTCTCGGCATTGTTGTGCTGGTCAGCGCTGTCTTGACAGGCAATCTTCTCGCAGGCAACGTGCCTGCACTGGGCCTCGACTTGCAGGGTGGTGCATCGGTCACGCTGCAACCAGAGGGTGATTTCACACCTAGTGCGCTGTCCCAGGCGGTTGACATTATTAGTCAACGTGTAAACGCTCTCGGAGTTTCAGAACCAGAAATTACTCGTCAGGGAAACAA
>CAZHIN010000011.1:17330-30281 GCA_964532575.1 uncultured Acidimicrobium sp.
GAGCGATCAGCAAAAGGCTCTCGACATCATCGGTCGACAAGGTGAGTTGTTACTGCGTCCAGTCCTGCAAGCAGGCACACTCAACCCCGACACACCGACAACGATTCCCAGCACAGATACATCGTTAAGCCAAACATCGGTAGTAGATACAACCATTGCCGCAACTGAAGGTGGCCCCGGCAGTGTGCGCAGCAGAGGAGCGACAACAACAGTGCCAGCAACAACTGTCACGACTGTGGTTGCATCGGCTGCCACGACTGTGCCTGCAACAAATATTTCGGTTTCGCAAGACACCACCGACCCAAATGCCAATGCAGTATTGCTCGGCCAAAGTGGCGAGGCCTACCTTGTTGGTCCGGCAGGAGCAACGGGAAAGGTGTTTACGAATAACGCTCAGGCAGTGATCAACAACGGCAATTGGACAGTCACGGTTGAGTTGCGAAAAGGTGCCGACGGCGCTGATTTGTGGAATGCACTCACGACAAAGTGTTTTAATCGCGACGCAACATGCCCAACTGCACGCGTCGCTATTGCGTTGGATGGCAAAGTAATTTCTGCACCGACTGTACAAGAAGCGGTGTTTACGGGTGGCAATGTGCAGATCAGCGGGGACTTCTCACAATCAGAGGCTCGCGATTTGGCAAAAATCCTCGAGTTTGGTGCCGTCCCTGTCAAATTTAAGGTGGCAACAGTGCAGACCGTGTCTCCGACACTGGGCAAAGACTCATTGCGCGCAGCAATTATCTCTGGTCTGATCGGTGTACTTCTCGTGATGGCGTTCTTCTTTGTCTATTACCGCATGTTGACCATCGTCGTTGTCGGTGGACTCATGGTGTCGAGCGCCCTGTTGTGGAGCATCATTGCGCTTATTTCTCGCTCGAATGGTCTTGCGCTCACTCTTTCTGGAGTGGCTGGCATCATCGTTTCTATTGGTGTCACAGTTGACTCGTATGTCGTGTTCTTTGAGCGCATTAAAGACGAGTTGCATGCCGGCAAGTCATTGCGCAGTTCGGCGCAACGCAGTTTCACACTTGCATGGCGCACTATTTTGGCCGCAGACACTGTGTCGTTTCTGGGTGCACTGGTGTTGTGGTGGCTCACTGTTGGCTCGGTTCGTGGTTTTGCCTTCTTTCTCGGGTTGTCCACACTGTGCGACGTGATTGTTGCATATTTCTTCACTCGTCCTGCGGTGTTGCTGCTTGCACGGGGCAAGTTTTTGCAGGGACGCAAAATATTGGGCGTTGCATTGCCAGAGGAGATGGTCAAATGAGCGGCATGTTTGGCAGGTTGTACCGCGGAGAGACAACGTTTAACTTTGTTGGTCGGCGCTGGTGGGGTTTTGCAATTTCAATCACGTTTGTCGTTGTCACATTTGTGTCGCTGTTTGCTCAAGGACTCAACTTGGGCATTGACTTCAAGGGTGGTGTGGCGTGGGAAGTGCCCGCTACGACGATCACCGTTGAAGATGTGCGTGCAATTTTAGAAGCAAACAAGATTCCGACAGCAGACGCAAAGATTCAGGTGCTCAACGGCGCCGATGGAAAACGTATTCGCGCTCAGGTAGGAGAGATCTCTACCGAGACACGCACCGTGGTGCAGGCTGCACTGAGCACCAAGGCTGGTGTCGATGTGCAAGAAGTGAGCGTTGCGTCAGTGAGCTCTTCATGGGGCCGAAGCATTACTGAAAAGGCAGTGCGCGCCTTGTTGATTTTCTTCGTCATCGTGTCGCTGTATATCGCGTGGCGTTTTGAATGGAAGATGGCAATTGCGGCGATTCTTGCGATGGTGCACGACGTTCTGATTTCGGTCGGCGTTTATGCCACATTTGGATTTTCTGTCACGCCTGCAACGGTGATTGCTTTCTTGACCATTCTTGGTTTCTCGTTGTATGACACCATCGTGGTGTTTGACAAAGTGCACGAAAACACCACGCGGTATTCGGCATCCAAGGTGTCGTACGGCGACATCATCAACGTGTCAATGAACCAAGTGCTGATGCGCTCAATCAATACTTCGCTAGCAGCCGTGTTGCCGGTGTTGTCGCTATTGGTACTCGGCTCCTGGGTGATGGGCGCTATTGCGCTGCAAGAGTTTGCACTTGCGCTACTTGTTGGCCTATTGCTCGGTGCATATTCGTCGATCTACATCGCAACACCGCTCTTGGCTGTATTTAAGGGTCGCGAACTGAAGTATCGCTCGCTGCAAGGAAACCTTCGACTGGGTGAAGAAATGGCTCGGCTCGGCGCAACGTCGAAGAAGGTTGTCACTCGTACCGTTGGTGATGCTTCTGCAACAGCAGCCACGCAAACTGAAATTGAACGCGAAACTGTCATGGCAAGTTCGGTGTTGTCGCACCCGCCACGACCGCGTAAAAATCGTCGTCGTTAATACTTCCCCTACACTGGGAAGCATGGGTCAGAGATCAATGCCCCAAGTGGGTGTCAAATGAGCGCCACGTCGCGCGTCTTGCCCTGGCGACGCAATCAATCAGTAGTAGTTGAAGAACTCGTTCCGCTGTTGTCGGCCTACAGAAGTAGGCATCCAAAAGGATCAGTCGCCCAAATCACTGCGGCATATGAAATGGCCCGGGCCGCGCATCAGCATCAGTCGCGAATGAGCGGAGAGGGATACATCAGTCATCCCATCGCGGTTGCGCGAATCGTGGCAGAGATTGGTCTTGATGATGTGTCTCTGGTGGCGGCGCTGTTGCACGATGCCGTTGAAGATACCGAAATTACGCTCGCCGATGTCGAGTCGTCGTTTGGTGCGGAAATTGCAGGAATTGTTGATGGCCTCACCAAGCTTGAGCGATTGCAGTTTGATTCTCGTGAAGCACAACAGGCTGCGACAATGCGCAAATTGCTTGTTGCGATGGCAAAAGACATGCGCGTCTTGATTATCAAGTTGGCAGATCGTTTGCACAATATGCGCACTATTGCTTCTGCACCTCTTGACAAACAGCGACGCGTTGCCCAAGAGACGCTCGATATTTACGCGCCACTTGCGCACCGGTTGGGTATGCAAGAAGTGAAACAGCAACTGGAAGACCTCTCGTTTGCTGCTCTGTACCCGAAGCGCTACGCCGAACTTGATCACTTGGTTTCTACTCGTGCTCCAGAGCGCGATATTTTTCTTGCCAAAGCCTTGGGTCAAGTAGGTGTGTGGCTCAAAGAAGTGCAGATCGAAGCAGAATTGACTTCGCGCGGTAAACACCTGTGGAGCCTGTACGAAAAAATGATGCAAAAGGGTCGTGGTTTCGACGAAATCTTCGACCTGATGGCAATTCGCATCGTTGTTGACTCGGTCAAAGATTGCTACGGCGTACTCGGCTGTATCCACGGTCATTGGAAACCAGTGGTGGGCAGGTTTAAGGATTACATCGCGATGCCTAAATTTAATCTGTATCAATCACTGCACACCACGGTGATCGGTCCAAGTGGCAAGCCAATTGAGGTGCAGATTCGTTCGCGGGATATGCATCAGCGAGCCGAGTGGGGAGTTGCGTCTCATTGGTCGTACAAAGATGGCGTGCCGTCTACTGATGTTGATTGGCTCAACCGCATCATTGATTGGCAAGACGAGGTGTCAGATCCGCGTCAGTTTTTAGAGAGTCTGAAAAGCGATCTGGATCAAGACGAGATTTTTGCATTCACTCCGAAGGGTCGTGTAATTGCTTTGCCTGTGCAAGCAACACCAGTTGACTTTGCGTATGCAGTACACACCGAGATTGGCCATTCTTGTATGGGTGCGCGAGTTAATGGCCGACTCGTGCCGCTCGATACAGTGCTCAACTCTGGTGACACAGTCGAGATTTTGACATCTACGGCCGAAAGCGCCGAGCCGTCTGAAGAGTGGATGAATTTTGTTGCATCGCCAAAGGCGAAGAGCAAGATCAAACAGTGGGTTTCGCGCGAGCGCCTTGACGATTTAGTCGAGAACGGTCACGACGATTTAGTGGAGGCTCTGAGGAGAGAGGGCGTTCCTGTGCAGAAGGTGCTCGACTCAGAAATTTTTTTAGAGGAAATCAAATCAATGAATTATGTCGATGCCCCAGCATTGTTTTTGGCAATCAGCGAGGGTCACGTGCAAGCAGATGCACTCGCTGGGCGCCTCGCAAGAGCAGTGCGCACAGGTCCAGATGGTGAGAGGTTGTCGGTCGGCACGCGTAATTTTGTGCAAAACGAAAGCAGTGACCAACAGGCTGGTGTGCACGTTGAAGGAATGGACGATGTGGTGGTGCGCTTAAGTAAGTGCTGCACGCCGGTACCTGGGGACGAAATTTTGGGTTTCATCGGACAGGGTCAACACCGCAGTAAGGGTGTCAATATCCATCGCGCAGACTGCCTCAGCGCAATCTCACTTGTGTCGCAAAACCTCGAGCGAGTCGTGGATGCAGAGTGGACAGGAATTCTGCAAGGTGCAACATTCGTTGCCGCTGTCGAGGTCGTGGCGCTCGATCGTTCCCGTCTGTTGCGCGACGTAGCAAACGCGTTATCGGACGAGCATGTCAACATTGTTTCGTGCACCACTCATACGGGTGCAGACCGCGTGGCCAAGATGCGTTTTGAGTTTGAGTTTGCAGATCCTGGTCATTTGCAATCGGTCTTGCACACCATCAAACGCATTGATTCTGTATATGACGCGTATCGTGTGATGTCAACCGAGCATCCAGCGTCTAACCTCATTGTGTGACGGTTTTTTCAACTAGCCCTGGGACACGGGATATTTTGGCTCCCGATGCAGCACGCTGGCGTCAGTTTCAAGAGGTATTTGCCTCGGTCGTGCAGGGTGCTGGCTACCAACTGATTATTCCGCCGATGTTTGAAGACCTCGGAGTGTTTTTGCGTCTCGGTGAAGCAACCGAGGTGGTGACGAAAGAAATGTATGACTTTGAGGACAAGGGTGGTCGTCGAGTTGCCTTGCGTCCAGAGCAGACCGCAAGTGTGTGCAGGGCTTTTGTCGAACACCGACCAACTACACCGTGGAAGGTGTGGTACTCGGGGCCTAATTTTCGTTACGAAAAACCTCAGCAGGGTAGATACCGCCAGTTTGATCAGGTTGGCATCGAAGTCTTGGGTGTAGAAGACCCCATGCTGGATGCCGAAGTGATTGCACTTGCAGCGACATTTTTTGCTCGGCTGGGATTACAAGATGTGCAGTTGTCGGTTAATTCACTTGGCGACGATGGCGATCGCGAAAAGTATTCGATGGCGCTCCACAAATATTTTTCTGCCAGCATTTCACAGCTCTCTGAAGAATCACAAAACACATTGACAAAAAACCCGTTGCGAGTTCTCGATTCGAAGCGACGTGAAGATCAAGCACTGATCAATGCCGCTCCAAAGATTCGCGACTTTCTCAGCGTGGAGGCTGCACAACATTTTGATTCGGTATTGCGTGCGCTCGACGCGCTGGGTGTCAAATATGCGATTGATGATCGTCTCGTGCGCGGTCTTGACTATTACCGCAGAACGACATTTGAATTTGTCTCGACAGCGTTGAAGGCGGCACACACCGCCATTGGCGGTGGCGGTCGCTATGACGGATTGGTCGAGCAATTGGGGGGTCCGCCAACTGCTGGCATTGGCTTTGCGCTCGGGCTTGACCGCACGCTGTTGGCTTGTGACGCCGAAAACGTTTTTGCTGCGCCAAATACCAATGTGTCGGTGTTTGTCGTGGATACAACTGGCGGTCTGCACGCCGCCGAGGTGTGCAATTTGTTGCGCAACAACGCAATTAGCGCAGATCGCGCGTTTGATAATCGAAGCATGAAGGCACAAATGAAGGCCGCCGATAGAAGTGGTGCAGTAGTCGCTGTAATTATTGGCACCGATGAAGTGGCTGCAGGACATATCATCGTGCGTCCGATGAAATCGGGCGAACAATACGCAATCACACAAGATCAGATCGTTGCTGCAATTCGCAGCGAACTGCAGAAATGAGAGTAAGTACATGTCAAGTTCTGTAACCCCTTCAGTCAACGCAACGGCGTTACGCACGCAGTTGTGCGGCAGCCTGCGCACTGAACACATTGGTCAAACAGTCACACTCTGTGGCTGGATTGCACGCCGTAGAGAGCATGGTGAGCACCTTGCATTTTTGGATGTGCGTGACTATTCGGGTGTGGTGCAATGCGTGGTGAGCGATGTACAAGATGTGCGTAACGAATGGGTAGTGCAGATCAAGGGCAAAGTTCAGGCACGCCCCGATGGCACGGTCAATGCCAACCTGCCAACAGGTGGTGTCGAGTTGGTGGAGTGCGAGCTCACCGTGCTCAATGCGGCGGAGTCTCCACCGTTTCCAATCGATGCTCGTGCCGATGATGTTGACGAGGGCGTGCGCCTCAAATTTCGTTACCTCGATATTCGTCGTGAGCGGATGCAGAAAAACCTGCGCATTCGCGCCAAAGTCAACTCGGCTATTCGCGGGGCGATGGAAGCACAAAACTTTGTCGAGGTAGAGACTCCGTTTTTGATGCCATCTACTCCGGAAGGTGCGCGCGAGTTTCTTGTTCCCTCACGCAAAGAACCTGGTTCGTTTTATGCGTTGCCGCAATCGCCGCAATTGTGGAAACAGTTGTTGATGGTTGCTGGAATAGATCGCTATTACCAAATTGCTCGGTGCCTGCGCGATGAAGATCTGCGCGCTGATCGTCAGTACGAGTTCATGCAACTCGATGCCGAAATGAGTTTCGTGACCAAAGATGATGTGCTCAGTGCAATCAGCAAGGCAGTGGTTGCTGCGGCCGAAGCCGCACTAGGCCAAACACCACCACCAATTGAGCGAATCACGTGGCACGATGCGATGAATCGTTTTGGCAGCGATAAACCAGATTTGCGTTTTGCAATGGAACTCATTGAGCTCACCAATATTTTTGCTGCAACCGAATTTAAGGCATTTGCAACAGCAAAGTCGATTAAAGGTTTGCGTGTTGATGCAGCCACGTACCCCGAGGCAGCCGCGTCAGGACGCAGCAAGCTCGATGCGTTTACAGATCGCGCAAAACAGATGGGTGCTAAAGGTTTGGTGTGGATCAAGGTAGGCGATGACCTTGCATTAGATTCACCTGTTGCCAAGTTTTTGAGTGAAGCAGAGCGCGCAGCACTCGTGCAACAGATGCAAGCAACGCCGGGCGACTTGCTGTTGTTAGTTGCTGACGAATGGTCGACAACGTGTGAAGTGCTCGGTCATTTGCGTAATGACATCGGACGACCTCCTGTTCACGAAGGTCCGTATCGCTATGTGTGGGTAATCGACTTTCCTTTATTCGTTGGCATCAATGCAACAACTGGCAAACCTCAGCCAGGGCATCACCCGTTTTGCCAACCGCACCCTGAAGATATTGATCGCCTTGAGTCAGACCCGATGAGTGTTCGCGCACTTGCGTATGACTTAGTGCTCAACGGATGGGAATTGGGCTCAGGCTCGATACGAATTCATGATCCAGAGATGCAACGCCGTGTGTTTCGACAACTGGGCATTTCGGACGAAGATGCCGATCGACGGTTTGGATTCTTTTTGCAGCCATTCAAATATGGCGCACCGCCTCACGGTGGTTTTGCGTTCGGCACCGATCGTCTCGTGGCAATCTTGGCTGGAGAAGAAAATATTCGCGAAGTGATTGCGTTTCCTAAAACTCAATCGGGGAGCGATCCAATGACCAATGCCCCAACCCCAGTTGACCCAAAGCAACTGAATGAATTGGGAATCCGGTTGTTGCCACCTCCTGCAAAGAGCTAGCGAGCACAAGCATTTGCCCGAAGCCAACGATCTTTTCTCTGCTGCAGTTGCCGACAGACTTCGCTCGCAGGCCCCACTTGCCGCGCGACTTCGGCCGCGCACACTCGATGAGATAGTTGGTCAAGAGCATTTAGTTGGCAAGGGCGCTCCGCTGCGCAAATTGATTGAGGCTGATCGACTTTCGTCTGTGATTTTGTGGGGTCCGCCCGGCACCGGAAAAACCACACTTGCCGAAGTGGTTGCATCAAGCACCAATCGGGCTTTTGAACGCTTGTCGGCGGTGACCTCTGGTGTTAAAGATGTGCGAGACGCAATTGAGCGAGCAACTGATCGGCTCGGTCAACATGGTCGATCAACGATTGTTTTTGTCGACGAGATACATCGATTCTCTACATCGCAACAAGACGCACTGCTTCCGTCGGTCGAGAGCGGCATCATCACGTTGATCGGCGCGACAACTGAAAATCCATTTTTTGAGGTCAATGGACCATTGCGTAGTCGTAGCACGTTGTTTCGACTTGAGACACTCGACGTTGCGTCGATTCGCAGTTTGTTAGAGCGAGGTTTGGCAGCAGAGCAGATGACAGCCGACGATGATGCTCTTGCAATGCTTTCGCAGCGCGCAGCAGGTGATGGCAGGCAGGGTTTGACTGCGCTAGAGGTTGCCTGTGCATTGGCGCGACCCAATGCGGTTACGACCGCTCATGTTGAAGCAGCATTAGGAGTGAGCGCATTAAATTACGGACGCGATGATCACTATGACGTGGTGTCAGCATTTATCAAGAGCATCAGGGCGAGCAATGTTGATGCAGGTATTTTTTGGTTGGCACGAATGCTTGAAGCAGGCGATGACCCTCGCTTCATCGCACGCCGATTGATTATTTTGGCATCTGAAGATATTGGAATGGCCGACCCGCACGCACTCGGTATTGCGGTTGCCGCGGCTCAAGCAGTGGATCATGTTGGGTTGCCAGAGGCTCAGCTCAATCTTGCTCAAGCAGTTGTTTATCTGGCCCAAGCACCGAAGAGCAATGGTTCTGCTGTTGCGATCTGGACAGCACGGAGCGATATTCGCCAGGGCGTAGACGTCGAGGTTCCGGCTCACCTGCGAGATGCGCACTATGCAGGCGCACAGGTGTTGGGGCATGGAACCGAATATCGTTCGCCGCACAGCGATGACGCTGTGGATATTGCGCAAAGTAATTCGGGTAACAAAGTGGAACAGGACTATCTTCCTGCGCAAACTGAAGGTGCTGTGCGGAGGAGTACTCCTTATTACAAACCGCCGCGCAAGCAGTAGTGCCAGTTACGTTCGGTTACAGCACACAACGAGGTGGTTGAAAATGATGAAGCGATTGTTTTGGTTTTTTATGGGAGTCATTGCTGGCATCTTCGGCTGGCGCTATGTCAAAGAAAAGGCGCGAGATGCTGCTAGTCAGATCACGCCTGCCTCGGTGGCAAGTGATTTGTACGACGGCGCCGTCAAACTGGCCACTCAGGGGGCAGAGATCGTGCGCAACTTGCGTGCCAAAGACAGCAGTTTTGTGCATGAACAGGGTGAGTCTCTGTAGAGCAATATCAAGTAAGGCTGTACTGCTCGACAACTAGACTTGTCACAAATGTCGGCAAACAAAAGTTCAATCACATCGGCCAATCAGCTGCGCGAGGCCTTCACGGGTTTCTTTGCGTCGAAGGGTCATGCGCCGGTGCCATCGGCAAGCCTGATCCCGCACGATCCCACCGTACTTTTCACTGTTGCGGGCATGGTCCCGTTCAAGCCGTATTTTGTTGGCGACGAGGCTGCTCCGTATAAACGCGCCGTGAGCGTACAAAAGTGTGCTCGTGCTGGCGGCAAGCACAATGACCTTGACGATGTTGGGCGCACTAAGCGACATCTCGTGTTCTTCGAAATGATGGGCAACTTCAGTTTCGGAGATTATTTCAAATCTGACGCCATTCCCTGGTCGTGGGAGTTGGTGACAGAAGTATTTGGTTTCGACGGCGATCAACTGTGGATCACTGTGCACGAGAGTGATGATGAAGCCGAACAGATTTGGCACGACGTCGTGGGCGTGCCGATGAACAGAATTCAACGTCTCGGAGATGCGGACAACTTTTGGCAGATGGGCGACACTGGTCCTTGCGGACCGTGCTCAGAAATTCATATCGATCGCGGAAGCGCGTTTGGGCCAGACGGTGGCCCGCTCAATGACAAAAAGGGTGACCGCTTTCTCGAATTTTGGAACTTGGTGTTTATGCAGTTCAATCAAGCCAAGGACGGATCTCGCACTCCATTACCAAAACCGTCGATCGACACCGGTGCAGGCTTGGAACGAATACTTGCACTGATGCAGGGCACCGATTCGGTTTGGGAAACCGATGTTCTGTATCCGCTGGTGCAACAGGCCCAATCATTAACGTCGGCAAAATATCGTGCTGGCGATTATGACGATCGAGACAGTTTTAGTTTGCGTGTATTAGCAGAACATGCCAGGTCTGCGACCATGCTCGTCAACGACGGTGTCTTTCCATCCAACGAAGGACGGGGCTATGTGCTGCGACGAATTATTCGTCGCGCAGTGCGTCATGCATATTTGTTGGGTACCGAAAAATTAGTCATGCCAAAGCTCGCAGAGACCGCTCTTGAAGTAATGCGCTCGGCGTACCCAGAACTTGACGCCAATTCAGACTTCATCTTGGGCGTGTTGACTAAAGAAGAAGAGAGTTTCCGTCAGACGTTGAAGACGGGTGTGACAATTCTTGAAGACGAACTCTCGGGCGGAGCAAAAAGGCTTGGAGGAAGCACCGCGTTTTTGTTGCACGACACCTATGGATTTCCACTTGAACTGACACAAGAGATTGCTAGCGAGCGCAATGTCGAGGTGGATGTCGGTGGTTTTGAAAAAGAAATGTCGGCCCAGCGCAAGCGCGCCAAGAGCGCACGCAAAGGATCGTCGGTCGATGCATCGTCGGTTGAGAATTATCGCGCGGTGATGGAGCAACACGGCACTACAAATTTTGTCGGCTACGACACAACAGAATCAACTTGCAAGGTGTTGGCGGTGTTGCCGGTGTTGCCGGTTGCCAGCGAAGCAAACGACAAAGTTGAAACCGTTGAAATATTTTTGGATGTCACACCGTTTTATGCCGAAAGCGGAGGTCAGGTAGGAGATACGGGCATGATCACGGCGGCGACTGGTGAAGCTCGTGTGATTGACACAACATTTGCGTTACCGGGTTTGCGAAAACACACCTGTGAAATAACAAAAGGTTCATTTGTAGTCGGCCAACAAGTGCAAGCATCGGTAAACGTTGGGGTGCGTGACGCAACTCGACGCAATCACACTGCGACGCATGTGCTGCACTGGGCGTTGCGACAGGTGTTGGGCGATCATGTAAAGCAGGCTGGATCGTTGGTGTCAGATGAGCGACTGCGCTTTGACTTCAGCCATTATGCAAGTGTCTCCCCAGAAGAGATTGAAAGCATTGAGCGACTTGCCAACTCCGAAGTGTTGCGTAACACGCAAACTCGCAATTATGAGACTTCCAAAGAGCAAGCCACGGCTGCTGGCGCTATTGCCTTTTTTGGCGACAAGTATGGCGACATGGTGCGCGTGTTAGAAGCCGGAAACTCCATCGAGTTATGCGGTGGCACGCATGTTCGGGCCACCGGTGACATCGGTTTGATCAAGATCGTTGCTGAGTCTTCGATTGGTTCAAACTTGCGTCGAATTGAGGCAGTGACCGGAGAAAATGCGCTCAACTTCATGTTGGAAACATCGCGCACACTTGACTCGGCGGCACATCTTTTGGGAGCCACTGCAACCGACATTGTTGCAACTGTCAAACGCAAGATGACCGAGATAAAGGGATATCAAGACGAGATCAAGCAGTTGCGTGGTGCTCAGGCTCGTCAACTTGCGGGTGGGCTAGCAGCCAAGCACGTGCGCGGTGTCGTGATTGCACGAGTGGATGGCATTACGCCAAATGATTTGCGTGAACTGGCACTCGCTATTCGCCTTGATGCACAAGTGCAACTTGTAGTGCTGGGCGGCGTTACCGATACTGGTGGCGTTGCGCTTGTTGCAACAGTGTCTACTGGGGTTTCGCTGTCGGCTGGCGAGTTGATTAAGGATGCCGCCAAAGCAGTAGGCGGTGGAGGCGGTGGCAAAGGTGATATTGCTACAGCGGGCGGCAAAAATCCTGGCGCACTCGACGAAGCACTCGAGATTGCCCGACGAGTGGCGACTGAAGCCATCGGTTCGTAACATGCGCGCGCTCGGGGTTGATCTCGGGACAAAGCGCATCGGTCTTGCTACGAGTGATGCAAGTGCAACTCTTGCCACACCACTACAAGTGTTGAATCGCAGTGGTTCGCGCTTGCAGGATCATCAGGCAATCGCTGCCATCGTGCAGGAATATGAAATTGATTGTGTTGTTGTGGGGATGCCCCTGCGCATGTCTGGCGAAGTTGGTGCCGCTGCGCAATCTGCCGCAGTTGAAGTAACGCAAATGAGTAGCGTTGTAGGAGTGCCTGTGCTCACCTATGACGAGCGGTTGACAACAGTGAGTGCTCATCAGATTTTGCAAGAAAATAATGTCAATGCCAAAGAGAGAAAAAACGTTGTTGACAAAGTTGCTGCCGCAGTGATGTTGCAGTCGTGGTTGGATGCACAAAAAGAGCAGATGAAGCAGCAGCATGATTGATCCGCTGCTGAATACAGTGAAGAAGACCGAACCACTTGCTGATCATTGGCACGACGATCCTTGGGATTCTGTCGAAAACAGCGATCCCAACGGACCCGCAATTGCATACGGTGTCGAGCCGCGTGATTACCGCGAGATTGCACCAATGTTGCGCGTTGTGCTTGGGGCAGTGGTGTGTCTGTCGTTGTTTTTGGGCGTCATTGGCCTGTGGTATCTGCACAAGGTCAATCCGTCAGGTGGTTCTGGAATCGGAGTGTCGTTTACGGTCAATGATGGCGACAGCGTGTCGAGCGTGAGCAAGCGCCTCGAATCGGAAGGGTTTATTACAAGTGCTGGAGTGTTTAGGTGGTACGTCGGCAGAAAAGGCGGCATCGAACTGACACCGGGTTATTACCAAATTAAGCCGCACGATCATATGGGCAACATCATGAAGGTGTTGTCGACGCCGCCGTCGGCAACGTTCGTCAAAGTGACGTTTCCTGAAGGATTTACTGTCGCCCAGAT
>CAZHIN010000011.1:30291-32128 GCA_964532575.1 uncultured Acidimicrobium sp.
CAGATGGCTCGACGATTGGCAGAGAAAACACTGCGGTTAAATGCCGATCTGTTTAACCAAGCGGCACAAGACCCCGCGGTTGTTGCAACGTATCGTCCCGCTAGCCAAACGTCGCTTGAGGGTTTGTTGTTTCCCGATACCTACCAAATTTCAGGAGATGAGTCTGAAAGTCAGGTAGTGACGCGCATGGTGCAGTTGATGGAACGCGTTGGTCGACAAGAAGGGCTCGACAAGTCGTTGGACGCAGTTGGATTTTCTCCATACAAGACACTGATCATTGCGTCAATGATTGAACGAGAAGCAAAGACAGAAGGGGATCGCGCAAAGATCGCTCGCGTGATTTATAACCGACTTGAGCTTGGGATGAAACTGCAGATTGATGCAACGCTGTATTACGCCGCCCCCGAAGGTTCGACATTTACGCAAGCAAAAGAACTTGACACGCCGTACAACACCTATTTATATAAAGGTCTGACTCCGACTCCGATCGCAAATCCTGGACGCGCTTCAATTGCTGCTGCGCTTCATCCAGCCCAAGATCCGTTACAAAGTGATCCCATTTGTAAGGGTGTGGCCAAACCATGTCGCTATTTGTTTTACGTCTTGGCGGATAAAGACGGCAACCATGCTTTTGCTGCAACGCTTGCGCAACACGAGGCCAACGTTGCGGCATCTCGAAATGCTGGGCTGCTTCCATGACGTTTGATGTTGCAGCCATCATCGGCTTTCCAGTCGAGCAGAGTCTGTCGCCCGCAATGCACAATGCTGTTTTTCACCAGCGGAATTCTGCGTGGACCTATGTTGCTATGGAAGTGCATGAGGACGCGTTAAGTGGTGTGTTGCAAACACTTGGCGGAACAAGCATCAATGCATTTTCTGTAACGATGCCGCACAAAGAGGCGGTGTTCGAAATGTTGTCAGCGGTGTCAAACAATTTGGGCGAAGTGGACGAGACGGCAAAGGCGGCACGTTCGGTAAACACCATCGCTTTCAGATCGGGCCGCATGTTTGGCTCGAACACCGATGGTGATGGATGTTGCAATGCGATTGAACAGGCTGGCATCGCTCTTGCTGGTTCGCGCGCAGTGGTGGTTGGCGCAGGCGGTACCGCTCGAGCAATAGTCGCTGCGCTCGCCAAGCGCGGCGCAAGTGACATTGCAGTGATCAATCGAACAGAGTCTCGCGCCCGCGATGCGGTTGCAGGTATTGATGGAGCGCGCATTGGCTCAAGTGATGACATCGCAAGCGCCACAGTGTTGATAAATGCCACATCGGTCGGCATGGGCAATGGCGAAACACCAGTTGGCGCTACGCATCTACACAATCGACTCGTGGTGCTCGATTGTGTTTATTATCCGCTTGTGACGACATTGTTGCGTGATGCCAAAAACGCCGGTGCTGTGACGGTGGATGGTTTGTGGATGTTGGTGCATCAGGGTGCTCTACAACAGCTTGCGTGGTTTGGCGAGATCGGCGACGTGCAATTGATGCGTCAAGCCGCGTTGGACGAACTGGCGCAGCGCGCGTTGCATAACCAGATGTAAATTGTGCTTTGGCACAATGATTAATAGCCCTAGTCGGCGCTAACGCCACAGGTAGTCTGTAACTATGTTGCGTTACTTGACCGCAGGCGAAAGCCATGGCCAGGCCCTTGTGGTCATCGTTGAAGGTTTGCCTGCAGGGCTCGAGGTAACTGCAGAACAGATACAAAGTGAGCTTGCGCGTCGTCGTCTTGGCTATGGGCGCGGCCCGAGACAACGCTTTGAACAAGACGAGATCGTATTGCTGGGCGGAATTCGCCATGGTCGCACGCTTGGCTCGCCTGTAGCAATCGAGA
>CAZHIN010000012.1:0-9387 GCA_964532575.1 uncultured Acidimicrobium sp.
AACATCGAAATTCTCGACAAGATTCTCGACATGCGTCGTTATTTGTCGCTGATGGAAAGCGACTTCCCTGCCGAATTGGGCAACGCATATCGCGCAATGGAAAACCAAGGCAACCCATGGGGCATGAACCAGGGCGAGCGCGGCGACTGGGCAAAAGATCTTGATGTTCAGGTGCTTGATCCTGGCGCTGCATTTAATCACGAGTACTTGTACTGGGTTGGTTGTGCCGGCAGCTTCGATGACAAGAATAAAAAAGTAACGCAGTCAATGGCCAAGTTGCTCAAGCGTGCAGGCGTCGATGTGGCAATTCTTGGACCAAGCGAAATGTGCACCGGCGACAGTGCTCGCCGCAGTGGCAACGAATACTTGTTCCAAATGTTGGCAATGCCAAACATCGAGATGCTCAACGGTATGGGTGTACGCAAGATCATCACGCAGTGCCCACACTGTTTCAATACTCTTGCAAACGAATACCCGCAATTGGGTGGCACGTACGAAGTGATTCACCACTCACAGTTACTCGAGCACTTGATTGACAGTGGTAAGTTGGATGTAAGCAATGCAACACTCGAAGAGCGCATTACGTATCACGACTCGTGTTACCTCGGTCGCCACAACGATGTGTACTTGGCTCCACGAAATGTTGTTAGTTCAATTAAGGGTGCTGACCTCGTTGAAATGCCGCGCAATGGAACTACCGGAATGTGCTGCGGTGCTGGCGGAGCACGCATGTGGATGGAAGAAAACATCGGCACAAAGATCAACGATGAGCGCGCAGCAGAAGCAATTGCAACTGGTGCAAGCCGCGTCGCAACAGCGTGTCCGTTCTGTTACATCATGTTGGATGATGGTGTGAAGGGTGCAGGCAAAGAAGAGACCGAAGTGAAGGTTGCCGACATTGCCATTCACTTGCTAGACGCACTCGAAAACGGTGAGCGCATTAATGCTGAGCGACCTGCACCACTTGCGGTGCCCGTTGCAGGCGACTAACCGGAAATTAACGCTTCAGCAAATTGCAGAGCAATTTTTGCATCATGCAGTGTTGCTGCCACATCAGAATGCTTTCCATCAATTTGATTCAGCAGGGCTTGGCTTTGGCCTAAGAATCCTGGTTTCAACGAGATGTTGTCATCGCTTGGTACAAAATTGGCCACGTTGATTGGTTTATATGTTCGTAATGGGGTCTCTGCTGTCGGTGGTACAACTTCCATGCCTCGATACAGAGCACCGATTTCTATTGGTCGTAGTTCAAAGCGTTCATCGCCGCGGTCAATCGTCAATGAAAAGTTTGCAGGGGCGTTCCAGTTTGCTGAAACAGTACACAAGTCACCTCTTTGGGACTTTGCGATTAACACTCTTCCTCGTTTATCGCTGGCAATACCAACTGAGTACACCGACTTAATCGTTAGACCACCAGTTACGTAATTAATCAAATCGAGACCATGGGTTGAGTTCGTGGTAACTCTGCTTAAATCCCGCAATCCAGTTTTTGGATCCACGTGTGTGGATTCGGGTAATTCAAGGTGAAGCAAACATGGTGCACCAGAAGCAATGAAGTGTTTGGCTTCTTGCACAGATGAATAAAAACGCCGATTGAATCCAACAATCATATTTTTGGTGCCTGGTAAGAGTGGGTCAAGCGAACTTGATGTGTAGCCGATTGGCTTCTCGGCCAACACCGGTTTGCCGGTTTTTGTAGCAACAGCCACAAGCCCAATCATTGACTCTGTAGACGAAGCGATGATGAGTGCGTCCCATGCGTCATTGTCGGCGGCAAGCACCAGTGGATCGTCCCAGACTTTGCCAATTCCGTGAGTCTTGGCAAATTTTGGAGCTGTAGCCGACTGTGGACTTCCAGCAACATGAATAACATCAAAACCAACCGCACGAGCAGCATTGAGATGAGCGACAGCAATATCAGTAGTTCCGATTATTGCCAATCGTTTTGTCGAGCTCATGTCACATTCCAACTCTTTCCATACAACGCATGTGATTTGGAAATTGGAAACTCAACAACTGCATTTGATTCAATTGCAATTAATGCCCCAAACATCGCTTCCATGGACCCGACTAATTGCTCGCCAGAGTAAGTCAGATCACTTTGCGACTCAACTTCGTCAAGCATTAATGAAAGTGATGAGGCTTCAAGCGCACCCACAATTTCAATACCTTGTTTATCAACTTCGCCAACACGTGTTACGCGTGGATCTCTTGACACCTCATCGGCATTTCTTTTGAACATAGTGATCCGACCATTGACTGCCATTTCAAAAATGCCAGTAGGGGCATAAATCGTTGCAAAACTCTGAACACTGGATTCGTTTGTGAACATCATCGTCAAATATCGATTGTTTGGAAACTCCCAAGATGCCGCACCGCCCCAGTAACCGAGTGTGCTCCCTCTCGGATTAATACTCGCTGCATTTCCTACAGCAGCTACTCGCAAGGGTTCGCTACCAAAAAGTTCAATTGCAAAATCAACTGTGTGTGCGCCAAATGTAACAAGGCATTTCGCGCCGCCATGCACAGCAATTGCTGAAGGTGGACCGTTCAAATTCTCGTTGGATGCACGGTTTACATGGGAGGCTGCCAACGTAAATCGACGCGGAAATCCAACTGTGAGGCGAATTCCATCCGACTTTGCTCTCTCGGTCATTTGCCTTGCAAGCGCAATTGAGTCAGACATTGGTTTTTCACACACGATTTTTCGAATTCCGCAATCGGCCAATCTATGAAAAGTTGAAGAGTGATCTGGGGCAAGATTTGCAATTACCGCGGTCACGTTTCTGGCGCTGTCACCAATTGCGCTGATCGCAGAATCAAGATTGCTGTAATAAACATCACCTTGCTTTAGGTTTTCATTCATCCATGTCTCAACTGTTGAAGCTGGATCAACGACAATCAACTTGCGGTACCGCTTCGACATCACACGTGCATGATGTTTACCTACAGAACCAGCACCGACAAGCAATCCAATCAATTCTGGATTACTCACCACACATCACTTCTGAAAGTTTTCGAAATAGCGACTTGGGGTTGGCCCGCGCTGACCCTGATATTTTGAGCCGCGCGCACCTTTGCCATACGGATTGTCGGCAGGAGTTGTCATGGTCATGAAACTCACTTGACCTATTTTCATGTTTGGATACAACGTGATCGGAAGATTGGCAACATTTGACAACTCGAGTGTGATGTGGCCATCAAAGCCAGCGTCAATAAACCCTGCTGTCGAGTGAATCAGCAAGCCAAGTCGGCCGAGTGAGCTCTTGCCTTCAACGCGAGCAACCAGATCATCGGCAATTGCTACTCGCTCAAGTGTTGAACCCAAAACAAATTCGCCTGGGTGCAACATAAACACACCATCTTGGGGAACTTCGACAAGCTCGGTGAGATCGGCTAAATCTTTCTTGACATCAATAACGGCCGCCGTGTGATTGCGGAACACCCGAAACAGGTTGGAAACCTTGACGTCGATCGACGACGGTTGCAGGCACGACTCATCAAGCGGGTCGATGATGATTCGCTTTGCCCCAAGAGCCTCGCGGATGCTTTTGTCAGACAGGATCACAACGAAGCACACTATCTAACGCGGGACAAAATCTGCCAACAGAGCAAACCGGTTGAAACCAACTTGGTTTTGGATTGGTACTCTCTACAACGGTTTCGCGGGTGTAGTTCAGAGGTAGAACATCAGCTTCCCAAGCTGAGAACGCGGGTTCGATTCCCGTCACCCGCTCAACAAACTGACAAGAGCCCATACGGCTGCAATGCCACCAATAATCGCCATCGTCACTGTTCTTGCGATTGGTGCCTGGTCCAGATCATCGGTTGCGTGTTTGGGCTTCTTTGTTGCACTCGGTGGTCTGACGATGGCCAACACATTGCCAACGCACATTGCTCCGCCAAGAGCGAGCACTAAATACGCAAGTAGGTCTTTGCCAAGAAACATGTGCTAGTTGCGTAGTGCGGCGTCGACAACGGGATCTGAAGCCACGCTCTCGAAGCGGGTGTATGTCGAGAGCCACGCAAGTTGCGCAATACCCAATGGACCTGCACGGTGCTTGGCAACGTAGATTTCGGCCTTCCCCTTCAAATTGGGATCTTGATCATAAATTTCGCCTCGATACAAGAACATCACGACGTCGGCGTCTTGCTCGAGTGCGCCGGACTCGCGCAAGTCTGAAAGTGTTGGGCGTTTGTCGGTGCGCGACTCGAGTTGGCGACTCAACTGACTTAAGGCCAACACCGGCACATTGAACTCGCGCGCTAACAACTTCAGTTTTCGGCTGATCTCGCTCACTTCCAATTGGCGGTTCTCTGGTCGACCGTCGCCACCCATCAACTGCAAATAGTCGATCACGATCAGCGCGAGTCCACCTTCGCGACTAATGGTGCGACGTGCTTTTGCACGAATTTGGCCAACCGAGGTGCCCGCGCTGTCATCAATGGTCAAAGGAATGTCGAGTCGACCAACGGCGTGACTGATTTTTGTCCAATCGTTTGCCGATGGACGCCCAGTGCGCAACAACTGGCTGTCTACTCGAGCCTCACTCGACAAAATACGTTGAGCGAGTTCGGCTTTACCCATTTCCAACGAGAAGAACAGCACGGGTTGCAACAATGTTTGAGCAGCGTGCACCGCAAGATTAAGAGCAAACGCACTCTTACCCATGGCAGGACGGGCTCCAATGATGTTGAGTGTGCCGGGCTGTAAGCCAAGCAACACTTTGTCGAGGTCTGCGATACCAGTTGGCACGCCCGTGATCGCGCCCTTGTTGTCTACAAGGGTCTGCAGTTTTTCAATCGCTTGATCGATGAGCACATTGACGCTCTCGGCGTTATCACCAACATGGCTCTCACCAATATCAAAAATCTTGCTCTCGGCATCATCAATTGCTTTATCAACATCGTCTGGCTCGTTGAAAGCAATTTCGGCGATGTCGGATGCCGCACCGATAAGACGACGGAGTCGTGCAGTGTCACGAACAATTTTTGCGTAACGATCTGCGCTAGTAATCGCAGGTGTTGCGTTTTGTAGCGTCAACAATGCATCAAGGCCACCGATGGTGTCGAGTGTGCCTGCGCGCCGAAGTTCTTCTGCAACAGTGACAGCGTCAACGGGTTCGCCGCCGGTGTTGAGCGAACGAATTGCATCAAAAATATGACGGTGAATTGGTTTGTAAAACTCGTCTGGAGTTACACCGCGTTCGAGAGCAGCCGCAACTGCGTCGCGCGATAACAACATCGCGCCCAACAATGAAGATTCGGCATCCAGGTTGTGCGGCGGAACGCGTTGCGTGCTGCGTTGCACTGGTCGTGTGTCGCTGCTTGATTCACCTGCTACTGACATACACCCACCTTGCCCGAACTTGCCTGTTGATCGCTAGAGGCATAACCATGTGACTTAACTGTGGATAACCACATGCAACCCCGCTGAGCGGAGCCATTGTGTCGCGTTACTTGGCTACAACAGTGAGATTGAGCACGGCAACAACATCGCTGTACAGCTCAATTGAGACCGCGTGGTCTCCAACTGAACGGATCGGTGTTTCGATGGTGATGTTCTTGCGATCCACAGTGATACCTGCTTGATCCAAGAGTGCTGCAGCGATCTCGGATGCCGAGACCGAACCAAACAAGCGACCTTCGGCGCCAGCTTTTGCTTTGACCTTGACTGATTGTTTAGCCAAGTTGGCAGCCACACCGCGTGCGGCTTCGCGCTCGGTGTTTTCGCGCACGTCGCGGGCACGGCGCATGACGCCTGCCTGAACAACTTCACCTTCAGAGGCAACGATTGCCAAGCCGTGCGGCAACAAATGGTTGCGTGCGTGACCAGATGAAACAGTAATGATGTCGCCTCGGCGACCAACACCAGCAATATCAGAACGAAGCAAAACCTTCATGGTCTATGCCTCCTCAGTTGTAGTGGCGGCTACCGATGATTCGGCGGCGTCAATTGCTGCTGCGTACTTATCAACAAATGCTGATTCGTTTGAACCGGCATCGGTGTTTGGTGCGCCACGGCGCGGACGGTCACTGCGTGAACCACCGTCTTCTTCGCCACGGCGAGGAGCACGGGCTGCAGCAACGCGCTTGGTGTATGGCAAGAGTGCCATCTCACGTGCGTTCTTGACAGCCAATGCAACGTCACGTTGTTGCTGAACGGTGTTGCCGTTCATGCGGCGCGCGCGCAGTTTGGATCGGTCGGACATGAAGCGCTGCAACAAGTTGACATCTTTGTAGTCGATGTATCCGATGTGCTCAGCGTGCAACACGTTTGGACGCTTCTTGTATTTGCGCATTGCAGCTTTCGCTGCCCTCGCTTTGTTGGTTTTACTTGTCATGTCTTAATTCCCTTTGTGGTTAATGAGTGGTGTGATTAGAACGGTTCTTCGCCGGTGTCATGTGGGTTGACATCGGTGCCTGGGTTTGCGCCACGTGACGCTCCGCCTTGGCTTGGGCCATCGGTTTTTGGTGTGCGCTCAACTTGTGCAGTCGCCCAACGAAGGCTTGGTCCGAGCTCGTCAGCGATCACGTCGATAGCGGTGCGCTTGTCGCCTTCGCGAGTGGTGTACTCGCGCTGCTCGAGACGGCCAGTAACAACAACTCGTGCGCCCTTCGTTAATGAGGCTGCTGCATTTTCGCCAAGTTGGCCCCATGCAGTGACATTGAAGTACGAAGTTTGTTCTTGCCACTCGCCATTGACTTGGTAGCGACGACCGACGGCGATGCCAAACGAGGCAACTCCACGACCTGTAGTAGTGAAACGAAGTTCTGGATCGCGGGTGAGATTGCCCACGAGAGTGATGGTGTTATCTGACATTGTTGATGCTCCTTACGAAGTGGCTACTTGATCAAAGAGATCAATTAGGCAGACACTGCGGTGAGACCGCGGCGTGATGCTTCTTGATCTGGCAAACGGAGAAGTTTGTGGCGGAGGACATCGTCCGCAATGCGAAGGCTGCGCTCGAACTCGTCGAGTGCGCCACCTGGTGCCATGAGATTGAACACCGCGTAGTAGCCGTCGTTCTGTTTGTTGATTGGGTATGCAAGACGGCGCTTGCCCCACCAATCTGGTGAGCCGTGGACTGTGCCACCGACACCTTGAACTGCCTTGGTCACAGTGGAGATCCAACTGTGCGCAGCCGATTCTTCGAGGTTGCCGCTAACTATGAGCATTAATTCGTAAGCACGCATGAACGTGGTAACTCCCTTCGGTTCCAACCTGGGTTGGAGCCCCCGAGGGGGCAGGGTGGATATGTGGACTTGGGATCGTATCGGCACGAAGGGAGCGTGCCACACCCGTGTTGCAGAGATGGGTGGCGCTAGCGCCGAGACCTACGCCTGGTTGACCCAGAGTTGGTTGTAGCGGCTGTGGCCATCGGCAATGAGCGCAGCAAATGGTGCCAGCGACACGACCGGCAGCACTCGACGACATAGGCCGTATAGGTCGTTGCAGATGTACCAGACCAGTTGTCGTCAGACGACTGATCGCTTGCTTGGTGTTGCTCGGTGTGTTGCGCAAGTTGTCGAAATTCTTCAAGCTCGTGAGGTTTGGTGATGCACCTTCCATGGCTTGGGAGGCGCGGACCAAATACATACGTCACCAATGCAACATTGTCTTGCACACAGATCGGGCACTTGACACTTGTTGCATCGCCAAAGTTTTTTGCTGCACGCACCAAGTCGGGGTGAGCGTCACACAGTTGCTCTCTGCGAATACGACCGCGACGAAACTCATTAATTAAAGCGCGCCGCGTAAGACGGTGATCAATAACACCGCCAACTGTTTCACCGTTGTCATCGGTGAGTGTGAGTTGACTCAGCCAACCCGTTGGGCGCCGCGAAGAATTCATTAGTGCGAACGCTAGCCAGTTTTTGTCGCCCACCACTGATTCAGTCTGCGCCGAATCTCTGTATCGCCCAACAGTCCTTCTTCGAGACGAATCTCCATCAAAAATGTCAAGGCTTCGCCAACTTGTCGACCAGCACCGATCGACAACATCTCCATCACTTGCGCACCGTCCAACTCTGGCCGCAATGCCGCCAACTCTTCGTGCTTGGCCAACTCTTGGATGCGCGCCTCGAGTTCGTCCATGCGTTGTGAGAGCATCAATGCTTTTTTTTCATTGCGGGTTGTGCAGTCGCAACGCGTCAGCACATTGAGTTCGTTTAGTAGTGGACCAGCATCGCGAACATACCGTCGCACCGCCGAGTCTGTCCATCCCATTTGGTACGTGTGAAAACGCAAATGCAATGCAACCAAATCAGTGATTGCATCAGTGTCGTGTGTGGAATACTTCATCGCTTTGAGCCGTGCGCGCGACATCCGCGCTCCAACTACCTCGTGGTGATGAAACGTGACACCTTTTCCATCTTTGATCCCGCGCGTTTTTGGTTTGCCAATGTCGTGAAACAAGGCTGCAAGCCGTGTGATACGAAAATCGAAATCGGGAGAAGCATCTGGTCGTACATTTTCGACCACGGCAAAAGTGTGTGTCAATACATCTTTGTGGCGATGAATTGGATCTTGTTCAAGTTTCATTGCCGGCAACTCTGGAAAGAAATGCTGAGCCAAACCTGTGTCGACCAAAAACCACAGTCCACTAGTTGGGTGATCACAAACCATTAAACGATCGAGTTCGTTGCGCACGCGTTCGGCCGACACGATCTTGAGTCGATCGTGTAGTGCCTGCACTGCCGCAACCAATTCGGGCACTGGCTGCAGTTGCAATGTTGCAATAAATCGTGCGGCGCGCATCATTCGCAGCGGATCATCAGCAAAACTTATTTCTGGCGATAACGGTGTGCGCAGTGTGCGACTCATTAAGTCGGCTGCGCCACCATATGGATCGACAAGTTCTGGTACTTCGCTTGTCACTTCAAGTGCCAACGCATTAATGGTGAAATCGCGACGCGATAGATCGGTGGCGATGTCATCCGAAAACTCAACATCGGGCTTGCGCGAATCGGGAGAATATGCCTCGGCGCGATGCGTCGTTATTTCATATGTACGGCCGTTTTTTTGTGCCGAGATCGTGCCAAAACGTTCGCCAGTTGTCCAGACAGCATCAGCCCAACCGGTTAACAAGCGTTTAGTTTCCTCTGGACGAGCATTGGTGGTGAAGTCAAAATCCACTTGGTTCATCTGCAGATCGAGTAATAAATCTCGAACAGTGCCGCCGACCACATAGAGCCGACGGTCTGCCTTGCGAAAAATATCTCCTAGCGGTGCAAGCTCGGCCAATACTGGAGCAAATCGCTGCGGAACCACGGTGATCAGGTTAGGCGTTACCAATTGAACTTGATGGACTACCGCAAATTGAGACAAATATCGGTGAGACTGGTGGTTATGGATCGCCTGCGACGCGCCAGTGGTGCCATGGT
>CAZHIN010000012.1:9487-31291 GCA_964532575.1 uncultured Acidimicrobium sp.
GTTGTGACATTGTCGTTGTTGGGAGTGCTTCCCCACCAGACAAACACTGCAAACGCCGCACCTGTCACGCCCATTGACGTGCGCTTAGTTGCGCAGAATTTTAATGTTCTTGCCGGAACACAATTTCGCTTCACCGTTGGTGTGCCCGATGAAGCAATTCGTAACCAGCTCGAACAAGACCCCACGACCACCCTGCGCATCACGGCGTTTGCACCAGTGACAACCCGAGAGCAGGTGCGATCAATTGCGACAGGTGCCGAACCAAGTGGTCGGCTTGTCGTTGCTGATTTGAGACTGATTCAATTGGCGCGAACAGAAACAAATAACTTCACCGCATTTTTGTCGACCGCCGCACGCACCAACTCGTTGCGCCTCACCAAAGACGGCGTGTACCCAATCCAAATTTCTTTTGTACAACATGATCAACCAATTTCTACGTTGACGACCTTCGTTAACTTTTTCAATTCATCAACTGAAACGGCACGATTGCCGATTGCGATTGCGTCAACGGTGACTACGCCACTCGCTCTTGCACCTAACGGAACTGTTGCGATCAGTGATGCGACACGAAAGCAATTGACCGACCTCGCCCAGTCATTAGAAGGTGGTGCGGCACCACTGTCAGTGCAGGTTTCGCCCGAACTGTTGGATGGTCTTGCTCGATCCACTCAACCCACCGACGTTGAATTGCTCACACGCCTCCAGAATGCGTTTGCAAATCATGATTTGTTGCGCGCACCCTATGTTTCTTTCAACCCATCGAGTGCACAACGCACAGGACGCACCAATGACTTCTCACAAATACGCGATCTTGGCGATGAAATTATCGAGCTTCGCAACGGCGAAAAAAATCTCTCGCCCAATGTTTGGTTTTCAAATGTTCTCATTGACGCCAACGGTGCGACGTTGCTCAAAGCATCTCAAGTGCGCACTGTTGTTCTCACCCCTCAGGCTGCCGCAAAAATTGGCACACTCGACAACTACGCCAAGCCCTATCGCATCTCGAGTGATGTTGCTGTGCGCACAACAGATCCTGGTTATGCCAAAACTCTTTCTAGTAACCAAAATATCCAGGTAACTACTGCTTATTCACTTGCTGCCGAATTGTTGGTGCAACGCCAAGAAGTGATTGATGGTGGTGGTGTGTTGTCGTCAAACTTTGTAATTCTTACTACTACCACTGGTGCACCAATTAATTCAGCCTTACTTGCCCCACTTGCAGTTGCAATCGACCGCGCGCCACAACTGCGACTGCGCGCTTTGAGTTCGCTTCCTGTCGCCAACACTGAAGCGACACTTGTTGATGTACCTCGCGTGACTGACGTGGATGTTTCGGTGGCAGGCAAGTCACTTGATGCACTCGCTACCGAACTGGCGTCAACATCGTTGATGTTGCCACCTGATGCACCCCAACATGCACTATGGACGACCTCGCGTCTGGCCATGCTTGATGACCGACTGAGTAGTGATGACTTTGCGATATATCTCAAAGGTTTTCGCAATCAACTGCGATTGCTTCGAGCATCGGTGAAGGTTCCACAGTCGCTGAGTTTTACGCTTGGTGGACGCAAGAGTGATTTACGATTACAACTTCGCAATGACGCTGCAGTTGACCTCACTGTGTCGGTCGAGATCTCGAGTGCCAAGTTGCAATTTCCCGACGAAGACCGTGTGATCACCGTGCCAGCAAATGGTGCAGTCGATTTGGTAATACCCGTAGTTGCGCGCGCAAGTGGACGCTTTCCAATTGACGTTGTGCTCTTCACACCAGACGGATTGGTGCAGGCCGGTCAACGCGTTCAACTCACCGCAAGGGTTGCAGCAATTGCCGGTCTCGGACTCGTAGTGAGTGGTGCAGCGGTTCTGGTATTGCTGGCGTGGTGGCTGAGCCACTGGCGCACTCGTCGTCGCAAATCGGCGACACAAAAACATCCGGCACTGGGCTAAAAAGCCTGCTGTAGGCTAAAAATTATGACCGTACGTATCGTTACAGACAGTGCTTCAGATATTCCGCAGTCGTTGGCCGACTCAAATAATATTTCTCTCGTTCCGTTGTCGTTTCGCTTTGGCGATGAAGAATTCATTGACCGCCAACAGCTGAGTGTCGCACAATTTTGGGAACGTTGTGGTTCGTCTGATGTATTGCCGGAAACCGCAGCCCCCTCACCAGGTCAGTTTGAAGCCGAATTTCGTCGTCTTTTTTCTGCCGGCGCAACGGGCATCGTCGTCATCTCGCTTTCATCGCAACTCTCGGCCACCATGCAAAGCGCCGAGTTGGCTGCTCGCGCAGTTGCCGGCGATATTCCTGTTCGAGTCGTAGACAGCCGGTCGGCGTCGATGGGTCAAGGTATTGCCGCTATAGCGTGCGCCAAAAAAGCTGCAAGCGGTGCAAGCCTTGACGAAGTTGCTGCGTATGCCAATGACCTTGCCGCACGAACCCAAGTGTGGGCAGCACTCGACACGCTTGAAAACCTCAAAAAGGGTGGTCGAATTAGTGGAGCCAAGGCATTGTTTGCATCGGCGCTGGCGATCAAACCGATTTTGCAAATTAAAGACGGCTTAATTCAAGAAGGTGGCAAGCAGCGCACGCGCAGCAAAGCAGTTGCTTTGCTCATCGAAAAAGTTAAAGAGGCAGGAGCAATCGAAAATCTTTCGGTTTTGCAAGCCGAGTGTGATGACGTCCAAGAGTTTGTTGCCGCACTGCGAGAGTTTTATCCAGGCGAGATCATGGTCAGCGACATTGGAGCAATCATCGGTTCGCACACGGGGCCGCGTGCCATGGGTGTAACTTTTCACGCTCGGTAGGTTGCTCGCACAGGAGACATTCACGAGATATCCCCGTTTCATAAGGGGTTTGGGCAGTATTGTCGCATCACAGCGATGAGTCAGGACAGCCCACTTTCACGCCTTATTGGCGGTCGATACCAACTTGAGCACCGCATCGCCCGTGGTGGCATGGCCGAGGTATGGCTTGCAAGCGACACTTTTCTTCATCGCCAAGTTGCTGTCAAATTACTCAAGCCGCATTTGGCTCATGACGCCAATGTGGCGGAGCGATTTAGGCGCGAAGCAGTCGCGTGTGCGGGCATCACGCACCCAAATATCGTTGCGGTCTATGACTGCATCGAGCACGGCGGTCGTCAGGCCGTCATTATGCAGTTTGTGCAAGGCAAAAGTTTGCGCGATGTGCTGGACAAGCAAAAGAAACTGAAGCCGCAACTGACTATTCATATTGGTTTGTCTGTGGCAGCGGCGCTCGAAGAAGCTCACAGACAAAATTTTGTGCATCGCGACGTGAAGCCTGGAAATATTTTGTTAACAAAAGATGCTCGTTGTTTGCTCGCAGATTTTGGAATTGCAAAGGCGCTTGTGTCGAGTGGCGATGACCTCACCAACGACAACATCATGATGGGTACAGCGAAATATCTTTCGCCAGAGCAAGTGCGTGGCAAACCACTAGACGGTCGTGCCGACCTCTACGGATTAGGGCTTGTTTTATATGAGTGTCTTGCTGGTCGCGTACCGTTTGTTGGAGAAACCGATGCCGACACTGCCCTGGCGCGACTACAGCGTGAGCCAACCGACCTTGCTCGATTGCGTCCGTCGCTTTCACCAAACCTGGTCAAGGTGATTCATAAACTTCTCGCTCGCAATCCGGATCATCGATATGCAACGGCCGCAGAGACGATTGTTGCGTTGCGTGCCGCGCGCAGTGGTGAACTAGATCGCACCACTGAAATCACACCGCCCTCTGGGTTGATGGTGGTGGGTGGAGAAATGTTGGAGCGACCAACGACACGATCCACACCAATCGCGCCCGCAAAAACTCAACCCGCACGACTCACTATTGTCGGCCAACCACTCTTCGACACTCCTGAGGGCGAGCAGCATGAGAAGAAGCACAACTACAACGACACGCACGAAGAAACAGCGCGATTACCAAAACCGTCCACAAACGGTCTGCGCCAAATTATTGCTGGACTCGCTGTTGTTGGACTGCTTGGTGGCGGTGCCCTGTGGTTTACCGGCAAAAATTCTTCAACAACACCGCAGGTTGTTGCGCCGGTTGTGGATGTCGTTACGCCCATCGCGCCACAACCTGCATCAATTGCTTCGGTTATGAGTTACGACCCGAGTGGTAACGATGGTGAAGAAAACGAAGCACTCGTTCCCTTGCTGCTCGACAGCAATCCAAAAACCAACTGGACAACAACGTGTTATGCAAACCAATATTTTGGCAGTAAAGAATTTGTTGGATTAGTCGTTCGGTTTTCGGCGCCCACCACTGGCACTCTCAATGTGTTCATGGGCAATACGCCGTGGAAAATAGACGTGTACACGGCTCTCGACTCTGTTCCCCCACAGATTGCAGGCTGGGGGCAACGCATCACCACCGCCAATAACACCAAACGACGCAGTGCCAATTTCATCATTGCTCAGCCCGCGCAATATGTGTTACTCGCTCTTCGCGAAATTGGAAAAAGTGGAATGTGCAGTGGATCTAATCCATACCAAGGATTGCTCTCGGGAGTCACGTTCCAGGCAAGTTAGCCTGCTGGTATGCCTTCCAATCCGTTTACCGATCCGCAGTGGGCATCCCGCACGGTTGACGCGATTGACCGAATTGTTGCCTTCGTTCGCGACCGCACCACACGCCCAGCAGTCGCAATTGTGCGGGCACTTATTTTTGGAAGCATGGCAATTGTTGGTGCCATCTTTGTGGTGATTGTTGTGGTGATTGGTGGTATTCGCGGCCTCAACTCACTGCTTGACATTTGGTGGTCGCGCGACACCGCAGTGTGGGCCACATATCTCATTATCGGTGCAGTATTTTGTGTCGCAGGCATGTTGCTCATGCGCCGCCGTCATCCGCAAGACTAAATTTCGACCAAACAGAAAAGAAACTCATGACAACAACCCCCGCAACACAGTCTCGACACAGCAAGGTGTTGATTATTGGATCCGGTCCAGCCGGACTGACTGCAGCTATTTATACCGCACGAGCAAATCTTCAGCCCATCGTCATTGAGGGCGAACCTTCGTCCACGTCTGATCAGCCAGGCGGTCAATTGATGTTGACTACCGAAGTCGAAAACTTCCCTGGTTTCCCAGAAGGAATTATGGGACCAGAACTGATGATGCGTTGTCGTGATCAGGCAATTCGTTTTGGAACCGAATTCATCACCGAAAAAGTAACCGAAGTCGATTTTTCATCCAGGCCTTTTCGGGCGTGGGTTCGCGACACGCAATACACCGCTGACGCAATCATTGTGAGTACCGGGGCACAGTCGTTGATGCTTGGTCTTGAAGAAGAAAAGCGTTTGATTGGTCACGGCCTGTCAACGTGTGCAACATGCGATGGGTTTTTTTTCCGCGGCCAAGAAATAGTGGTTGTTGGCGGTGGCGACTCTGCACTCGAAGAGGCCCAATTTCTGACCAAGTTTGCATCCAAAGTCACCATCGTTCACCGCCGCGAATCTTTGCGCGCTTCCAAAATTATGCAAGACCGTGCATTTAAAAACGAAAAGATTTCATTCATCTGGAACAAGCAAGTAACGCGCGTGATTGGCGATGACAAAGTAAGTGGTATCGAAATGACCGACACCGTTACTGGTGAGCAGTCGACGATGAATGTCACGGGCATATTTGTGGCCATCGGCCATCGACCAAACACCGATTTGTTTAAGGGTATTTTGCAGATGGAAGACACCGGATACCTGACGACGAAATCTGGTTCGACGTATACAAACATCGACGGCGTTTTTGCGTGTGGTGACGTGCAAGACCACACCTATCGGCAAGCCATTACTGCTGCTGGCTCTGGTTGCATGGCAGCAATTGATTGTGAACGGTGGCTAGAGGCACAGCATTCATAGTCCAGAGTTGAATGTTGGCTTGGGTATATAGACTGGACCACCATGGCAGACGGAATTATCACACTGACAAGCAGCAGTTTTGACGAGACCGTAAAAAGCTCGACCACACCAATACTTGTTGACTTCTGGGCTGAGTGGTGTGGGCCATGCAAGGCAATTGCGCCAGTACTCAAAGAGCTCTCCACCGAACTCGCCGGAAAAATGACCATTGCAAAACTTGATGTTGATGCACATGGAGATATTGCACAGCGCTTTAGTGTGATGAGCATTCCAACACTGTTGATTTTTAATAACGGCGAAGTGCAAAAACGTTTGGTTGGGGCAAAAGGCAAAGGTCAACTGCTACAGGAGCTTGCAGAATTTCTCCCAACTTCCCGCTAACAATTCATCAGCGCAATAACGCAGTAGTTGTGCTGCAGCAGCGTCTTTCGGCGCTAGGAATGCTGGATGATTCGCTGATTGAGAGCGGATATTTTTGCGAATTCACCCATTCGGCGCTGAGAGAGTTTCAGGCCAATCGTGGTTTGCCACAAGATGGTGTTTGTGATCGCAATGCATGGGATGCATTGATTGAGGCTTCGTGGCTGAGTGGTGCACGTTTGTTGTATCTCACTTCTCCACATCAACGCGGTGATGACGTAGTAGCACTGCAAACAAATCTTGCACTTCTTGGTTTTGATTGCGGACACATAGACGGAATACTCGGACCCAACACTGTTCGTTCACTGACTGATTTTCAACAAAACTACGGACTAGTTGCCGACGGCATCTGTGGTGGCGAAACACTTCAGGCTCTGTCGCGCATGAGTATTCAAACTGGATCTGGTCCGGGAATCGTTTCGGTACGAGAATCTGAAAAATTGCAACATGCCGCTCGATTTGGTGACTCGCTCAAGATTGTGGTGGGTTGCTTTGGCGATCTACAAAGTCTTTCGCGGGGTTTAACGAGAAAATTGCGTGAGCACTTTGACGACGTCATGACCGTTGAAGAATCGGAGCCCACCTTGCATGCAACGTCGGCGAATAGTTTTGAAGCAGATGTGTATGTTGGTATTGCTGCCTCGTCGGTGCAACACCACGACATTGTTTTTTATCAAACTGAAGGTTTCACGTCTCCCGGTGGGCATCGACTGGCAGAGACCATCGCCGCACAACTAAGCCAGGCTGGCCCTGGGGGTTACACGGTGAGGGGTATGCGTTTGCCTATTTTGCGCGCCACTCGAATGCCGGCTGTGTTATGTATTTTCGGACAAAGCATTGAGCCCGAGTTTGAGATCATCGCCAGCGCCTTATGTACGGCGGTTACTGGCTGGTTTGCCCCTCACGAGCCTCTCTAAGCAACCATTTTGAGAGTTATCCACAGGTTTGCGCACAGCCTGTGAGGAGTGTCAAGTTCTTGTTTACGCTCATGCTCCACAAGAGACACAGGGTTTTGAGCGCAGTATTAGTCCTCTACGGAAGGCCCTTCGGTCATCAGCCGGTAAATCCGTTCAAGGTCCTCTAAGTCGGCAAAGTCAATAGAGACTCGACCGTGTTTACCACTCATCGTCACACCGACCGACGTTTGTAAGTGCTCGGCCAAAAGTCCTTCGAGTTCAAGCAGACCCGGTGGTCGCAAGGTGGTTGTCTTTGCCCCGGTTGATGAGGTTGATTTTCCGGGCTTGCTCGTAGTGCCTGTGCCTGCTCCCCCACCTGAGTTGGTTGAAACCGGTTGGCTTTCACGAATGGCCTCTTCAACACCGCGAACAGTCCAGCCCATCTCTACTGCCCGCTTGGCGAGTTGCTCTTGCAGTGATCGATCTGGGGTGCCCAACAATGCTTTTGCATGACCCGCAGACAAGCGTCCGTCGGCAAGTAACGACTGAATTGATGGTGGTAAGCCAAGTAGGCGGAGTGCGTTGGTGATTGCCGAACGACTCTTGCCTACCTTGCTCGCCACTTGCTCGTGTGTCATGTTGAAGTCTTCGAGTAGTTGCTGATACGCGGCGGCTTCTTCGAGTGGTGTGAGATCTTGGCGATGCAAGTTCTCGACCAATGCTTGCTCTACAGACGAGACGTCATCGGTGACGCGCACAATGGCTGGAATCATTTGCAACCCTGCACGCGATGCTGCACGCCACCGTCGTTCACCAGCAATTAATTGATATCGATCAGTTCCTTCTGGGCGCACCAAGATTGGCTGCAGCACACCAATTGCTGAAATTGATGCTGTTAGCTCAGCAAGTGAGGCTTCATCAAAATGCACACGGGGCTGATTTGGGTTCGGGTCAATTGCGTTTACGGCTATATCTTTCAGCCCTGTTGCAGAATCTGTGTTAGTACTATTGTTGGTACTAGTACCATTTGTGGAACCACCAGTGTTTCGATTTGTGGGGATGAGCGCGTCTAAGCCCTTACCCAATCCGCTGCGGCGCGCCACCACTCACCTCCAATGCAACAGCTCGGTAGGCCTTTGCGCCAGCCGAGTTGGAATCGAATGTGGTAATTGGTTTGCCGTGCGACGGGGCTTCGGCAAGCCGCACGGTGTGAGGAATTACCGTTTGGCACACTTTGTCGCCGAAGTGTTCGCGCACTTCGTTAACAACATCAGCAGACAACTTGGTTCGTGTATCAAACATGGTGCAGATAATGGTGCTAACAGCCAGGTTTGGATTGAGGTTTTGGCTCACCAAGTCAACGTTGCGCAACAACTGCCCTAAACCCTCAAGTGCGTAATACTGACACTGAATCGGCACAATGACTTCGCGTGCCGCGGTCAGACCGTTGACGGTTAATAAACCAAGCGATGGTGGACAGTCAATCAACACATAATCAAACTGGTCGAGTACAGACTCAATCGCTTTTTTGAGCCGAGTTTCGCGACCCATAGCGGGTACCAACTCAATTTCTGCACCGGCTAGATCCAAATTGGACGGAGCAACAAAGAGGTTACGAACTGCAGTTGGTTCAAGACAGTCCTCCATCGGGGTGTCATGCAACAACACGTCATACACACTGGTTTCCATCTCACGAGTATTTAGACCAAGGCCGGTGGAGGCATTACCTTGTGGATCTAGATCAACAATCAGCACCCGATACCCCTGTTCGGCCAAACAGGCACCCATATTGATGGTGGTGGTGGTTTTTCCTACCCCACCTTTTTGGTTGGCCATGGCAATGACTCTCGGAACCGGATGTGGCACAGTAGGTTCAGATTTTGCCGAGCTCATATCACCCCCATTCTACCGAGGGTCGACCAACCAACGAGGGATGCGGTCAGTTTATACAGCCAGTGGATACAGCCGAGCCAATAGACGGGGCAATAGACGGGGCAATAGACAAGGCAATAGGCGACTCCGCCAGAATGTTCCACGTGGAACATCTGGGGCTGAAATGAGCGGTTTGGGATCTACAAATGTTCCACGTGGAACAATGCGACTGGTCCAAGCCTTGTTGGGGTGGAAACTCCCAAGCTCACCAGATCCACATCAGCCCATCGATCTGGACTGCCAGGTGGGGGTTCGCTGACCACTACATACCCGCCCAGCCTGACCAAACTTGCGGCCCAATGCAGGGTTTGGAGTGGTGGACCAAAGCCACGGGCGCAGGCGGCATCAAAGGCATGGGCGAAGCGATCTTGACTTCGCAACACCTCAACATCCCCACACACCACCTCGACCTGGTCTTGAATCCCCAACGATTGCACCGAACGAAGCAGAGTGTCGGTGCGCTTGGCTCGGCGGTCAATCAGGGTCATCCGAATTTCAGGACGGACAATAGCAATGACCAGGCCGGGGACTCCAGCTCCGCTGCCGAGATCAATACACGATGCAACATCGGCTGGCAGTGCCTCGGCAAAAGATGCCGCGTGTTCAATAATCTCCGTCAGGGGAGCAGACCCTAATGCTCCTATTTTTTGAGCCTCGCCGAAGATACGGCGAAGACCCGGGTGGTCTGCGGGCCTCATAATACTGGCTTCATATTACGGGCTGTATTGTAGAAGCCCAATGCCTGTAGGGCTATTCGGCTGTTTCGACTGTTTCAGCCAATGCAACCACGACTCGGCGATGCGGGTCTTGGCCCTGCGAATGCGTGCTCACACCAGTCGAGTTGACAAGTGCGTCGTGCACAATCTTGCGGTCGGCAGAGTTCATCGGTTCGAGCACGCGTGGTTGGCCGGTTGCAAGAACATCGTCGGCAACCTTGAGGGCAAAGCGACTCAAGGCCTCGCGACGGCGCTCGCGGTAACTGCCAATATCAACACGCATATGAGTGTCGTGATCGCCAAGGCGGCGCTGGCTGACTACGCGCGTGAGGTCTTGCACTGCCATCAATGTGGCACCACGCTGACCAACAAATACAGAGACTTCTTCGCCCAACACATTGATGTCGATATCTTCGCCAGTCAACGTTGCAGTCACCTGACCAACGAGGCCTGCAGCGGTCAACATTCCCTCTAAAAATGTGGTTGCTGCAGCACTCACCGTGGCTGGATCTACTGGGGGACCTTCTGGACGTGGGGTGCGCTCGGCATCGGATGCTTTTCGTGGCTCACGGCGTGGTCGATCTGACCCGGCTGCCGACTTTGGTCCACGGCGACCCTTTGGTGCATCGCCATCTTTATTGGTCGTGCGCTTTGGAGCACGATCGCGGCGTTCTGGTTTTGAGCGAGGTGCAGTTGGTCGAACTCGGGCGCGCACTCGCGCTTCGCCACGTGTGCGTCCAAACAAACCTGGCTTTGGTTCTTCAAGAACATCGAACTCGGCGTCTTCTTCTGAAACACCCAACTGATCAAGTGCCAAATTTTTTGCTGCTTCAAGAGTGTCAGCAGTTGTCTCTACCCATTCCATACATGTCCTCGTTACTGATGTGATGTGGCGAATAAATTAATTATGGTTTTGGTCGGCGAGCAACCGAACCGCTTCGATTTTTTCCTGGTGCTTGCGGACGACGCGAAGTGCCAGAAGATTTTCCCTTTGGGGGAGTGACGCGCTTGCTCGAAAAAGGCGTGTCAGAATTTGCTGCAGGTTTAATTTCTTTTTTATTCTCTTTCTTATCTTTTTGATTCATGTCACGTGCTTGAGCGCTTGCGGCTTGTGCTTGGCGTCCCAGCGACAAGTCGTGTCCATAAAAACGTTTGGTGATGTAAAACTGTTGGATGATGCGAATGATTGCTTGCACCATGTAATAGACGATCAAACCTGTAGGCAAAAACAGCTGAAAAACAGCGAATAACACTGGCAAATACTGCATTAATTTGGCTTGGCTTGCCGACATCGTTGGGCTTACTGTGCGCGAAGCAACCATTTTTTGTTGCACAAAATATAAACCAGCGAGCAGTGCAACAAAACCGACGTAGATCATTCCCTTGCCGAAGCCGGCCTTGACTGCAGCGACTGGGGTCTCTGCAAGATCCAAACCGAATGCAAGCATTTTTGTTTTGCCAAGTAGTGAGTTGTACAAGTCTGACGTGTGATCCAAATATTTCGGAACGAAGGCGGTTCCTGGACCATCAGGACGATTAATTAAACCGTGCAGCGCACGGAACATAATGATGAACACAGGCATCTGCGCAGCAATCGGTAAACACGAAGCCATCGGGTTGACTTTGTGTTCCTGATACAACTTCATCATCGCTTCGTTTAATTTTTGGCGATCACCTTTGAACTCGGCTTGCAGGCGTCGCATCTCGGGTTGCAGTTTTTGCATCTCGAGCATGCCTTTGGTGCTCTTGAGTGTGAGTGGGGTGATGAGCAGCATCACGACCACAGCAACCAAACCAATCGCCAAGGCGTAGTTGTGGGTGAGCGAATAAAACTGGGCGATTAATCGGGAAGCAAGTTCAAACATCTGGGGTCAACAACTTTCGTGGGGGCCGTTTTGGCCAGTAGAGACGGTAGGCGGTGAAATGGCCGAATTGACGCCTGACTCGGGGATATTCGTAGGAACCGGATCAAACCCTGATGGGCCAAAGGGTCGACAACGCAATAATCGCTTGATCATCAGCCAGCCACCCTGGCGAGAGCCATGCAGCTCGATCGCTTCGTGGGCATATTCGGAGCAGGACGGGAAAAAGCGGCAAGGCGAGGGCTTGTTGGGGCGAAGTGACTGATACCAACGGATGCTGCGGAGCATCGCCAATTGAGGTCGGGTGGGAGTGCTGCTCATGGCTGTGTTTGGCTGATTTTGGCCTGGATTTGGCCAATCAGGCGGTCTACCAAGGTTCCCAGTTGGTCCCACGTAGAACCTGACGCTTTTGGGGTGACACCAATCAGGTACCAACCGGGTCGCAATTGGCTGCTTTTTGAGTCAAATAGGGCTCGTAACTGGCGTTTTATGCGGTTTCGAACGACCGCGCCACCCACTTGGCGCCCAATGGCATAGCCAATATGGGCATTTTCAAGGGAATTATCGAGCAGTAACGAGCACCATAAACCGTGAGAGCGAACATATGTTCCCTCTTTGGACAAACGGGAGAAAACCTCCCGATGACGGATTCGACCAATCAAGCGGAAAGCCGGTGGCGACCCTTTGCCCGGCGAGACTTCAAAATCGCGCGACCGGCGCGGGTGCTCATGCGATGGCGAAAGCCGTGCTTCTTGGAGCGGCGACGATTGTTTGGTTGGAAAGTACGTTTCATGCACCCCTCCTTGAATAGCGCCCCGAGTTGACCTCGAAACGACGTTGACTAAGGTGTCCAACTCTACAGGGACTCGCCAGTTTTTTCACCTGTGGAAAACCTGCTACCTTCTTTCTCCCACCGCAATGTTGGGTGGGCTATCCACACCCTGTGGACAGTGTTGTGGATCGTGGCAAGTGGTTATTGGGTAACGGTTTTAGGCAATCAAAACAGAAAGAAATCATCATGGAACAAGAAATTGAGAGCCAACTACACGTCGACAATCACGACGATGTGTGGCGTGCAACGGCCGAAGTTTTACGCGCCCAGGTTTCAGAAGCTGTGTGGTTCTCTACATTCAACGACGCCGTTGCGGTTGCTGACGACAAAATGAGTTTGCGCCTGCAGGTGCCCAACACCTATGTGCGGGAAAGAATTTTGACTCGCTACATGTCTCTGGTTCGAGATGCCCTCAACGAAGTGGGCGCCAGTGATCGCCAACTTTTGATCGATGTGCAGACCAATACCGCTAGCGATGTGCTCAGTCGCCTCAACGCCTCGCCGACATCGCTTGACAGCCCTGTTCAACTCAACGACACGTTAAACAACACAGCAAACGACTCACAAAACACCGAAGCTTCCATGTCGTTTGGTCAAACCCTCAAAAGTCGCACGGGCAAAGGCACTGCGGTAGGCCTCAACCCCCGCTACACCTTCGAGACATTCGTTAAAGGGGCATCCAACCAATTTGCGTTAGCAGCCGCTCAGCGCGTGGCAGAAACTCCGGGCCGCTCTTACAACCCGTTGTTCATTTATGGTTCGGCGGGTTTGGGCAAAACACACCTGTTGCACGCAATTGGCTATTACGTTCACCAGCACTACGCCCACTACGAAGTTCGCTATGTGTCCACCGAAACATTTTTGAATGAGTACGTCGATGGCATTCGTTCCAACACCATTGCTGCTTTTAAGCGCCGCTATCGCGAGGTTGATGTACTACTGATCGACGATATTCAGTTCATGGAAGGCAAAGAAGGTTTGCAAGAAGAGTTCTTCCACACGTTCAACTCGCTGCACGGAGCCAACAAACAAATTGTGATTTCGTCTGACCGAGTGCCCGACGCGATTCCTACCCTAGAAGATCGTTTACGCGGCCGTTTCCGTTGGGGCCTGATCACTGATGTTCAACCGCCCGACATGGAAACTCGTCTGGCGATCTTGCGCAACAAAGCCGAGCGCGAGAACACCTCTGTGTCCAACGACGTTCTTGAGTTCATTGCCAGCAATGTCACCTCAAACATCCGTGAACTTGAAGGCGCACTCATCCGCGTTGGTGCTTACGCCAGCCTCAACAAAACTGTTGTCGATATTTCACTGGCTCAAAAATTGCTCGTCGATCTACTCACACGCACAGCCCCCAAGGTTCGTACAGGAGAACAACTCTTGATCGAGATTTCTGAACATCTTGGTTTTGATGTTGAGGCCATGAAGGGCAAAAGCCGTCAGCGGCCGTTGGTCTCGGCGCGGCAAACCGCCATGTATGTATTTCGCGAGCTCACTGAGCTCAGTTACCCAGCAATTGCGCGGTTGTTTGGTGGACGCGATCACACCACGGTGATCCACGCAGTCGACAAAACTCAGCGGATGATGAGCGAGCGCAAGCAAATATTCGATCAAGTAACCGAACTCGTTCAAAAATTTAAGACTTCATAACGGACATGATCATGAACAACTCATTACTGCAACACAACGTGTGGAAAACTTTGTGTACAGACACTGCGCAGACGGTGGATAACCACCCTTTGTCCACGGTGCAACTAACTACACAGTTGCAAGATGTGATGAGTGCGTCACTGGTGTGTGAGGCTACGAGTGTTGCTGCGCTTGGGAAACACACCCTTTATCCCCAATCCACAGGACTTATTACTGTTATTAAGTCTTCTTACAAACATCCACATTTAACGATACATAACGCGACGACAAGGAGCAGGCCATGAAATGTAGAGTCGAGCGAGAAGTTCTTGCTGAAGCACTTGGGGCTGCTGCCAGAGTTGCATCGACGCGAAACAACGCAATGCCAGCGTTGTCGGGTGTTCGCATTGAAGTCACCGGAGACAAATTGTTGCTGTCCTGCACAGACAACGATCTCTCTGTGCAATTTGTGTTACCTGTTGGCGGACTAGAAGACGGTGTTGTTGTAGCAAGCGCAAAACTTATGAGCGACATTGTTCGTTCTATGGCAGAAGGAAAAGTAACTGTTGAAACTGCGGGCGAAACCGTCAGCGTCAGCTCGGGTCGAGCCCAATTCACTGTGCCAACATTCGCTGCCACAGATTTTCCAAACATTGTTCAAGCCAGCGCTCCACCAGTGACGTTGGCTGCACATGTGTTTGCTGATGCGTTGCGACAAGTTGTTCGCGCGGCGTCATCCGACATGCAACGCCTCGCCCTTACAGGTGTATTGATGTCGGCAGAACCAGAAGGTTTGCGACTTGTTGCCACCGACTCCTACCGGCTTGCTGTTCGCGACCTACCAGGTAGCAACATTTTGGGCCACGGCGAAAAAGTGGTGATTCCCAGCAGGGCACTCAACGAACTGCAACGCCTGCTTGGAAGCGGTGAAGAAGCCTCGCTCTGTCTGGCTGGCGACCGAGCAACATTTACGGTTGGCCAAGCAACCCTCAGCACAAGTTTATTGCAAATTGAGTTTCCCAACTATCGCCAATTGATTCAGCCGAACTACCCCAACACGCTGACCACAGCGCGCGAACCACTCCTTGAAGCAATTCGTCGCTGCCGCATTTTGGCGAGAGAGACCACACCGGTACGACTCGAGATGACAGCAACCTCGCTCAAACTGGTTGTTGTTACACAAGACGTTGGCAACACCGTTGAAGAACTTGACGCGACAATGGTTGGATCTGACATCACCGTTGGTTTTAACCCGGAATATTTGGCGGCTGGTATCGAGGCAGTGAGCGGAGACGAAATCACCATTCAGACAACCGACCCAATCAAGCCTGCGGTGTTGCGCGGAGTTGGGGCACCCGACTATCTGTACTTGGTGATGCCACAACGCCTCACCAACTAATTACGTCGTAGTGTTGCCCACCCGTGATTATTCAACGTTTGGAACTCACCGACTTTCGTAACTATGCGTCGGCGCAGATCACGTTGACCGATGGGGTCACAGCGGTTATCGGCGACAACGGACAAGGAAAAACCAATCTCGTTGAAGCGTTGTCGTATTTAGCAACACTCAAAAGTTTTAGGGGAGTACCCACTGACGCGATGATCAGAATCGGCGCACCCACGGCAGTAATTCGGGCGACAGTTACCCATATGGACGGTCGCGAGGTGTTGATTGAGGCCGAACTGAGTCGAACAGGTCGCAACAAAGTGTTGGTCAACAAGCAAAAACTGGCTAAATCCCGTGATTTGTTGGGGGTTGTGCGCACCACGGTGTTTTCCCCCCAAGATCTCAACCTTGTGCAAGATGCACCATCGGTGCGCAGAGATTTTGTCGACGATGCACTGGTGGCATTGTGGCCAAAACACGATGCACTTTGTGTTGAAGTTGAACGCGTGCTCAAACAACGCAACGCGTTGCTCAAACAAGCGGGCGGGCGTCTTTCTTCTGACATTGCAACAACACTTGATGTGTGGGATGACAAGTTGGCGGTGCACGGCACACAACTGGGTGATGTGCGTGCACAGATGCTTGAGTTGCTTTTACCCCAAGTGCAAGCAGCGTATGTTGAACTTGCCGAGCTACCCGAAGACCAAACACCTATCGGCATGTTGTACAACCCAGAGTGGCGAGCAAAAGGACTTGCTCGTTGCTTGAGTGAAAGCCGCAATGATGATGTGCGTCGAGGTGCAAGCACCGTTGGTCCGCACCGCGACGACATCGAGTTGTCAATCAATGAGTTGCCGGCGCGCACTCATGCATCACAAGGCGAGCAACGAACACTTGCGCTCGCACTTCGCTTGGCGGTGCACCGTTTAATCACCGCCGAAATTGGCAGTCCTCCGGTGCTCATTCTGGACGATGTTTTGTCCGAATTAGACCCACACCGCAGCGCGGCACTGCTTCGCCATTTCCCGCTAGGCCAAGTGCTGATTACATCTGCGGGGGTTTTGCCGAAAACTGCACATCCAGACTTTCTCGTACACATTGCAGGCGGAACCATCCGTGAAGCCTGAAGACGAGAGCCAAAACATGAACGAAGAAATAAGCACAGAAATCAGCACAGAAATCAGCGAAAACGAGCACGATTTTTTGACCGAAAACACCAGCACTTCTTTGGCGGGTGCACTTGATGCTCTGCTCGATCGACTTGGTGCCGAATCAACAACTGCGATTACGGGAGTATTTGGCGAGTGGCCAAAAATTGTTGGTGAGCAAGTTGCCCAACATGTCACACCAATCAAACTCGAGCGGGGTCGCCTCATTGTTGAAATCGACGATCCGTCGTGGGCGACTCAAATGAGGTTTCTTGAGGCGCAACTTGTAGAGAAATTAAATGCTGCGACATCAAGCACAATTACCGCTATTGAAGTGCGCGTAAAACGCATTCCTCGCAACAGGTAATTGGTACACTTCAACGTGTTAGTTATGTCGCTCAATTCGCTTAAAAATCCCCTTCGGGGCCCAACTTTTCGGGGTCAATAATGGCAACAGCCAAAGCCAGTAAATCGTCCACCGCGGGCTCTGCGTCGTACGGCGCAAAAGACATTCAAGTACTTGAAGGCCTCGACCCAGTTCGTAAACGCCCAGGTATGTACATCGGGTCAACCGGTCTCGCGGGCTTGCATCACCTGATCTGGGAAGTGGTTGACAACGCAGTTGACGAGGCCATGGCTGGCTTTTGCACCAAAGTGGTGATCACATTGCAGGCCGACGGTTCGTGCTCAGTCAGCGACAACGGTCGCGGAATTCCAGTTGATCCATATCCGTCCGGTCCACACAAAGGAAAGTCGGCGCTTGAAGTAGTGCTCACGGTGTTGCACGCGGGTGGCAAGTTTGGTGGCGATGGATACAAAGTTTCGGGCGGTCTACACGGTGTGGGCGTCAGTGTCGTCAACGCGTTGTCCAAAAAACTTATTGCAGAAGTTGACCGCGATGGCGTGCGGTATCGCCAAGAGTTTGTCGACGGCGGCACACCAAAAACAAAAATTACAAAAGTTGGTGCATCACCAAACAAAAATGCCACTGGCACCACCATCACGTTCGTTCCCGACCCAACTATTTTTGCCGCAGAGGGCACAGAGTTTGTTGCGCGCACCGTCACCGAGCGTTTGCAAACCATTGCATTTCTTAACCGCGACCTTGAGGTGGTGTTTGTTGATGAGCGTGCAGACAAGAAACAAAAAACTACTTACCAATACAAAGGCGGAATTATTGATTTCGTGAAGCATCTCAATGCGTCACGCGAGGCCCTGTTTAACAAGGTCGCCAATTATGAAGCCAGCGAAGCCGACCAAACCCTCGACATCGCGCTGCAGTGGAATACCGGTTATTACGAAGGCATTTATGGCTACGCCAACGGCATTTCCACCGTTGAAGGCGGCATGCACGTAGAAGGTTTCAAGACCGCTCTCACCTCGGTGCTCAATAAATATGCGCGCGCCAGTGGTGGCCTTAAAGAAAAAGAAGAAAACCTTTTGGGCGAAGACATTCGCGAAGGCCTCACTGCAATCGTTGCTGTCAAATTGCGCGAACCACAGTTTGAAGGTCAAACAAAAGCAAAACTCGGCAACGTATCAATTCGTTCGTTTGTACAAAAAGAAACCAATGCCAAACTTGAAGAGTGGTTGCAAGAAAACCCAACTGAAGCTAACCGCATTGTTAAAAAAGCAGTAAGTGCGGCGCAAGCTCGCCTCGCAGCAAAAAATGCACGCAACGCGGTGCGACGCAAAACCGCACTTGCAGGCGCGGGCATGCCAGACAAATTAAAAGACTGCTCAAGCACCGACGCAAGCGAAACCGAATTGTTCATTGTTGAAGGCGACTCCGCTGGCGGCACCGCTGTCGACGCACGCGACCCACGCACTCAAGCAATTTTGCCAATTCGCGGAAAAATTCTCAATGTCGAGCGCGCTCGTATGGACAAGATGTTGAAGAACACCGAAATCCAAACACTGATCACCGCAATTGGTGGTGGTATTGGCAACGACGAGTTCAACAGCGAAAAAGCCCGTTATCACAAAGTGGTCATTTTGGCCGACGCCGACGTCGACGGCAGCCACATTCGTACGCTATTGCTCACGTTCTTTTACCGACAAATGAAACCAATGGTTGAGGCAGGGTACATCTACATCGCTCAACCACCATTGTTTTCTACCGAAATCGGCAAGAGCAAGATCTATCTCAAAGACGACGCTGCTAAAGAAAAATTCTTGCGCGAAAACCCAAATCACAAAAAAGAATTTCAGCGGTTGAAGGGTCTTGGCGAGATGGACTGGCAAGAGTTGCGCTCCACCACCATGCATGCCGACTCTCGCACCCTGTTGCAAGTGACCGTTGACGAAGCAGCATTGGCCGAAGACATCATGAGCGTGCTCATGGGTGACGATGTGGAAAGCCGCAAATTGTTTATCCAAACCAACGCACGTGACGTGCGCAACCTCGACTTTTAATTCGCGCAACCTACGACGAAAGAAACAGATGTATGGCCAGCAAAAAACCAACTAGCAAATCAACAAGTAAGCCAACAAAACGAGTGGCAAAAAAGCCATCAACTGCTGCTGGCGCACCACCGGTCAAACCTCCGGCTGGTCAAGAGAATTTGTTTGCCAACCCCGACGCGATTCAGCCAGTCCAGTTGCAAGACGAAATGGAACGCTCGTTTCTTGACTATGCGATGTCGGTCATTATGTCGCGTGCCCTTCCCGACGTGCGAGACGGTCTCAAGCCAGTTCACCGTCGCATTATTTGGGACATGGACCAACAAGGGTTTCGTCCAGACCGTCCATTCGTAAAATGTGCGCGCGTTACTGGCGACACGATGGCCCGATATCACCCGCATGGTGACGGTGCCATCTATGACGCGCTTGTTCGTATGGCCCAACCGTTTTCGTTGCGCCACCCACTCATCGACTTTCACGGCAACTACGGTTCGCCCGACTTTGGTCCTGCTGCAAGTCGTTACACCGAGTCGCGACTTCACCCACTTGCGATGCAACTACTTGCCGACATCGACGAAGACACCGTCGATCTCATCCCCACCTATGACGGCACATCGGAAGAACCGATCGTGTTGCCTGCCCGTTTTCCAAACTTGTTGGTCAATGGCAGCCAAGGCATTGCTGTTGGTATGGCCACCAGCATTCCGCCACACAACCTAGGCGAAATCATTGACGCCACATTGCACCTGCTCGAAAATCCGGAAGCCACACCAAATGACTTGATGAAGTTTGTCAACGGCCCAGATTTTCCAACAGGCGGTTTGATTTTGGGACGCGCGGGCATCATGGATGCCTATCGCACTGGTAGAGGAAGCATTAAGACTCGCGCAAAAGTCTCAATCGAAGAAGGCAAGCGCGGACAAATGCAGATCATCGTGACCGAATTGCCGTATCAAGCCAGTTGTTCGGCAATTGCATCGCGCATTCAAGAGTTGGTGGATGGCGGAGACCTCGACGGCATTGCTGACGTCAATGACAACTCGTCGGGTGGTGAGACAAACTTGATCATCACGTTGAAGCGTGATGCCAACTCCAACGTGGTGATGAACAACTTGTTTAAGTTGACACAATTACAGTCCAGTTTTCCTGTCAATATGGTGGCGTTGGTCAAAGGTGTTCCACGCACGGTCAACCTGCGCGACGCACTCGTCGGATATATCGATCACCAAATTGAAGTCATCACTCGCAGATCTACATTCCGTTTACAAAAAGCAAACGACCGCAATCACATTTTGGAAGGTCGACTCAAGGCCCTCAACGTCATTGACGAAATCATCAAACTGATTCGGGGCAGCGAAGACGCAGCATCAGCCAAAGAAGCGTTGATGGGCAAGAAGTACGGCTTTACCGAGCGTCAAGCCATCGACATTCTCGACATGCAATTGCGTCAACTCACACGATTGTCGCGAATTGATCTTGAGACTGAGCAAAAAGATGTGCTTGCACGAATTAAAGAGTTGCAAGCGATCCTCAACTCCGACACCAAGTTGCGTGCAGTAATCAGCAAAGAAATGACCGCTGTTCGCGAAGCATTTGCGACACCACGCGTTTGCCAGATCACCCATGACGTGGGCGAACTCGGTGTTGAAGACCTCGTCGAAGACAAAGAGCTCGTGATCGTGATGACACAAGCGCAATACATCAAGGCGGTGAGCGCCGATTCATTCCGCACCCAGGGTCGAGGTGGCCGTGGAGTAAGCGGCGCCAAGATGAAGACCGATGACATTGTGCGCAACGTGATTTTCACAACATCGCACGCATATTTGTTGTTCTTTTCAAACCGCGGACGTGTGTATCGCTTGCGGGCTCTCGAGATCCCCGAGCGCGAACGCACCGCCAAGGGTATTCCAATTGTCAACTTGTTGCCGTTGCAGCCAGGCGAAACCATTCAGGCAATTATCGACACACGCGAATTGGCTGGCGAAAGATTCTTGTTCTTCGCAACCAAACAAGGTCAAGTGAAAAAGACTGCGTTTGATGAATACAACTCGAGTCGCCGCGACGGATTGATCGCACTCAAGTTGCGCCCCAAAGACGAACTGGTGCGCGTGATCGAGACATCAGGTACCGACGACGTGTTTATGGTGACCAAGGGCGGACAAACAATTCGTTTTGCCGAAAAAGGTGTGCGACCAATGGGTCGTGCGGCAGCAGGTGTGCGCGGAATGAAGTTGCGCACAAACGACGAAGTTGTTGCCCTCGATATTGCCAAAGACGACTCTGCGATTTTGTTGATCACCGAATCTGGTTATGGCAAGCGCACTCAACTGAACAACTTTGCGCGCAAAGGCCGCGGGGGGTTGGGCATGATCGGAATTAAATTGACAGGCAAAAAAGGCAGCGTCGTGGCAGCCTTTATGGTCGGTCTCGACGACGATGTCGTTGTCGTTGCATCGGGTGGAACAACAATTCGCACCCCAGTCAAAGAGATTTCGAGTCAAGGTCGTGCTGCCACCGGTGTGCGCATCATGAGTTTGGGTGCAGGACAAGTTGTTGCATCTGCAGCACTGGTTCTGGCTCACGACGAAGACTGAGTACACAACCCGAGTCTGTTGCGCCCTCCGAGAGGGGAAGCGCGGTGCTTGGTGTACTGCTCTCGTGTGCCATCACCGCTTTAGTGCTCGGTGGTCTCGTTGTTGT
>CAZHIN010000013.1:0-5565 GCA_964532575.1 uncultured Acidimicrobium sp.
TTTGTGATGATCTTTTTGTCGCTTGCAGAGATGAGCATGTCGCAAATGACAAAACCACGTGCGGCAGCGCTGGCGGAGAAGGGCGTTAAATCTGGCAAGGCCCTCGTGCGTCTCGCCGCTCAGCCCGCCATGTGGGTGAACCCGTTGTTGCTATTGATCAACGTTTCACAAACTGTGCAAGCAACGCTCACCGGCATCGTTGCTAACGATTTATTTGGACCAGCAGGGGTTGCAGTTGGAGTTGCACTGAACGTTGTTTTGTTTTTTGTACTTGCAGAGGCAGTACCAAAAACCTATGCATTACTCAATCCGATTAAGGGTGCAACGATCACTGCGCGTCCTACCGAATTTATTGTGAGGTTTTGGCCGCTACGCATCACATCTGGACTGCTTATTCGTCTCACGAATGTCATCGTCAAGGGTAAAGGTCTCGCACAGGGTCCGTTTATTGGTGAGCAAGAGTTTTTGGGAATCGTTGAAGCCGCTGCCCACGACAGTGTGATTGAACACGAAGAGCGCGAGTTAATTGAATCGGTGATTGAGTTTGGTGACACGATGGTGCGCGAGATCATGGTGCCGCGTCACGATGTGGTGTTTCTCGATGACGACATGACGGTGACTGCCGCGCTTGATAAGGCAGTTGTCGAAGGCTTTAGTCGTCTACCGGTGTTTAGAAAAGACGATGATGATGTGGATGATGTCGTTGGCATTGTGTATGTCAAAGACTTGGTGATCGCTGAGCGTTCGGGCAAAGGGACTGAGATTTTGCGCGATTTAGTGCGCACAGTAGAAGTTGTGCCAGAGACAAAACTCGTTGCCGATTTGATGCGTGGCATGCAAGCCAAGAAATTTCACATGGTGATCGTTGCCGACGAATATGGAACCGTGACTGGTCTTGCAACGTTGGAGGATTGCTTGGAAGAACTTGTGGGCGAGATTGTGGATGAGCACGACGATGAAGACGATTCGTTGAGGGTGTTGCCAAACGGTGACTTGCTTGTGGACGGGTCGATGTCAATTGGCCGCTTAAACGATGAGATTTCGACGAAAATTCCCGAGACGGAATACGACACTATTGGTGGTTTTATCTTTGGAATGCTGGGTCGTGTGCCTGTCGTAGGGGACTCAGTTGAACATCAGGGATGGAAGTTTGCGACGGAGGAGTTAGACGGACGACGAGTGCAGAAGGTGCGGGTCAGCACAATTACTGAATGACGGCTAATGTCGCCGTCATGGAAATCTCATTAGAAGGCAAAGTTGCACTCGTAACCGGAGCATCGCGCGGTATCGGTAAAGCAATCGCAAAATCGTATGTAGAGGCTGGCGCCAAAGTCATGTTGATGTCACGTAAGGAAGACTCATTGCGTGCAACGGCCGAAGAGATTGGTGGCGATACAGCAATTTTTGCCGGCAATGCTGGCGACATCGAAACTGCGCAGGCATGTGTTGCCGCGACAATCAAAAAATTTGGGAAAATTGATATCTTTGTCAACAACGCAGCAACCAACCCATACGCGGGTCCCACATTGGGCATTGATCCGGCACGATACGACAAAACATTTCAGGTCAATCTTCGTGGCCCGTTGTTTTGGTGTCAGGCAGTGTGGGAAGCATGGATGGTTGATCACCCAGGTGTGATCATCAATATTGCTTCGGTTGGTGGACTTCGCGCTGAAGGAAACCTAGGTGTGTACAACCTGACAAAGGCAGCCCTTATTCACTTGACCAAACAACTCGCTGGGGAATTGGGTCTTACTCGAGTTGTTGGTATCGCCCCTGGATTGGTGCAAACCGATTTCGCTCAAATGCTCGTTGACAACTTTGGCGACGCACTCGCAAAACGACTACCGACCAAACGACTTGGAGTACCGCAAGATATCGCAAACCTTGCAACCTTTTTGGCATCGGATCTCGCGAGCTGGATGACTGGTGAAACCTATTTGATTGACGGTGGCGCAGGGGTTTCTTCGGGCGGCATGTAGTCGCTATTCGTTTACAACTGGTAGTGCTTGCACGTCCACCTTTCCAAGACTTGTTTGTGGCATCTCGGCGAGCACAATAATGTTTTTTGGCGCACAAAATGCCGGAAGATTTTGTTTGACGTGATCGCGAAGTTCGGACAGCAGTGCAGTGGATGAAATTGTGTTGTGAGATTCGTTCGCTGAATCGTCGAGCACAATATAGGCAACTACTTGTTGACCCCATGTGGTATCGGGCGCACCACGCACTACAACCTGAGCGATTTTTGGATGTGACAGGAGCGATCTTTCGACTGTTGACGGCCAGACGTTTTCGCCGCCAGTAATAATCATGTCGGATTGCCTTCCATGAACAGAGAGTTTGCCACTGACATCAAGCTCGCCCATATCACCCGTTGGATACCAACCGTCATGTGTGGCTACATCTTGCTCGTCGCGATATGCGCGCATCAGCATGGGGCAGCGCAGATAAATTTCGCCTTGCACGATCTTGACTTCAACATTGTCGAGAGGCATCCCGTTGTAGACAACTCCACCACCAGTTTCGGTCATTCCGTATGTTGTGACTACATTGCTTGGCAAATTGGCCGGTGCACTGCTGCCGCCAAGCAAGATGTTGCGAAAAACAGACGCATCAATACGTGAGAGTGCTGTGGCCACCAACGAAGTGTGTGTGACTCCGTTTTGTGTAGATCGTTGTACAGCGATTGGATCAAATGAGCCGTGCAGGGTGAGTGCCGCGCCTGTGTGCAGCGCACGAGAGATGACAGAGAAGCCACCAACGTGAGAAACGGGGATGCAGACAAGCCAGTGATCGGTAGATGCCAAATGCAGCCGTGACGCACTTGCCTGTGCACCTGCCAGTAGCGACGAATGAGTGTGCACGATGCCTTTTGGCAGGCCCGTTGATCCACTCGAAGCGATGACGAGTGCGTCGCCCGCCTCAACTGGACGGCTGTTTGGTAGCGAAGAAGTGTTGAAATGCGTGTCAATGATTTGTGCCGGCGACAGTGCGTCTAACAACAACTTTTTGCCGGCCAACGGAAGTCGCTGATCAAGAGGTAATACTGCATCGCCTTCCTGCCAGATGCGTTGAACCGTTTCGACAAATGTTTGGCTCGCGGGCATGTCGAGGGCGATTAAGCGAGCCATGACATCAGGATAGGGCGATCGCATCAAGGGTCATCTCTTGAGTGCAAGAAGCGTGGAACAATAGTGACATGACAACTGCAGAACCGACACATGTGCAGAAATGGATCCTCGGAGCAAGACCGCGCACTCTTCCTGCAGCAATCATGCCAGTGATGGTGGGAAGTGCTTGTGCTGGTGCATTACAAGGTACGAACTCGAAGCATTGGACTTTGGCATTCTTAGCGCTGGTAGTGAGCCTGGCTCTGCAGGTGGGTGTCAATTATGCAAACGACTATTCAGATGGTGTGCGTGGCACTGACAAAAAACGCGTTGGACCATTGCGACTAGTTGGTTCTGGACTTGTGGCGCCGCATGTTGTGAAACGCGCAGCATTTATTGCTTTTGGTGTTGCCGCAATCGCTGGATTGTTTATCGCGCTTGCAACATCATTGTGGCTCGTAGTGGTTGGGGCTGCATGCATAGGTGCAGGATGGTTGTATACCGGTGGTCCGAAGCCGTATGGCTACATGGGTCTAGGAGAAGTTTTCGTTTTTGTATTTTTCGGACTTGTCGCAACATGCGGCACGATGTTTGCTGTGACTCAAAGTGTGACGTTATTGTGCGTGTTTGCATCTGTAGCAGTTGGTTGCCTGGCCGTGGCACTGCTCGTGATCAACAACTTGCGCGACATACCTGGTGATACCGAAGTGGGCAAGGTCACACTTGCTGTGCGACTTGGAGATGCCAAGACAAGATCGCTGTTTTACGGTCTGTTTATTGCGTGTGCAATCGCGATTGTGTTGTGCGCCTTATCTCGACGTGGAGCAATCGTTGGTCTGTTGGGGCTTGTGGTGTCTGTGCCTGCAATTCGGGTTGTACGAAGTGGCGCAAAAGGTCGCGAACTTATTGCAGTGTTGGCAACAACGGGCAAAACGCAGATGGCAACTGGTCTGTTGTTGTCGTTGGGGCTCTTGCTTTAAAGAGTTGCCAGCCAATTAGACACGATTTGCGCTGTTTGCGCAGGTTGCTCAAGGTGCACGCTGTGACCAGCATCGTGCACGATATGCACACTGGCGTGAGGGCCAATGAGTTCTTGCATGCGGCGAGCGTGTTGACAAAAGGCTTCATCGTGAGCACCAGCCACAAGTAGTACTGGCATGGAAAGAGTTGGCAGTTTGTCCCACAGACTTTGTTGAGTACCTGTTCCACACATGCGCAAACTGGTTGCAAGCGATGATGCCATGTTGGTGCAACGTTGCGCGATGTCCTGTGGATCATCGGGAAGTAGCGCAAACATCGGTTTTGCAAGCCACTCTGTAATGAACTGCTGAGTACCAACTTGCTCAACATGATTGGCAAGTTCGTTGTCTGCATCTTGGCGATGCTGACGTTGAGCTGGGTCTACGATTCCTGCTGTGCCACTGAGCAATACGAGACCGTGTACTGATGTGGGGTGTTGAAGCGCCGCATGCAAGCAGATGCGAGCGCCCATGCTGTATCCCAAATAAATTGCGGGACCAACTGTTTCAACCAATGCGTCGGCAGCACCGGGCACATCTGTAACGACATGTTGCGACTCTCCGTGCAGCGGTGCATCGACAGCCAGTGCCGAAATTTGCGGTGACAAGACATGCAGATTATTAATCAGGCCATGCATTGACTGACGCGTTTGCGTGAAGCCATGCAAGAACGCAATTTTTTGAGTCGCTTGCCGATGAGCAAGTTGGTCATGCGCCAGAATCATGCAGGGTTGCGTTCAAGGAGTCGCTGAATGACGCGCTCGAACATCTCGACATCTTGTGCGCCTGGCACTGACCACTGGTCATTGAAGATAAATGTAGGAACAGCAGTGATTCCATTTTCGGCAGCCATCTGCAGCGAATCTTGTACGTCGTCAACGCACTCGTCGGTAGCCAGGAACTGAGATGCTCTGTTGTGTGGGATGCCGACCTTTGCTGCACACATTGAAAGAACTTTTGGGTCGGCAATGTCGTCACCATCGGTGAAGTATGACTGCATGATTCGTTCTTTGAGTGTTGCTTGCACTTCGTTGCCATAGTCGCGTTGCGCCATCACAAGCAGTCGGTGAGCCAGCAGGGTATTTGCGCGCAGGGCGATGTCCATATTGAAAACAATGCCGTCTTGGGACGCGATGTTTGTCACATGCGCAAGAATCTGTTGAGCCTTTTCGGCACCGCCGAATTTCTTGGCATAGGCCTCGGATACTGGCATCGATTGTCCGATTGGGGCTGTGGGGTCTAGCTGGTAAGGCATATATGAAATGTCGAGATCGACCTCGACTCCACGAGCGCGCAGGTTGGCAATGGCCGTATCCAGTCTGCGTTTTCCGATGTAACACCATGGGCAGACGACGTCGGAGAAGATTATGACCCGCATAGATGCCACGATAGAGGGGATGACGAGTAGTTCTGCAATCACAGCGACATTCTGCGCC
>CAZHIN010000013.1:5575-30739 GCA_964532575.1 uncultured Acidimicrobium sp.
CAAGGAGTACGCCGATGGCTTTAGCGATCGCTGCTCGAAGTGAGTTGCAGTTGCATGTTTTCCATGATGAGCGTTCGGCGTCGTTTGCTGCGCTTGGTATTGGGCTCTCCAGCAAAGACTCCAAACCGATGCCAGCGATTTTGTTGTGCACATCGGGCACTGCCGCTGTTGAGTTTCATGCCGCAGTTGTGGAGGCTCATCATGCGTCGGTACCGATGCTGGTGTGCACCGCTGATCGACCACCAGAGTTGCAGGGTGTTGGAGCGCCACAGACAATTGATCAGCAAAATTTATATGGGGTGGCAACACGACTCTTCGTTGATGCGGGAGTTGCAGATGATGCGCAAGCACAGACATGGCGGCAACTCGCACAACAAGTATTGCAAGCATCTGTGCATGTAGACCCTGGCCCTGTACATCTCAATTTGCCATTTAGAGAACCGTTGGTTGGTGAAGCAGGTGAGTTGCCACCAGCAGTTGATTTGCTTGCAAACAATGTGCTGCAAAGTCCGCGCTCAATTGCTGCGCATCTCATCGAAAAGTTTGTTTCGGCATGCAGCAGGGAGAAGGGTGTCATTCTGGCTGGCAATGGAATTGATGATCCGAGATGTGTACTTGAATTAGCGCAGAAATTGCAGTGGCCCGTGCTGGCAGATAGTCGCAGCGGATGTCGTGTTGTTGCAAGCGAGGCATGCGGTGCAACTGTGGTGAGCAATGCCGATATTTTATTGCGCGATGCGGATACCGCCAATGCCTTTCGTCCACAAGTGGTGTTGCGTTTTGGAGAACCACCAGTTTCAAAAGTTGTGAATACATGGATTCGTGAGAGCGAGTGCACGTACATGGCGGTGAGTGAGACTCCACTTTTGATTGATCCAGACAAGATTGTTGCAGCACACATTGTTGCGCCCGTATCACAGGTTTGTCAGAGTCTCTCAGAGGTGTTGTCACCTAACGTTGGTGGTGCATGGTTGAGTAAATGGGCAGATGCACAGGCAACCTGTAGCGCGGTGCTCGCTGCGATGTGGAGTGACACCAGCGAATTAACTGAACCTTTGGTGGCACGCACAGTGGTGGGCGAGCTTCCCCCCGATGCAAATTTGGTGTTGTCTTCGAGCATGCCCGTGCGCGATGTGGAATGGTTTAGTGCACCAAGAGTTGGGCTCAGAGTGCTTGCTAACCGTGGCGTCAATGGCATCGATGGTGTGGTGTCGACGGCGGTAGGAATTGCAGTGGAAAGTGGGCACGAGACTGCATTGTTGATTGGCGATATTGCGTTACTGCATGACACCAATGGATTACTCAACTTGATGCAACGAGAAGTTGATCTCAAGATTGTGGTCGTTGACAACAAGGGCGGTGGCATATTTAGTTTCTTGCCCCAAGCAACAACGCTGGAGTCGCAAAGATTTGAACAATTATTTGGTACCCCACACGCTGTTGACATCGGTTTATTGGCGCAAGCACATGGTCTTGCGCATGTCACAGTACAAACTGTTCTGCAACTTAGAGATGCGTTGCAACAACAGGGTTCTCGAGTAATCATTGTCAACACTGATCGCCGCCAGAATGTGGCCGATCATGACGCGGTCTATGCCGCTGTAGTCAAGGCGCTTAAGGGCGAATGATCGCAGCAAGCATTGCTTGCAATTTTGCTTGAGTTTCAGCAAGTTCTGCATTCGGATCACTGTCTGCAACAATTCCGCCGCCTGCAAACAACCGTGCCGTGGTGTTGTTGTTGGAGAATTCGGCACAACGGATGGCAACAGCCCAGGTTCCGTTGCCTCGATTGTCAAACCAACCAATGGCGCCACCGTAACGACCACGCGACATTCCCTCAACGTCGGCGATCAGTTGTAGCGCTTTCTCACGTGGATGTCCACCGAGTGCTGGCGTAGGTGACAATGCATAAACGGCATCGAGTACATGGAGAAACGGTTCGGAGAGTCTGCCCAACATCCGTGTGCCAAGGTGTTGCACATTGGCTACAGCAACGATGCTTGCCTCTGGCTCCCAATCGAGATACGAACACCAAGGCAGCAAGGTGTCATGTACTGCGTCAATGACGACACGGTGTTCAACTTGATTTTTTGTAGAGCCGAGGAGCGATGCTGCAAGTTGGGCATCGGTTGCAGGGTCGCCGGTGCGTGGTGCAGTGCCAGCAAGGGGATGACTCGATACTTCGCCGTCGATGATGGAGACAAGTAACTCGGGTGATGCCCCAATGAAACCGTCGAGAGAAAATTGATAGCACGAACCGAACGAGTTGCGAAGACGCAGCAAAACTGCGTGGATGTTCATCGACTCGCTGCTGCTGACAAACACGTCGCGAGCAATGACGGCTTTGGTAATAGTGCCGTTGCGCACAGCGTCGCGCGCCGCTTTCACGGCGCTCAGGTAGGTGTCGAGAGTGACCCCAGGTGTGACGGTAAACGAAGCCGATGTAGCACTAGGTGCGGGCGCTTGGTTGAGATCGGGGGCAAATAGCGCGCTGGCATCGTGATGTTCATCGTCAATTGTCGTCACCCAGCAACGACCATCTTCAGATTTACAGACAAGCAATTGTGGAAGAACAAAATCGTGAGGTTGCTGTGAATCAAAGGGAATCGCGCCGATCAGTATTGGTCCACTTCCGGGAGCATTGACTTCATCGTCGACGCTGATGCTTGAGATGAAGTTTTTTGCTTGATGGGAAGCAACTCGAGCAGCAACGCCGCGCGTGGCAAAGCCAACGCCATTTCGCACAAACAACATTCCTTCAGAACCTGCAATTGCAGTGAGATCAATTTGATCGACTGTGTGAGTTGTTGAGACTGTAGAAAGCAGACGCGTAGTAGCGCGCATGACTAAGCCTTTGTCGCGAGCAGCAGCTGAGTGAGACCACCTGAAAGTTGTCGGTGCTCGACAGAGACAAATCCGTTGCGGGTGAGCATCTCAACCATCGCTGAAGGCGACGGTAGGTAGGCAACGCTTTTTGGCAGATAGTTGTAGGCAGCACGATTGGAAAGAAGTCCGCCAATGCGCGGAACGATTTTGCCAAAGTAAATGTTGTTGCCCCACTTGATGAACGGGTTTGTCGGTATACCAACGTCAAGCAGTGCAATGCGGCCACCAGGTTTGGTAACACGAGCGAGTTCGGCAAAGAAGATGTTGAGGTCGAGCAAATTGCGCAACGCAAAACCGCAGGTGACGCCATCGACAGCATTGTCAGCGCAAGGCAAATGCAAAATATCGGTCTGCGTGCGAGGAGCATGACTGCGGTCGGCGATCAACATGCCCAGAGATAAATCCATTGAAAGTGGCACATAACCTGCCTTGCGAAGATCGATGCACATGTCGCCAGTGCCGCTAGCCAAGTCGAGAATCACACTGTTTGCACGAAGCCCGAGGTTGGCAATGGCCTTGCGCCTCCAGCGCACATCGAGCCGAAATGTCATAATGCGGTTGACGAGGTCGTAGCGAGGTGCAATGGCATCAAACATGGTGCGCACGGCGTGCACTTTGGCTTGGCCCTGCGGCAAGTCGACAGAGTCCCAAGCGTTGCTCACAGTATTCAGGCTACGACCAGAAGCCGACTCGTGGCAATGTGTCGTGATCGGGCAAACTTGCAAGATGATTGATTTTTCATTTCCACCAGAGGTCGAGAAGGTTCGGATGCAGGTGCGAGATTTTATGGACACCGTGGTTCGTCCGCAGTGGGATGCGATTGATCAACACGATCGTTCGCAGGTAGTGAAAACGATTGTGAAGTTGCGAAAAGTTGCGCGTGAAGACTGGAAATTATGGTTGCCTCACATGCCCGCCGAGTGGGGTGGCATGGGTCTTGGCCCAACCGCGATGGCTGCTGTATCGGCCGAGGCCGCCAAAGTCAGTATTGGGCCGTTCGTCCTGAACGCGCAAGCACCAGATGAAGGCAATCAGCACACGTTGTTGCATTGGGCAACGCCGGAGCAAAAAGAAAAATATTTGCGTCCTTTGTGCGAAGGTACGGCCCGTTCGTGTTTTGCGATGACCGAACCAGAAGTTGCAGGAAGTGATCCAACTCTGATTAAGACGTTTGCTTATCAAGACGGGGATGAATGGGTCATCAACGGGCACAAGTGGTTTATTTCTGGTGCTCGCGGAGCACAGTTTGCGCTTCTCGTTGCGCGCACCGAAGAAGACCCAGATCTACCCCAAGCGGCAAACTCGTGTTTCATCGTCGACATTCCGAGTGAAGGATGGAACGTTGTTCGGGATGTGGAAACGATGTCTGGTGGGCACAACCACTGCGAGATTTTGATTGAAGATTTGCGAGTGCCAGCGAGCAACATGCTTGGTGGTCGCGGACAAGGTCACTTGCTGGGTCAATATCGTTTGGGGCCAGCGCGTCTTGCACACTGCATGCGATGGATTGGCCAAGCCGAGACCGCACTCGACATGATGGTTGCTCGCTCACTCGACCGATATTCGCACGGCTCGATCTTGGCGGAGAAGCAGGGAATTCAGTGGTTGATCGCTGACTCTGCGATGGAGTTATACCAATGCAAACTGATGGTCTTGCACGCTGCCTACAAGATCGAACATGGTCTTGAGTTCACTAGCGAGGTTTCGATGGCCAAACACTTTGTGGCCAATAGTTTGTGGCGCATTGTTGACCGCGCAATTCAGGTGCATGGCGCTTTGGGTTATTCGACCGATACACCTCTTGCTGGCATGTTGCAACAGGCACGATGGAGTCGGTTTGCCGATGGTGCAGACGAGATTCATCAAATGCGTATTGCGCAGCGAACAATTGCTGCATACAAAGATCACGGATCAACGAAGAAGGCGACAGGAGATCTACCGCTATGACCAAACAGCACATTACGTTTGGGGTGTTCATTCCTCAAGGCTGGAAGATGGAATTGGTAAAGATTCCAACTGCTGCCGAAAAATGGCAGGCATCTGTTGACATCGCAAAGCGGGCCGAGCAGTTGGGCTTCGACTCAATTTGGGTGTACGACCATTTTCATAATGTGCCTCGTCCGGCACACGAGGCTGTGTTTGAGTGTTGGACAGTGATGGCCGCAATGAGCCAGATCACGACCAAAATTCGTCTTGGGCAGATGGTGGGTTGTGCGTTGTATCGATCACCTGCATTGCTTGCCAAGATCACCTCAACACTTGATGTGATCTCTGGTGGACGTCTTGACTGGGGTATCGGTGCTGGTTGGTATGAAAATGAATTTAGAAGTTATGGGTATCAATTTCCCGTGCCAAAAGACCGAATTGGTATGTTGCGCGAGACGGTCGAGATTGTCAAGATGATGTGGTCACAAGAAGAAACAACGTATGAGGGCAAGTATTACCAAACATCACGCGCTAACTGCGACCCGAAGCCGCTACAAAACCCGCATCCGCCAATATGGATTGGTGGCGGTGGCGAGCAGTTGACCTTGCGAGTGGTGGCACAACATGCCAACTACTCAAACTTTGGTGGATCGCCTGATGATTTTGCGCGCAAGGTTGAGATATTAAAAGGTCATTGTCTGAGTGTTGGTCGAGATGCCGACGAAATTGGCAAAACCATTTCTGGTGAAATTCTCATTCGCGACACCGAGCAAGAGTGTCGAGAGTTTCAGATTGCTAGTGGCCGAGGTGATCAGTTCGAGACTTGGCAAAAGTCCAACATGGTTGGTACGCCAGAGCAAGTTGCGCAAAAGATTGCTGCGTACATCAAGGTTGGGTGCACAGGCTTCATTCCATGGTGCGTCGATTACCCGAGCACTCACACGATGGATGAGTTCGCCAAAATAATGGCGAGTTATCGCTAGAGACTGATAATTAGTAGTAGTAGCGGAAGATAAGTTCGGCGACGCACGAGGGTTTCGTTGCGCCTTCAACTTCAAACGTTGTTTCAACGACAACTTGTGCACCACCAGCGATGTCGTCGACCTGCAGAAGTTTTGCGCCGGCACGAATTTTTGATCCAACTGGCACAGGCGACATAAAACGAATCTTGTTGGCACCGTAATTGACGCCCATCTTGGTGCCCTCATGTCGCCAGATGCCCGCCATCAACACAGGTGCAAGTGACAAGGTGAGATATCCGTGAGCAATTGTTTGTCCGAACGGGCCAGTCTTTGCTTTTTCGACATCGAGGTGGATCCACTGGTGGTCGCCTGTTGCGTCTGCAAATAACTGCACTTGCTCTTGGGTGACTGTCATGTAATCGCTGTATCCCAAATGTTGGCCAACATGTGCCTTGAGATCTTCGTGGTCTTTGATGATTGTGGTCATAGAAGAAGTTTAGCGATACCAGATGCGCTGATGCTCACGGGACTGCGTGTGCAAAAGCAGTGCGAGAACGGCAATGTCAAACGCGCTACTAATGACTGATCCACCAAAAATTCGACCAGTCACATAGTCGGTGATTCCGATTGGGCTTTGAGTTTCAAAATTTTGGGCTAGTGAGCGCACGGCGAGAAATCGAAGCACGAATGGCGACGCTGCAGCTAGAACGCTGAGTTTGTAGCCAATCTTGAGGTCATTAGCCATCAGTAAGCCACCAGAAACATACAAAGCAACGGAAATTAATCCAAGCAGAAAGCCAAAGGGGTATTGGTAACGCAGGTAACCGATATATCCCGATTTGTCGATCAAACTCACTAACGCGAAAAATCCATCGAAATAGAGCAACCAGGTGGCGATCTGTAGTGTCTGTGGCTGCATCCGATCAAACCACTTTTTTGGATCGATATTTTGCATCTCTGCAGTATGGCAGCGTGAAGAGCCGAGTGGACACTTCATCTACTCGTAGCCTGTAACCAATGCGATCTGGCTTTGTCTCTTTTGTTGGCCGACCAAACGTTGGCAAATCCACGCTGCTGAATGCTATTTGTGGCAAGAAGGTCAGCATCGTTTCCGACAAGCCGCAAACTACTCGCAACCGAATTCGCGGTGTGCTCACAACCGCCGAAACCCAACTGATCTTTGTCGATACACCGGGCATTCACAAGGCCGTGAGTGCACTCGGCGAGCGGGTTAATGCAACTGCACTCGAGTCGACAAAAGATGTAGATGTTGTTTGTTTGGTGATTGATGCCACGCAGACCTTTGGCACTGGCGACAAGTATGTGAGTAACCACATCGACATGTCAAAAGCAGTGGTGATCCTCAACAAAATTGACAGAGCTGAGCCAGCCAAGATTCTGAAGCAGTTGCAGGCCTTGTCATCATTAGGGGCTGCCGAGTATTTTCCGATTAGCGCAAAAACTGGTGACGGCGTTGCCGAACTCACTGCGTATCTGTCCACGCGAATGCCAGAAGGCGAATTGCTCTATCCGGCCGAGATGATAACTGAGACGCCGGACAGTGTGTGGATCGCAGAGTTGGTGCGCGAGCAATTGCTTGAGAACACGCATGAAGAACTGCCGTACTCGATTGCAACTCGTGTGACCGAGTATGAGCCACCACGAATTCGGTGTGAGATCGTCGTTGAGCGTGAGAGTCAAAAAGGAATGGTGATTGGTAAAAACGGCGCGATGCTCAAGATCGTTGGTACCAATGTGCGCAGACAGCTTCCAAGCGGCACGTTTTTAGAATTGGCTGTGGTCGTAGATAAAAATTGGCAGCAACGCCCTGAGCGAGTAGAGCGCCTCGGCTACTAGTTCGGTATTGCGGTGGCTATTGCTGATTGATCAGTGCTGAATAGTCGTCAAAAGTAACGGCAACTCCACTTGCGACAGAGTCTCCGCGACCGCGTGGCACTGAAATAAGTTTGCCATCAACGCTGAAGAGCACCTGACCAACACCTGGACGGCTAGTAAGCGTGAGAACGATTTGCGCAATCGCCAATTTTTGATCGAGTCCAGAAAGAGTATTTAGGAAAGCACTCGATGCATCAACGCGCGCAACACCGCGTACGACCTCGACACTGGCGGAGAAGTTGGTTGGAAGTGCCGAACGAAGTCCTACAAATTGGGGACTGCTGCTCGGACCTTCGACGAGTGATGACAGTGATTGCGACGGAGATGCAGGGCTCGCAACGTTTCGTTGGACTTTGATGATCTTTGCATTAGAGATGAAAAAAAGATCAATCGGTTCGGAGACCGCGACAACCGTTGTGTCCAATGTTGATGGGTCGGCAATTGTTGTTGTGGTCTCGGGGATTGTTGTTTGGGGTTCATTGAGCCCAAATGGAATGTCGGCAGATGCAACTTTTTGATATGACCCACTGTTTGGAACAGCGCAGGAGGAGAGGGTTATCAGCGATAAAACACATGGCACAACAAGTAGCGCAAATGAACGCGGTGTTTTGTTTGACGAATTCATGCCGATTGAGTTTTCTTGATCGTAATTACAAATTTTGCGCCTCCGGTTGGGGAGTCTTCGACATGCGCTGTGCCACCAAGTGCGCGCGCATGCTCTTGCACGATGGCGAGGCCAAGACCGCTACCGGTTGACATACGTGCTGCTGTACCACGCGCAAAGCGCTCAAATATTCGTGTGCGTTCGCTGAGAGCAATGCCTTGTCCCGCGTCTTCAACACTGAGAATAAAAAAATCGTCTTGATCGGCAAGAGTTACACGTGTTGCTCCACCGCCGTGATCGCGAGCATTCTCAAGCAAGTTGAGCAAAATTCGCTCAACTCGTCGGCGATCAACGATCACCTCGTCGACGGCGCCAAGTGAACTGTGCGAAGAGATAGTCGAGTCGTTAAAAGCAATGTGATCAAATTTGTGCCGTGCCATGATGCGCCTAATGAGGTCGCTGAGATGAACATTTTCTAGGTTGTTCTCACTTGCTCCCGCATCCAATCGCGACAACTCGAGCAAGTCAATGACGGTGCGGTCAAAACGTTTGACTTGCGATGCAAGAATGTCGATTGCTTCTTTGTTGCGATCCGAAAATTCTTCTCGTTTCAACACCAACACATCAACTGCCGCACCAAGTGCCGTAACAGGAGACCGCAGTTCATGGCTCACGTCACTAGCGAAACGCTGCTCGCGTTCGATGCGTTGTTGAACCGCATCTGCCATGTCGTTAAACGACGTCACGAGCCTGATCAGGTCTGGGTCGGTTTCAATTTCCAAGCGCGTGTCGAGACCGCCTGTAGCAATTTCGTCGGCCGCCCCTGTTACACGCAGTAGCGGACGCAACACATTGCGGCTGGTTGATAACCCCAAAAAGGCTGCGGCAACGGTGATCAGAATTACGCCAATAAGCAGCGTTGTCTGAATCGTTCCAAGGGTTGTCGCAACATCTCCAAGAGGAAATGCCTCGAAATATTGAGCATGTATCGACGGAATTGATACACCAATTGCTTCATAGGGGTTGGAGTCAAAGGTGAAGCGTTGTCGACCAGTGTTTCCTTGCAGCGTGCGGGTGACAAGCTCTTGTGGCAAATTTGATTGAGTAAATCGAAGTGGCTCTTGAGCAAAGAAATACTCGCTTTCAGTCTCTGTGGCATCCAGGTGCAACACTGCGTATCCGCCGCGTTCGCTGCGAATGTTTGCAATCAGCTGATCCACATCTGTGGGGTTTTCGGCGTAAAGCGTGCGCACAAGTTGTGCGTTGTTGAATGCTTGACGTTTTGCCACCTCGCTGCGCTGACTGAGCAAATATGATCTTGTGCTCGCAAAGGTGACAACACTTAAGGCGATTGCAGCAGCGAGAGCGCCGAGACTAAAGAACGCAACCATGCGACCGCGAAGACCGAACAGATTTGGAAAGCGCCGCATCGTGTTCATGCACTAAGCATGGCAGGAAGAAGGGGAGATCCGAACCGGTGAGGATCAAGGGGGAGCATGATCGCCCACCGGTTCGATGGCTCTATTGTTGTGGGCGTATTTGACTCCTACGCACGAATTTTGTGCGTTTTTGGTAACAATTTGGCCACTTCGGGCAGACTGCTTGCATGCATTCGCTGCTCTTTATCGAAGACGACACCGCGATTCGAAGCGCGTTGCGCCTAGCCCTCGAGGACGAGGGGTATGCGGTGGTTGAGGCCAAGGATGGCGCTGATGGGCTTGCAAAATTTACAGAGCACAATCCCGATCTGGTGTTGCTCGACTTGCGGCTTCCTGACATTTCGGGTTTCGAAGTCTGTCGACAGTTGCGCCAGCACTCGATCGTGCCGATCATTATGGTGACTGCACAAACAGACACCCACGATTTGGTTGCAGGGCTCGAGGCTGGTGCCGATGACTATGTGACGAAACCAGTCGTAGCAAAAGAGTTGGCGGCAAGAATTCGCGCCGCCTTAAGGCGCACCCATTTGGTGGAACCATCATCAGTAGTGAGTGCTGCTCTTGTTTCGCGTTTTGGGGCCGTTGAATTAGATCGTCAACTCAGTGTCGTTCGCAAGAATGGGATTGAAGTGAGTTTGACCAAAACCGAATTCAATTTGCTGTGTGAATTCGCCGATCATCCTGGGATGGTGCTGTCTCGCGATCAATTGCTTGAGCGGGTGTGGGGTTATGAATATCTTGGTGACTCGCGACTTGTCGATGCACACATTCGGCGCTTACGAGTAAAGATCGAAGATCAGCCAATGAATCCGTCAATTATTCAGACCGTTCATGGCATGGGATACAAACTGGTTGCCAGGTGAGATCACGCCAGACTGCGTAGGAAAGATTCGGCCTCTTCTAGATCGACAGTGCGTGGCATGGGTGGAAGTGTTGCAACGAGTGTCTTGCCGTAGCCCTTGGTGGCAAGTCGTGGGTCGAGGATGGCAACAACACCGCGATCAGTTTGGGAGCGAATAAGTCGTCCCGATGCTTGGGCTAGTTGCGTTGCCGCAAGTGGAATATCGATCTCGCTGAAGTAATACCGACCGATGACGTCTCGTCGTGCGCTTAAGAGCGGATCGTCTGGGCGTGGAAAAGGAATCTTGTCAATGATCACGAGGCTCAGTGTGCGACCTGGAACGTCTACGCCCTGAAAAAATCCGGCAGTTGCGAAAAGACATGACGACTCAGTTGCAGCAAAGGCATTGATGAGCGCCATCTTTGGTAAATCGTCCTGACGCAAAATTTGGAATGGCAGTCGTTTTGCCATTTCGTCAGCCGCGAGATGCATGGCGCGATAGGTGGTGAACAATGCGAGTGTTCTGCCGCCAGCAGCGTTGATCAGACGCTCAATTTCGTCGTGTACCGCATTGTCGCGTAGAGGATTGCTGGGTTCGGGCAATTGTTTTGCGCAGTACAACAAACTTTGTTCGTAGTCGAAAGGGCTACCGACGTCAATGGCATCGACCGTTCCATCGGCAAGACCAATGCGGTTGGGTAATGAGAGCGGAATGGTTGCGCTTGTAAGAATTGCTGTTCGTTGATTCCAAACGTTTTCAACCAATGAAGGCCCAACGTTGAGTGGGGCGATCTCAAGAACAGGTCGATCTTTAGTACCACTGACGAATGCGACTCGACCCTTGAGCGCCATGAGGCAAATATCGATTGACTCAATGAGTCGGGTCGACAGCGTTTGCGCTCGCAGTGCTCGCTGCTTGGCGGATTCGTCTTTGCTGTTGATTGTGCGCAACATCTCAAGCGCAGCATCAATCTTGAGTCGCAACTTGATCAGTTCATTTTGGATGTCATCGGGAAGTGGTATTGACAATCGTTTGTCGACAGAGGGGGAGAGTGTCAATTGCAAATCGTGGGCAATCTGGTTGAGCGATCCACTTGTGGCATCATCGCGGATGATTGCGCGCAGTGAAGACGCCACAGCATTCACGCGACTTGGCCCAATTTCGGTGCTGACCGATGCGCTGATGACGTCTTCGAGTTGGTGGGCTTCATCAAATACCACAACGTCGTGATCTGGGAGCAGCGCTCCACCTGTTGCGATGTGTAAACCGTAAATATGTGTGTTCACGACGATGACATCTGCTGTTGCAGCCTTGTCGCGCGCACGCTCGGCGAAGCAACGTGCACCAGCAGGACATCGTTGTGCGCCAGGACACTCGTCGCTGCCGACGCTGACCATGCGCCACGCTTGATCGCTTGGACTCCATGTGAGGTCACCTTGGTCACCCGTGTCGGTTTGTGTGAACCACTCGGTAAGGCGAGAAACTTCTTTCGTGACTTTTACTGAAACGGTTTCTAGGTCGAGTTTGGCCTGCTTCGGTGCAGCGATCTCGTCGACTCGCTGTGCGCATATGTAATTGCTACGCCCTTTGAGAACAGCCCACGAAATGTTGCGGTCAAGTTCTTTTCCTAATACTTGTGCAAGCAGTGGCAGATCGTTGGCGGCAAGTTGGTCTTGCAGAGCCTTGGTGTATGTGGAAACGACAATTCGTTTTCCTGATGCGATAAGCGGCACCAAATATCCGAGCGTTTTGCCGGTTCCTGTGCCTGCCTGCACGATGAGATGACGGTTTCTTTCAACGGCCAACGCAATGGCAACCGCCATTTCGTTTTGGCCCTGGCGTTCTTCTACATGTGGCAATGCTGCAGTAACAGTGTGCAAAAGCGAAAGCGTGTTGCGCTGAATGTCTTTGTCGTTCACGAGCGAAGCAGCGCCAGTGCTGCATCAAACTCGACTGCGTCGAGATCGGGCCACGAACGCTCGGTGAAGTACACCTTGGCATGAGCGATCTGCCACAACATGAAATTAGAGATTCGACTTTCTCCCGATGTGCGGATTAAGAGGTCAACATCGGGTAACTCGGGGCTGTATAAATGCGACTGTACTGAAAGAGCGGTGATCGGTGTGCCTGAGCTGCTCGAACTCACGCATTGTTGTGCCGCTCGCAACAGTTCGGCCCGACTTCCATAGTCGAATGCAACAGTGAGCACCATGCCGGTGTTGGATGCAGTGTCGTCAATGGCTTGGCGAATTGCGCGCTGCACAAACGCGGGAGTACGAGCATCTGCGTCGGCGAATGGTCGGCCAATCCAGTTGATTCGCACATTATTGTCATTGAGTTCTTGGATCCGCCCGAACAGTCGCTTGTGCAGCGACAAAATGTGGCGAACCTCGGCCTTAGGTCTGACCCAATTCTCGGTCGAGAATCCAAACACGGTGAGGTGGCCAACGCCCCGAGCAGATGCAATGCGCACTACTTCGGCGAGGTTTTCTTCGCCGGCTGTATGACCTGCGGTGCGAGGCAAACCACGTCGTTTTGCCCACCGTCCATTGCCATCCATGATGCAAGCCACATGAGGGCCGTGGGAGGAAGGAATTGCATTCATTGGAAGCACCATCGTAAGGCTTCATGCGACAATAGAGGGATGGCCAAGAGATCTACAAGCAGTGCGACTGGTCAAGGAGCAAGCGAGGGCGGACTCTGGCACGTGATGGTCTGCGGGGGAACCACCCACGAGTGGAGTTTGGCAAGCGTCGAAGAATGGAAAACGCAACTAGACACGCTTGTGGAATCGGTGCACGGATCGGGTGCGCGATGGTTGACGGTGTGCCCGTATGCGGGCTCAAACGCGTTAGAAGATGAAGTTGCTGCAGTGGTGCTACAAGCCTGTGGTGGACAGCGCGATAACAACAGAATTTCTTTCATTGCAAAAGATGGACTTGTAGTAGTTGTTGATTTGTGTGCTGACGGCCGAGAGAGATTTGTTGGTGCACTCAACCAGATCGCAACACACGAGAGCGCAAAACATCATCCCAAAATCATCTCCGAGGAAAACCTCCGCGCAGCAATGTTGCCACCTGGCTTTGTTGACCCCGACTTAATTTTGATTTTTGGATCTCCAAATCAGATTCCACCGAGTTTGATGTGGGAGTTGAGTTATAGCGAATTGGTTTTTCTGGATGTGTCGTGGCGCAAATGCAATGTTGAGCATGTGCAAATGGCGGTTGATGATTTTCAGCGCAGAGACCGACGGTTTGGTGGTGTGGACTCATGACCCAATACCGCGATAAGGGAGTGGTGCTGCGTACCTACAAGTTGGGTGAGGCAGATCGCATCGTCGTGATCATGACGCAAGATCATGGCAAAGTGCGCGCGGTTGCTAAGGGCGTGCGCAAAACCAAATCAAAAATTGGTGCTCGCCTAGAAGTACTCAGTCATGTCGAGGTATTGCTGTACAAGGGGAAGAACCTCGACACCGTTACTCAGGTTGAACTGATTGAATCATCTGCTCCGCTACACGCTGATTTGGACCGACTCACCCAGGGGCTCTCGATGCTGGAAGCGGTTGACATGATTGCTGATGATCGACAGCCGTCTGCACACCTCTATCGAATGCTTGTCGGCGCATTACATGCACTTGCCGAGCAGGCTTCGCCATTGGTGCTGGCAGCCTTTTATTGGAAGCTGCTCGCCGCTGAGGGGGTGTGCCCGCAGATGGAGAGGTGTGTGTCGTGCAATTCGCAGGCGCCATTAGTGGCATTTGACATGATCCAGGGCGGTGTTCAGTGCAAAGAATGTCGTACAGGTGTTTCGATCAGTGCGGGCGCAGTTGTGTTGTTGCAACAGGTTTTGGGTGGGCAACTCAATGCCGCACTTGCTCAATCAGCGACGCCGGCAACTGCCGAGATAACGCATCTTGCTACCCAGTCAATGGAGCATCACATTGAACGACGACTGCGCTCTGTCGCAATGTTTGATCGCGGCTAATCAACTTGTCGGGTTTGGATTACTGGCTGGTTGTAGTCTGTATCAATGCCCGCGACTGATCTTGAGCAAATAGTCAACCTCTGTAAGCGTCGAGGTTTCGTCTATCCAAGCGCCGAAATCTACGGCGGGTTTCGCTCGTCATATGACTACGGCCCACTTGGTTCTTTGATGTTGCGCAATGTGAAAGACGCGTGGGTGCGTGCCATGGTGCAAGAACGCGATGATGTGATGTTGATTGATGCCGCAATTTTGGGACCACACGCTGTGTTTGAAGCCAGTGGCCACTTGGCCAACTTCAGTGATCCACTCGTTGATTGCACGGTGTGTAAGAAACGTTTTCGCGAAGATCAGTTAGACGATCGAGATTGCCCACAAAAGATGAAGGGTTGCACATTTACCGAAGCACGAGCATTTAACTTGATGTTTAAGACCCACGCCGGCCCAGTCGAGGGCGAGGGCACCGATGTGTATATGCGTCCAGAGACTGCGCAAGGCATGTTTGTCAACTTTGCAAACGTATTGCAGACCTCGCGACGCAAGCCACCTTTTGGTATCGCGCAGGTGGGAAAATCTTTCCGTAATGAAATAACACCAGGCAACTTCATTTTTAGAACTCGTGAGTTTGAACAAATGGAGATGGAATATTTTGTTCCGCCAGCCGAAAGTGCACACTGGTACCAATATTGGTGTCAAGAGCGCATGAACTGGTACATCGAGTACGGAATTCCTGCTGAGATGTTGCGTTTGCGCGCGCATGCGGCGGACGAACTGTCGCATTATTCCGCAGGCACGAGTGACATTGAGTTTAAATTTCCATGGGGTTGGGGAGAGCTCGAGGGCATAGCTCAGCGCACCGATTTTGATCTCAAGCGTCATGCCGAGTTTTCGAAGCAAAAACTTGACTATTTCGATCAAGCAACCAACGAGCGCTACGTGCCCTTTGTGGTTGAACCCGCTGCAGGTGCCAATCGCACGATGGCCGCATTTTTGCTTGCGGCCTACGACGAAGACGTGATTAACGACGAGCCGCGCACAGTGTTGCGCCTACATCCTCGGTTGGCTCCTTATCAAGTTGCTGTGTTGCCATTGTCGAAGAAAGACACGCTGATGCCGCTTGCCAAAGAGATTTATTCCAAGTTGGCCAAGCGCTACATGTGCGAATTTGATGAGACGCAGGCCATTGGCCGCAGATATCGGCGACAAGACGAAATCGGCACTCCGTTTTGCGTAACCGTTGATTTTGATTCTCTTGAGGACGGCGCCGTAACGATTCGCGAACGCGACACAACAAATCAGGAACGAGTTGCAATGAGTGATCTCGAAAGCGTGTTGCGCGCAAAAATAGGTTTTTAGAAGTTACTATTCACCAATAACCAATCACATATCACAGACCAAGAGGAAACCGACATGAGCAAAGTAGCAATTGCAGTAAAAATTCGAGTCAAAGCCGGTCAGCGCGATGCGATGACGGCTGCAGTGCAACCTGGTCTTGCAACGGCACAGGGCGAAGCAGGAACTCTGACCTATCTGTTTCACCACGATCTCGTGGATGAAAACGTGGTGTGGTTTTACGAGTTGTACGAAGACGATGCTTCGGCAAAGGCCCATTCGAGTAGTGCAGCATTTGCAACATGGTCACAGTCTCTTGCCCCATTTGTTGATGGTGCACCAGAAATGTCGTTTTTGAAGCCAGTGGGTGGCAAAGGACTGTAAGCGTTGTACCTCGCCAAGATTCTTGAACGGCATCGAATTGCGGCGAACAATGATTCTCGGCAGTTATCGCAACTGATTGAGCAAGCGAAATCGATGCCTCCAACAAGAGGCTTCGTAACGAGTTTGCGTTCTGATGCTTTGTCGCAACTCGCAGTCATTGCGGAGATCAAGAGGCGATCGCCATCCAAGGGTGTGCTTCGAGAAGACATCGTCGCGGCTCAATTGGCGCAGCAATATCAACTTGGAATGGCAAGTTGCTTGTCGGTCTTGACAGACGAAGAATCATTTGGCGGATCAATAGATGACTTGCAACAGTCACGCGCTGCGACCTCGATACCGGTATTGCGCAAAGATTTTACGGTCAGCGAACGCGACGTTTGTGATGCGCGTTTGATGGGTGCTGACTGCGTGCTCTTGATCGTCGCTGCGTTGTCCCAAGCAGAGCTGGTGGACTTTCATCAGTTGGCAACCGAGATTGGTGTTGACGTGTTAGTAGAGACGCATGATGAAGCCGAGGTTGATCGCGCTGTTGCAGCGGGCGCCAAGATGATTGGCGTGAATCAGCGCGATTTGCAGACGTTTCAGGTGGATCACCAGCGAGCGGTGCGAATGGCTGCGGTGATTCCGTCGGAAATCGTGAAGGTGGCAGAGTCGGGTGTGCGCGACGCGCATGACGCGCAATCGTTGCGCAATGCAGGGTACGACGCTGTATTGGTTGGCGAAAGCCTGGTAGTGAGTAATGACCCAGCAGCGGTGATCGGATCACTGCGCGTCACAACTACAACGAACTAGCGTTATCAGTTGTGTTCATCAAAATCTGCGGCATTACCAATGAGCAAGATGCGTTGCTCGCAGTGGCGTTAGGTGCCGACGCACTCGGATTCGTGTTTGCTCCTTCTCCTCGACAAGTTGCGCCAAGCAAGGTGCGTGAGATTGTTCGGCGCTTACCCTCGGAGATTGTGACGGTAGGTGTGTTTCGAGATGAATTACCAAAACGAATTCATGACATCATGCAAGAAGCACATCTGCAGGGCGCCCAATTGCACGGTCACGAATCACTCGCGATCATGGCAGAAGTTTCGGCATCTACAAGATTTTCGATCAAGGCAGTTGTTGCTGGTTCGCCTGACGCAAAACGAGCCAACGAATTTGCATGCGATGCGATTTTGGTGGATGGCCTCAGTCCAGGATCTGGCGAGGTGTTTGATTGGCAATTAATGAACGAGATACCGCTCGGACTTCGGTTGATGCTTTCGGGTGGCCTTACTCCACAGAATGTTGCAGAGGGAATCGATCGCGCGCGCCCATGGGGTGTCGATGTGTCGAGCGGAGTTGAAAAGAGTCACGGGCTCAAAGACCCAGTGAAACTGCGTCAGTTCATCGCGCATGCTCGTGCCGCCGCCCGAGAAATAGGAGACATCGACTAGTAGATTTGAAGAGTGCTGCAAGATCCAAGTCTCGATGGTCGCTTTGGAGAGTTCGGTGGGCGCTTTGTACCCGAAACGTTGGTGCCCGCTTGTCAAGAACTAGAGGCAGCATTTCGTGACGCGTGGGCCGATCCATCATTTCGAAAAGAATTGGACGATTTGTTGCGAGATTACGCGGGTCGGCCTTCAATTCTGACCGAGTGTCACAATCTGGGCAAGCAATTGGGAATTCGTTTGTTACTGAAGCGCGAAGATCTCAATCACACAGGATCACACAAGATCAATAGCGTGCTTGGCCAGGTATTGCTGGCAAAACGCATGGGCAAAAAGCGCATCGTCGCCGAAACGGGTGCAGGACAGCACGGCGTTGCCTCTGCAACTGCTGCTGCGCTGTTGGGTTTGAGTTGCAAGGTGTACATGGGTGAAGTCGATGTGCAGCGCCAGGCTCTCAATGTTTTTCGGATGAAATTGTTGGGTGCACAAGTTGTGCCGGCGGTGTCGGGTAGTCGCACACTCAAAGATGCAGTGAACGAAGCGATGCGCGACTGGGTGGCAACGGTTGAAGACACCTATTACGCAATTGGTTCAGTGATGGGTCCGCATCCGTATCCGTGGATGGTGCGCACCTTTCAGAGCGTGATTGGTCAGGAAGCAAACGAGCAGTGTCACACATTGCTCAATGGCAAAGACCCCGACGTTGTCGTTGCGTGTGTCGGCGGAGGTTCTAATGCGATTGGTATTTTTTCTGGATTTATCGACACCAAGGCACGATTGATTGGTGTTGAGCCAGCAGGCGGTGCCGCTGTTGGCAGGGGAATGCCAGGCGTTGTTCATGGAATGCGCAGCTATCTGATGCAAGACGAACATGGCCAGGTGCAAGAGGCGCAGTCGATATCAGCAGGACTCGACTATCCGGGCGTGGGTCCTGAGCATTCGTATCTTTCATCGATCGGCCGCGCAGAGTATCCGAGTGTGAACGACCAAGAAGTTGTGAGTGCGTTTCAGGTGATGTCGCGCAGCGAAGGAATCATTCCTGCGCTTGAGTGTGCACACCCGATGGCCTGGATTATTCGTGAAGCGCCAAAAATGCAAGGCCAAACCGTGTTGATGAATTTGTCTGGTCGGGGTGACAAAGATGTTGCTCAGATGATGGAAATTTTGGATGGACAAATTTGATGCCAAGAAGTGTCGGCGTTCTTGAAAGTCATTTGCGTCTCAAGCGAAGTGAAGGTCGCAAACTTGTAGTTCCCTATATCACCGGTGGTTTTAAGGGTTGGACGGACGCGATTCGTGCGGCTGCAGCAAATGGCGCAGACGCAATCGAAATTGGCATTCCATTTTCGGACCCCGTCATGGATGGACCAACTATCCAGCACGCCTCCGAGATGGCGCTGAGTGGTGGCGCAACTCCTATTTCGATCTTGCACGAATTGCGAACAGTAGATGTAGATATTCCTCTTGCGGTGATGTGTTATTACAACACGGTTCATCACGCCGGTAATGAGCGTTTTGCAAACGCACTGCGAGAATCGGGAGTGTGTGCAGCGATTGTTCCTGATCTGCCCCTAGAGGAATCTGGTTTGTGGTGTGCTGCCGCCGACACGAGCGGTATTGAGACAGTGATGCTTGCTGCACCAACTGCACCTGACGAACGTTTGCCGCGAATTATTGAACGCTGCAGAGGCTTTGTTTATGCGGTTGGATTATTGGGAGTGACAGGCGAGCGTGACGCACTTGCATCAAGTGCACTCACTCTGGCAAAGAGATTAAAAGCGATTACAGACATGCCGGTACTCATTGGCGTCGGTGTCTCAAATGCGCAGCAAGCGGCCGAGGCATGCACAATCGCCGATGGCGTCATTCAGGGCGCTTCGGTGATGCGCCGGTTGATTGAAGAAGACGCCGATGCTGTTGGCGAGTACATCGCGCAGGTGCGAAAAGCGGTCGATCAGTGTTAAAAGCAGGCGCGATTGCACCCGAGATTGAGTTGCTGAACCAGCATGACAAGATATTTTCGCTCAAGAAACACGCCAAGCGCACTGTCCTCGTGTATTTCTATCCCAAAGCGGATACGCCTGGTTGCACGCAGCAGTCATGTGGATTACGCGATATCGCAGACCAGATAGGCAAGACTGTCATCGTGGGTATCAGCCCTGACAAAACCGCAAAGCTTCTCAAGTTCGATGAGAAATACAATCTTGGTTTTACGTTGCTCTCCGACGAGATGCATACGGTTGCTAAAAAATACAAGGTGTGGAAGAAGAAATCAATGTACGGTCGAGAGTACATGGGTATCGAAAGATCTGCATTCTTGATCAATGGCAAAGGCGAGATTGTCCATGCGTGGTACAAAATTTCTCCTAAAGACACACCCCTTCGCCTGCTTGAGTCGTTGAAGAAATAAGGTTTCTGAGATGTCAACGTTTCCTGAACCGAGTGCACTTCTTGCTCATCGTGCGCCATTTTTGTTTGTCGATGCAATCACTGAATTGACACCAGGTATTTCGGCTTCTGCAATTTGGCGATTAACCGGCAGCGAAGCTTTTTTTGCGGGTCATTTTCCTGGTCGACCAACGTTGCCTGGTGTGCTGATGTGTGAGGCGATAGCCCAGACTGGTGCGCTCGCAATTGTGAGCGACCCAAAGTTTGCAGGAAAGTTGCCGCTATTTGGTGGGTTGGACGGTGCGCGGTTTAGACGACAAGTAGTACCGGGTGACACGTTGGAGTTGTCGGCAACGATTGGCCGAATGTCGGCTCGTGCTGGCAAGGGCGCTGGTGTTGCGCGAGTGAACGGCGAGATTGCGTGTGAATGCGAATTGTTGTTTGTGGTAGTTGACGCCTAGCCAGCGTATGGCGACACAATAACCGAGCCGTTATGTCCGCCGAATCCGAAGTTGTTGGAAATAGTTGGCCCAGGTTGCCATGGTCGTGGCTCGCCAATCACAACATCAATTGACATTTCTGGGTCGACAACGGTTGTACCGCGAGTCGGTGGAATCAGTTTCTTTTCGAACGACAACATCACTGCGGCTAACTCAAGTGCTCCTGCGGCGCCTAGTGGGTGACCGGTAACGCCCTTAATAGAGACAACCGGTGGACCATCGTTGCCGAACACTGCAGCGATTGCCTGAGACTCGGCTTTGTCGTTGAGTGGTGTGCTCGTACCGTGCGCGTTGATCTGCTTGATGTCGTTTGGCGCAAGCCCTGCGTCTTCGAGTGCCAGTTGCATGCAACGCGTTGCGCCAACGCCGCCGGGCGACGGTGCAGTGATGTGATACGCGTCGGCGTTGCTTGCTGCGCCAACGATCTCGCCAAGCACGGTCGCTCCGCGCGCAATTGCAAGGTCAAGTCGTTCGAGCACAAAAATCGCAGCGCCTTCGCCCTGGATGAAACCATCGCGCGTTGCGTCAAATGGTTTTGTCACAAATGTTGATGAGAGGGCAGTCATGTTGGTAAATCCGGCCAGCGCGGTAACAGTGGCGGCAGACTCGGTGCCTCCAGTGACAACTGCATCGCAACGCCCCCACGCAATGAGGCGAGCAGCGTTGCCGATGGCGTGTGTAGACGCTGCGCATGCTGTACAAACTGTTTCGGTTGGGCCTTGCAGGCCGTAGCGCATAGATATTGCAGCGCCAGATGCGTTAGACATCATCATCGGAACAAGAAATGGCGATACGCGTCGTTCGCCTTTTTCCATGCGCACTTCAACTTGCCCCTCTAGTGTGCGCAAACCACCGATTCCTGTGCCCAAAATTGTGCCGATGCGTTCGCGGTTGTAGGGGAGTTCGCCGGCTTGCGCCATTGCTTCGCTCGCTGCTGCGAGAGCAAACTGTTCGCAACGATCTGCGCGGCGAGATTCTTTGGAGTTTTCGAAATAGGGTGAAGGATCCCACTGGTCGAACTCAATCGAGTTGGCTCCTGTAAAGCCTGGGCCAAGAAGTCCTTGCCAAAAAAGTTCTTTACCAATACCGCACGGAGCAACGACTCCGTAACCCGTAATGGCTACACGATGGCCGGCACCCTGCATGACGTGTTGCGCTCTGGGCGCTTACTTGACTTTGGAGGTAACGAGATCGAAGGCTTTGCCGATTGTGTCGACACCTTCGAGGTCGGACTCTGGCACTTCAATGCCAAATTCCTCTTCGAGTGCCATGACGAGCTCGACGAGGTCAAGCGAGTCGGCATCAAGATCCTCAGAGAAGTGTGCTGTCAGGACAATTTTGGAGGCATCGACAGAAAGAACCTCGACTGCGCATTTTGTGAAACGATCAAATAATTGCTGGTCCATATTGTTGCTCCCGGCTAAGTGTTATCGGACTTGTGAAAATAGAGGTTACTACGAAAGATGTTTGACTGAAGGTTTGGTGCTTAGTGACCCATGCCAAGTCCACCATCGACGGGAATGATTGCACCCGTAATGTATGCGGCGTCTGGGCTTGCAAGAAACGTGACGACACCGGCAATTTCATCCACAGTTGCGGTTCTACCAAGCGGTACGGCGTCGGTGATTTGTTGCAGTTGTTTTTCATTGAGCGCAGCCGTCATTTCGGTGTCGACTGGACCGGGCGCAACAACATTGACCGTGATGCTGCGAGAACCCAGTTCGCGCGCGAGAGAACGAGCGAGACCAACGAGACCAGATTTGGATGCTGCATAATTGGCCTGACCTGCAGAGCCAAGCATGCCGACGACGCTTGAGATGAGAATGATTCGCCCAGACCGAGCACGCAACATGCCCTGTGTTGCGCGCTTGCAGACCCGAAAAGCAGCGGTGAGGTTGGCATCAAGCACACTGGCAAAGTCGTCCTCGTTCATGCGCAGAATCAGCATGTCTTTCGTGATGCCCGCATTAGAGACAAGTACTTGCACAGGACCAAAATGTTGTTCTACGGCATCAAACGCCGCGTTGACTTCGTCGGTTTTTGTGACATCGCACTTGACGGCGAAAAATTCAGTGGCAGGCGCTGATGAGTTGTAGGTAACAGCAACGCGGTCACCAAGTGCCGCAAAGTGTCGGGCACAGGCAAGTCCAATACCTTTAGATCCACCGGTAATAAGAACGACTCGTGAAGTTGTTTCAGTCATGTTGATCTGCTTTCTACCGCTGACCCTGCCAGCGCAAGATTGCACTTGCCGCGGTCATTCCTGCACCAAATCCTACGAGCAATACCAAATCACCCTCGTTCAAGCGACCTTTGTCGGCTGCATCAAAAAGTGCAAGGGGGATTGAAGCAGATGATGTATTGCCGGTTTCGTGCAACACGATGGATGTCTTTTCCATTGGGACACCAAGTCGATCGCATGCAGCAGAGATAATGCGCGTATTCGCCTGATGGGGAACAACAAGAGCAAGTTGATCTGCCGTTACACCAGCGATAGCCATTGACTTTTGTGCCGAATCAACCATGATGCGCACTGCTCGGCGGAAAACCTCTTTACCGTCCATCTTGATGAAACCACCTATTTCGGCATAGAGCAATTCTTCGGCCGAACCATCAGCGTCGAGATCCCACGCAAGTAATTGTCCGGGGCCATCAACAGCTTCGAGCACACATGCGCCTGAGCCATCTGCAAATAAAATTGCCGTGCCGCGGTCTGTCCAGTCGGTCACACGCGACAATGTGTCGGTGCCAATGACCAGTACTTTTTTGGCGCCCATGGCGATCAGCCCATGAGCATTGACTAAGGCATAAACAAAACCCGAACACGCCGCGTTGATGTCGTATGCACCGCATTTGAGGCCTAGTTGGTGTTGCACGCTCGCCGATGTTCCAGGGACTGCACGGTCAGGAGTGGTAGTTGCTAACACGAGAGCGTCAATGTCGAGAGGTTCAACGTTTGCCATGTGCATTGCCAATCGTGCACTTTGCACCGAAAGACCTGCGGTGGTTCCCCCGATGTGGCGCTGGTGGATGCCCGTGCGTTCACGAATCCATTCGTCGTTGGTGTCGAGAGTTTTAGAGAGATCGTCGTTGGTGACAATTTTGACAGGTAGCGCGCGTCCCCAGCCAGTAATGACTGCACCGCGTGCACCCGCAGGAATTTGTGGCATTGCTGTTGATCCTAATGCGATCTGAGCCAGGCGATTGGCTGGTGGGCTGTCAATCGTTCGCCGTCAACAGCGATGTAGCTCTGCAAGATTCCTGCGAATGGCGATCGAACTTCGTTTTCGCCAACATGCCCGAGTACTTGACCGACATCTATGTGCGTGTTGTTATCAACGGTCATTGTTTTTGTAAACACACCAGCAGCAGGACTCACAACCAGTCGTTCGATTGCAAAAAGATGCTCACCCTCGTGTGCGGGAGTTGCGAGAGGAACTGCGGTTGATGAAAATACATTCATCCATTCGATGAGCGCATCGAGATCGTCTGGAGTTGCGACACTGATGGTTTTGGCGTCCTCGAGCGTTCGCTTCGCCATTCCTGTCAGCACACCGCCAGGGCCGAGCTCGATAAAGCCGCGAACACCGAGTTCGCTCAATGCGAGCAAGCAGTGCTTCCAGCGCACTGGAGAAGATAATTGTGCTGACAACAAAGATGCCCATTCAGAGCCGTGGTCGTGTGCAGCCGCGTCAACATTAGAGATGACCGGTACTTCGGTATCACGCGGTCGAGATAAGGCGATGGCGTCGCGAAGTCTGTCGCGAGCACTTGCCATGTACGGAGTATGAAACGCACCTGACACGGGAAGCGACATCACGCGCTTTGCGCCGAGTGATTTTGCGTGCACGGTTGCTTTATTCACGCCGTCAACTGATCCGGCGATGACAACTTGGCCAGGTGCGTTGAAGTTGGCAACCCACACATCGGCATCAGCCAACCGACACGCAACTTCCACTTGCTCATCGTCGAGTCCGAGCACCGCAGCCATTGTGCCTGGCTGGGAGAGTCCTGCATCGTGCATCGCCGAGGAGCGCTCGGCGACAAGTCGCAATCCATCATCGAATCGAAGTGCGCCAGTGGCAACAAGTGCGGTGTATTCGCCAAGGCTGTGGCCGGCACAAAAACTTGGCTCGATACCCAGACGCTCAACCGCGTCGAGAACCATGAGTGACATCACAAATGTCGTCAGCTGGGCATTACGAGTGTCTTTCAATTCGTCGGCGTTCGCATCAAGCAGCAGTGCCCCAACATCTCGACCCACCACTTCAGAGGCCTCGCCCACGAGTTCCCAACTTTCGTGGTCTACCCAAGCAGCGCCCATGCCGGTGCGCTGTGAACCTTGACCTGGAAATGTGAAAGCGAGCATGAAGTACTTGACCCCGTTGATTTGCTGTGTTGTTGGCTTCTTTTGGTGACCGGGCCAATGTTCTGACCCAGCGCCTCACCCCTGTCTAAAGCATTGCTACGACTACAGCGTAGAACTTGTTGCGGGTAGGTACGATGTTCCCTCGCAGTAAGCCAATGAGATCAGCACTTCACTCGGGCCCGAGTGGCGGAATGGCAGACGCGACGGACTCAAAATCCGTTGTCTGAAAGG
>CAZHIN010000014.1:0-19898 GCA_964532575.1 uncultured Acidimicrobium sp.
TACGTTCAAGGCAAATGCCAAGTTGGTGAACCCCAACAACAAGCGCAAGTTCAAGATCATCGTGGTTGGTACTGGTTTGGCTGGCGCATCAGCTGCCGCAACTCTTGCCGAACTCGGTTATCAAGTTGACGCGTTTACGTTTCACGACTCTCCTCGCCGCGCACACTCAATTGCCGCGCAGGGTGGCATTAATGCGGCAAAGAACTATCAAGGTGATGGCGACAGTGTCAATCGCTTATTTACCGACACGATTAAGGGCGGCGACTTCCGCTCGCGCGAAGCCAACGTGCATCGTTTGGCACAAGTTTCAGTTGACATCATCGACCAAATGGTTGCACAAGGCGTACCTTTCGCACGCGAGTACGGCGGCTTACTCGACAACCGCAGTTTTGGTGGCGCACAAGTCAGTCGCACATTTTATGCGCGCGGCCAGACAGGCCAGCAGTTGCTTATTGGCGCATACCAACAGATGGCGCGTCAAGTCGGTCTCGGTGGCGTTCGACTTTTCAATCGCACTGAACTGATTGACACCGTTGTTGTCGACGGCCGTTGTGCCGGCATCGTGGTGCGCGACTTGTTGACAGGCGAGATTCAGTCACATGCAGCACACGCAGTCGTGCTCGCCACTGGTGGTTACGGCAACGTATTTTTCTTGTCAACAAATGCAATGAACTGCAACGTGACTGCGGCATGGCGCGCGCACCGTCGTGGCGCAATGTTTGCCAACCCTTGTTATACGCAGATTCACCCAACATGTATTCCGCAAGCCGACGAAACGCAATCAAAACTCACGTTGATGAGCGAGTCGTTGCGCAATGATGGGCGAGTGTGGGTTCCAAAGAGCCCAACCGATAATCGTCCTGCCGACCAAATTCCAGAAGCCGATCGGGACTACTTCCTCGAGCGCCTGTATCCGAGCTACGGCAACTTGGCACCGCGCGATATTTCATCGCGAGCAGCAAAGCGTCTTGTCGATAAGGGTCAGGGCATCGGACCACTAAAGAATGGCGTCAACCTCGACTTTGCTGCAGCCATCGAACGCTTGGGGCACGATGTCGTCAAAGAGCGATATGGCAACTTGTTCGAAATGTACGAGCGCATCGCCGGCGAAGATCCATACAAAACCCCAATGCGCATTTACCCAGCAACGCACTACACAATGGGTGGCTTGTGGGTTGACTACGAATTGATGACCACGATTCCTGGTTTGTATGCAGCGGGCGAAGCAAACTTCTCTGATCACGGTGCAAACCGCCTCGGTGCATCGGCACTGATGCAAGGTCTGGCTGATGGTTATTTTGTGTTGCCATCCACAATCAGCAGTGGTCTTGCTCCGTTGTTGGGTAAGACAATGCCGGGCATCGATCACCCTGCTTTCAAAGAAGCAGAAAAACAGGCCAAAGATCGTTTCACTGGCTACCTCAACACCAAGGGCAAGCGTTCGCCCGATTGGTTCCATCGCGAACTCGGCAAAATCATTTGGGATAAGTGCGGCATGGAGCGAACCAAAGAGGGTTTGCGAGAAGCATTGACAGATTTGCCGGCTTTGTACAACGAATTTCAAACCGATTTGCGTGTTACTGGCACAGGTGAAACAACCAACCAGACACTCGAGAAGGCTGGTCGTGTTGATGACTTCTTCCAGTTGGGAATGGCGATGTGCCAAGACGCTCTTACACGCGAAGAAAGTTGTGGCGCACACTTTCGCTCCGAGTACCAAACACCAGAGGGTGAAGCCCAACGCGATGACGAGAAGTTCTGTCACGTCGCGGCTTTTGAGTGGACAGGCGACCCAATGAATCCGAAACGCAACGTTGAAGAACTTGTATTCGAAAATGCGCACCTCGCAACAAGGAGCTACAAGTGAGCCACCTGAAGAATCTCACCCTCAAGGTTTGGCGCCAGAGCGGACCGAAAGACGCTGGTCGTTTTGAGACGCATGAAGTTGCCGAGATCAGCGATGAGGCATCGTTTCTCGAGTTACTTGATGTTCTTAACGAGCAATTGATTAGCGAAAACAAAGAAGCAGTGGTGTTCGATCACGACTGTCGAGAAGGTATTTGCGGCACTTGCTCGCTCATGATTAATGGCGTCGCTCATGGTCCACAACGCGCGACCACAACATGTCAATTGCACATGCGTTCATTCAAGAGCAATGACACGATCGTTGTCGAGCCTTGGCGTGCAGCTGCTTTTCCAATTATCAAAGACTTAATGGTCGACCGTTCGCCGCTTGACCGCATTATTGAAGCTGGTGGCTACATCACTGCCGTTACCGGCGGTGCTCCAGACGGCAACCTCATCGCGGTTCCAAAACCAGTCTCCGATGCAGCAATGGACTCGGCACAGTGCATTGGTTGCGGTGCATGTGTTGCAGCGTGTCCAAACGGTGCAGCCAGTTTGTTTACTGGTGCAAAAATTGCACACCTCAACCGCTTGCCGCAAGGTCAACCAGAGCGCTACAAGCGCGCAGAAGCAATGGTCGAAACCATGGATGAGCACTTTGGTTCGTGCACCAATCACGGCGAGTGTTCTGCAGCATGCCCTAAAGAAATTTCGATTGATGTGATCGCGCTGATGAACAAGGACTACCGTGCATCCAAGTTCAAGAGCCGCAAAGAAATTAGCCGCGGCTAGTTCGCGAGCATCAATATGCTGAGTGGTCTAGCTACTTGGATTGAAAGCGTTATAGAAAAAATTGGCTATCTAGGCGTCGCTCTTCTTGTTGGCTTAGAAAATGTGATTCCAATTATTCCTTCCGAGATAGTGCAGCCGTATGCGGGCTTCGTTGCACAACGCGACAATAAATCTGTTGTCTTGATGATCATTGTTGCAACTCTTGGTTCTGTTGTCGGCTCGCTCATTATGTATGGCATCGCGGCTTGGATTGGTCCGGTTCGACTTCGAGCATTCATCGTTCGTTACGGAAAATTTGTAGGAGTAAGTGAACACGAGCTCACTCGTGCAGAGGCGTGGTTTGATCGCAACGCAGTGGTATCGGTATTGATTGGTCGTTGTGTTCCATTAATCCGTTCCGTTGTGTCAATCCCTGCAGGTTTCCGCAAGATGAAACTGCTCCCATACATTGTTTGCACATTCGTTGGCAGTCTGTTGTGGAACATTTTTCTCATTGGCGCAGGCGCCATGTTGGGAGACAACTGGGAAAGCGTCACCAAATACATGAGTGCAATTCAGTACGTCGTTGTCGCGGCCATCGTCGTCGTTGTCGTGCGGTTTGTCTGGACGCACCTCAAGCGCCGCAAGGACAATAAGACAACTTCTTAACGATTTCATAAAACGAGCGATATCGTTCATTTTATGAAATCAACTGTTGCACCGTTGTTGCTTCCTGTTTTGCGCTCGCGCGGACAAGCAGAAATGCTGTGCGCAATTTTGTCAAACCCGCAACGGGAATGGACTCTTGCCGAGCTGGCAAAAGTCAGCAAACAATCCTTGCCCACGGTGCAGCGAGAGGTGCAACGAGCAGAGATGGCAGAACTCGTAAAGTCTCGGCGAGTTGGTCGCTCTCGGCTTGTTTCTGGTGGTGATTCACCACTGCAGCATCATCTTGGTCAATTACTCATGATGTCGTTTGGTCCGCGACAGGTAATTGCCAAGGAATTCGGTTCGTTACCTGGTGTGGAACGACTCTTCATTTTTGGTTCATGGGCGGCACGTTTTGAGGGCGATCGCGGATTTCCGCCTAATGATATTGACGTTCTTATAATTGGAAATCCGGACGTTGGCGCGGTAGCAGAGGTTTCACAGAAATCTTCAAAAATATTATCCATTGACGTCAATCCGACAATCGAGTCGCACACATGGTGGGCAAATAAGTCGGGTACAGGTTTTCGTAAGCAAATCACCTCTCGACCATTAGTCGAACTTGAGGTGCGTGGTGTCAACAAAGTGGAAACAAAGAGTACAAGATCTCATAAACGAAGGTCGTCTTGAAGAAGTTTTAGTTGACCAGAGATTTCTCAAACATCTCATAACGAATTCCCAAATCAACTTGAGAGACGCCAGTGCGCTATCGGCAACGGGTTCACTCGAAGGTGCATTCGTTTTGGCATATTCATCTGCGCGCATGGCAGCAACAGCAATTTTGTATTCACGTGGTGTCAGGCCTACTGCTCGTGGCGGGCATTGGGTAGTCGCCGATTTACTTGCAGTCGTTGATGGTGTTGAAGTACACGTGGTGAGTTCGCTCAACCGATTACGTATTTTGAGAAACGAAATTGAATATCCACAATCGGTTTCTACGAGTCTTACTCCTGAAATTGTTCAACTAGCTTTTGAAACTTCGCAGTCGCTTGTTTTGACTTGCGCAAAATTCAAACCCAAGAAATGACTGGGTGGCTAGTCGTCGTCATCCTCGCCACTTTCGCCTTTGTCACCATCACCATCACCATGGCCGTGGGGCGAAGGCACAGTGATTGAACCAGGTAGTGCTTGTGTGGCACGGGGGGAGATGAGCGACGTAACAATTCGTCCGTCCAATAATTCCGCATGGAAGACAAGTTGCTTTGCATCTTTGGTGAGTCGCACTTCTACACGAGAGTCTGACTCGTTCTTTGCTTCAAACGTAAAACCATTTGCTGGTTCGACAGCAACAGTTGTTAAGACCGCGGCGTCTTGGGCAAGCGTGACAAGTCCTACGCCATCAATGTTGTACTGCGACTGAACCGCAGCTGGCGCCGATACACCAGGTGTTGGCGCCAGAGTCGATGGTGTCTGATCGGTGATGCCAAAAGCTACGACGTCTGCCTGCAGGGCGGGGGCAGCTTCCGAGCTTTTTGTTGCGTGATTGAGGACCGAGGTATTAACAGCAAACGCTGTTGCGCCAGCTGCAAGAACGCCAACCATTGAAAGTGTTGTGACAAAGCCAGATCTCATATGTCAAACCTTATGGGAGGTCGGTATAAAAGGGGTTTAAGGTTCATCCAAGTTTTATCCAATTATCGAGGCTTTTCACTCGCATGACTGTCAATGAGCGACAATGGAGGTGTGGATGTTTTAATCGTTGAAGACGATGATGCCATCGCTTCATCTTTGTCAACCGGTCTCACTTCTGCGGGAATGTCGGTGCGCCGAGTAAGCACTGGGGCAGAAGCGGTTGCTGCAAAAGTTCCTGACATTTATTTGCTCGACGTTGGATTGCCTGACTTTGATGGGTTCGAAGTTTGCCGTCGTATTCGCCAAACACATCAAACTCCAATCATTATGCTGACCGCGCGCAATGAAGAGATAGATCGTGTTTTCGGACTCGAGATCGGTGCGGATGATTACGTCACTAAGCCCTTTGGACTGCGCGAGTTGATCGCTCGAATTCGTGCAGTCACGCGTCGCCACACCAACTCAGAGACAATGCCAAATGCGGTGACGGCAGTTGGTGGTCTTTGTCTTGATGCAGATTCTCGCCGCGTAACACTTGACGATGCCCCAATAGATTTGACCGCCAAAGAATTTGATTTGTTGCTCTATCTTGCGACGCAACCGGGCATCGTTCACCGCCGCAATGACATCATGGAAGCAGTGTGGGAAACCAATTGGTATGGACCAACCAAAACACTGGATGCCCATATTGCGGCCATTCGTAAAAAGTTGGGAAACGGCAAGTGGATTGAGGCAATTCGAAGTGTTGGTTTTCGGTTGGAGGCGCCGCAATGAGAAAGCGGCTGCTCTTGGCGATGGTCGGACTTGTAGCACTCGTTCTTGTTGCCCATGATGTGCCATTAGGGCTGCATCTCACTGCTATTGAGCGAGATCGAGTAGTAACGGCAATAGAGCGCGACGCATTTACGATCGGTGGTCGCGTCTCGCCGGCACTCGCTCTTGTTGATCAATCACGGCACGCGCAGATCGATCAGGTGCTTCACGAATATTCTGAATCAAAAGTTGGCACAGTAGTGATTGTTGATAGCGATGGTTATCTGCTCTCGAGTACAGACGCCACGCTTACGCTTGGTACGGATTATGTCAGTCGACCCGAAATATCGGCGGCGCTGTTGGGAACCCCATCGTCAGGAACCCGCCTTTCAAACACCATCGGCGGAGAGATGGTCTACGTTGCAGTTCCGGTTTTGAGTGGTGCAGATGTGCTTGGTGTGGTTCGAATTACATACCCAAAAACAGTTTTAGATAAAAATATTCAAAAACAGATGCAAAGTGTGTTGTTGGCCGCAGGCGTTTCCATCTTGATGGCAATTGTGGTTGCTCTTGTGTTTGCGCGCACGGTGTCGCAGCCACTTGATGGATTGCGTACAGCAACCGATGCGTTGGCTTCGGGTGATCTGGCAACGACTGCGAGAGAGAGTGGACCGCACGAAACTCGCCAACTTGCGCGGTCGTTTAACTCGATGGCATCCCGACTGGGGGGTCTCATAGACAGACAACGGTCTTTTGCGGGTGATGCCTCACACCAACTGCGCACCCCACTTACTGCGCTGAGACTTCGCCTCGAGCAGGCGAGCGAACTCATACAAACACAACCTCTGCTGGCGCGAGAACACATTGATGAGGCCCTCAACGAAACTGATCGATTGACGCATCTCACCGAACAGTTGTTGCACCTGGCGCGTTCCGAGGGTGCAGTTTTAGAAACAGAACATGTTGATCTGTGCGAGATAGTGCAAGACCGAGCCCAAGAATGGCAGTATTTGGCTGAAGAACATGACGTCGAAATCGTGGTGCAAACGCCCGACAACGTGGTGGTCAATGTCAATCAACTTGCCATCAGAGAAATTCTCGACAACTACCTTGACAACGCCATGAATGTTGCTCCACCTGCATCACAAATCACGATCACGGTGTTGCAACTTGCCGATGCTGTAGAAATCGTGGTCTCTGATTCGGGTCGCGGTATGTCGCCAACTCAGCGCGAGCGCGCCTTTGATCGATTTTGGCGAGCCGATGTTGATTCCAACCGCCGCACGGGCAGCGGGCTCGGTTTGGCAATAGTGGCGCAGTTGGCTCAGGCCAGTGGCATGCGGGTCGAACTTCGCGAGTCGCCAACTGGTGGTGTCGATGCGGTCATTGACATTCCTCATTCGTTATAAGTTGCGCAAACTGCTTGCCACAGTTGGCAAGTGAAAGTCTCGTAGTCTTGTAGCGATGAACGCGATTGCACTATTTGCAGCAACTACTGGCAAAGATGCCGTTTCTAATTGGTTGCGCACCGACCTTGTAGTCATCATTATGAGCATCTCTGGTGGTCATGTGCTGATGCGCCTTGTTGCGTTTCTTGCCGATCAGCAAATCATCCAGGTCAAGTCGCGCAACAAGCTTGACTCGAGCGATCTTTCAACCCTGACGACTGGCGCGCACCGCGCCGCTGTGCTGGGTGCGCTTCGATGGGGCATCAATTTTTGTGTGATCGCCGTGGTCATCACGTCGGTGCTACTGCGTCTCAGCCTGCCATCTTCGGCCCTGGTGTTCTTGGGATCAATCGCTGGTGCTGGGCTTGGTTTTGGTGCACAACAAATGGTGGGCGACGTGATTGCCGGTTTGTACATCATTGCCGAGCGCCAATTTGGTGTTGGCGACGTTGTGCGCCTAGGGCCTTTACTCTCTGTTGGTTGGGTCGAGGGTCGTGTCGAAGAGGTGACCTTGCGCGTAACCAAAGTGCGCACATTTGATGGAGACTTGGTGAGTATTGCTAACGGCGTTTTGCGCCACAACGTCAACATGTCGCGCGACTGGTCGCGCGTGCTTGTCATTGTTCCACTGCCACGTGAGAGCGATATTGAGGATGCAATCTCGCGCATAGATGCAGTGTGCACACAGTTGGGCACAGACGCAAAGATCGGGCCATTACTGATTGAGGTACCAAGCGTTACTGGTGTCGACGACCTGGGTGCCGAAAACGTCGAAGTACGTGTTGCCGGCAGATCATTGCCGGTACAGCAGTGGAAAGTAGAGCGAGAGTTGCGTCGCCGTATTGCTGCAGAACTTCGCGAAATGTATATCGAGTTCAAAGATATTGAAAAAGTCAATGAGAACGGAGAGGGACGATGAAGTTTCGTCGCCCACGCAACTCAACGCTTGTGTCAATTGTTGTATTTTTGATTTCATTTGGGTTCTGGTTGGGTCAACCGCAAACACCTAAGCCTTCATCTCAAATGCCAGACGTCAGTTGGGTTTTTGTAACGACTACTGACGTGCCAAAGCCTGTAGATACATCGGCACCAGTTGTCGAAACAACCTTGCCTCCAGAAACCACATTGCCTGTCGACACCACACCACAAACAATTGTCGATCCTGCAGTTACAACAATTGCGCCGTAGCGCACAGTTTTACCAACTACTGCACTAGTTATTTCGTATCAACAACTAAAAACGCTTCTGCCGTTCTGCCTTTAGGTAAGCCACCAGCTTCAGCGATCATTTCGCCCCATCCGCGCATGCGCTCCGGCAGACCCGCAGGGTCCGTGTGCTGACTGGCATGGCAGAGTAGCGCAGCGATTTTTTTATCAATTACGTCTGTTGTGTCTACAAAGTGTTTCGGGTTAGGCCCGGCCATGATCCATGTTTCAGGCACGCTGTGCGGTGCGAGTCCACGCTCGCTCAATAATTCAGGAAACGCAAACTCATTACGTGCATCTGGATACACCGCACACAAAGCCGCTTCTCCAGTAGCTAAGTGGTCTGGGTGGCTCGCGTAAATACGGTTGTAGTTGCGCTCGCCTGATTGGGTGAGCACGCGATCAGGTTTCACAATACGAATTACAGCGCTGATCTCGCGCCGCAAGTTAAGGTCGGCAACGACTGCACCGTCTGGGAAGCCCAACCAGTGCAACTCCGTTACGCCGAGCATGTTTGCGGCAGCAGTTTGTTCGCGCCGACGCAGTGCTGCAACTTCATCTCGTGTCACCGTGTTGTCGGAGCCACCAGCTTGGCCATCGGTAACGAGGCAGTACACAACTTCGTGCCCCAGACCAATCCATGTCGCAACAGTTCCGCCAGCACCAAAATCGACGTCATCAGGGTGCGCAGTTACTACCAAAATCTTCATTTTTTCAGGCTATATCTAGTTTCTACATTTAGTGTGAAGTTCATCTTGCAGTTACGGCAGATTTTGTTGCTGTAAATCTGGACTGTGTTTAATCTTTGCATGACACAACACAGGAAAGTTACAAAGAAAGTGCAAATCGCATTGGGTCTCGCAGCAGCTGGTCTGTTTCTTGGCGCATGCGGATCATCCGAATCTGCTACTGAAACTTCAGTAGAAGCAACAGAAACAACGGTTATGGCTGCAGATTGTCCAGCCACTGACATCGTTGATGCTGCCAAGGCAGAGGGTCAGGTCAACTTGATTACGTTGCCAGACACATGGGCCAACTACAAGGGCATCTTGGCTTCGTACCGCGATAAGTACGGTATTAAGAACCCAGTTGCAAACCCAGATGGTTCGTCGGCCGACGAGTTGACCGCAGTGGAGACACTTGCTGGTCAGCCAGACATGCCAGACGCAGTTGATGTTTCACCTGCATTCGCTCAAGAGTTCGACACAAAGGATCACTGGGAGCCATACCAGCCTTGCTTGTGGGATGAAATTCCAACAACATTGAAGGACCCGAATGGCAAATGGGTCGCCGCGTACTACGGCCTGATGGCTATCGGTGCAAACACAACGGTTGTCACGGAAGTTCCTACATCGTTTGCTGATTTGAAGGACCCAAAGTATAAGGGTCTTGTGGCAATCAATGGCGATCCACGCCAGTCTGGCGCAGCATTTGCAGCTGTCATGGCTGCATCAATTGCAAACGGTGGTTCGTTCGATGACATTCTTCCTGGCATCAAGTACTTTGCTGAGTTGAAGAAGAGTGGAAACCTTTCCGCCTCTGACGTAACCGCAGCTTCAGTAATCTCTGGTGAAACACCATTGGTGCTCGACTGGACATACAACTACCCAGGTCTTGCTCCAACACTTGCAGAGAACAACATCACGTTTAAAGTCAATGTTCCAACTGATGGCGTGTACGGTGGTTACTACGCGCAAGGTGTTGTCAAAAACAGCCCACACCAGAACGCAGCAAAGTTGTGGATTGATCATTTGATCTCCGATGAGGGTGCACTTGGATACATCGTTGGTGGAGCAATCCCAGCACGTTTTGATGCGCTGGTAGCAGCAGGAAAAGTAACGCCAGAAATGATGACAAACCTTCCAGATCCAGCACTTCTCAAGGACATCACGTTTCCATCAGCAGATCAGGTTGCCAAAGCAAAAGAAGTCCTCACTGCACAGTGGGGCCCTCTAGTAGCCGACAAGTAAATCTCTCCCCCGAGAAAACCGTGAACACAACGGTTTGGTCAGGTAGGGGCTCGCTCTCTGAGCGAGCCCCTCTTGGCGTTTTTGTGCGTTTACGACCATGGCTTGGCATTTTGCCGTTCGCAATATTTGTTGGTGCATTTTTATTGTGGCCGTCGTTCAGTGTGTTTCAATCGGCGTTGCAACCGGTTGAAGGCTCGTCGAAGCCAGCAATGCTTGAAGCAATCTCTGGTCAGTACCTCAGTTCCATTTTGTTCAGCATGCGAATGTCGGCAATCACTGCCACGTTGGGCATGGTGATTGGAACTCTCGTGGCGATTGCTGTCGTCTCACTTGACCGTATGCGAGGGCTACGAAACCTAATGGTTGGGTACTCTGCAGTCGCCGCCAATCTAGGTGGAATTCCACTCGCTTTTGCGTTCATCGCATCGCTTGGTATGCAGGGTCTGTATACGAAGATGTTGAGCGTCATTGGAATCAATTTGTCAGACATGGGCTTCAAGATCTCCGATTTTTCGGGAATCGTTATCGTTTATCTCTATTTTCAGATTCCATTGATGACGCTTGTCATGCTCCCGGCTGTCGACGGCCTCAAGTCGACCCTTCGTGAAGCGGCATCTAATCTCGGTGCTTCATCTCGTCAATATTGGAAGAACATTGGAGTCCCATTGCTTACGCCGTCGTTATTGGGTGGCTTTTTACTCTTGTTTGCTAATGCATTTTCGGCATACGCAACGGCTTTCGCACTATCTGCAGGCGGCTCCCGATTGGTTTCAGTACAGATTCGGTTCTATCTGCAGGGCAACACGATTACGGGCAAGTCAAACCTTGGATATGCGCTCGCTGCATGGATGATCATCGTGATGGTCGTAGCAATGTCGGGGTATTTGGGACTGCGCCGAGTTTCTGAACGGTGGAGACGATGAAACGAAATAATCTTTGGGCCAAGATTCTGCTTCTTGTAGTTGGAGCATTTTATATTTTGCCAATGCTGGCAATGGCCAGGTTTTCCTTCCAGAGAGTTCCCGTGATCAAACTTGGTTGGTCGACATTACTCAAAAACTGGACGATTGAGCCAATGATTGATGCGATCACTAGCGCGAGGTTTTTGGAAGCAGGATGGTTGAGTGTGCGGCTTGCATTTCTGAGCGTGTTGTTGAGCCTGCTGATTTTGGTACCAACAACAGTTTATGTGCATGTGCGTTTAATGAAAGCACGGGCATTTGTTGAGCTGCTTTCGATACTTCCATTTGTCGTTCCACCAATTGCTCTGGTGGTTGGCATCTCTAGTGCCATGAGAAGCACCATTCCAAGTTTCTTGTCGAGTCCATTTAGTCTTGTTCCGTTTTATGTTGTGATCGCATTGCCGTTCACATTCCGGTCGCTTGATGTTGGATTGAGCTCGATTGATTTAAAGACCCTGGTCGAAGCGTCTCGTTCGCTTGGTGCGGGGTGGTTGCGCACTGTGAGGTCGGTGATCATGCCAAACCTAAAAGTCGGTGTCGTCAACGCATCCTTTCTCACGTTTGCAGTCGTTCTTGGCGAGTTCACTATCGCTTCGCTATTACTCAAATTCACGCTCCCTGCATATATGGCCGAGGCGCAAGGCAACAACCCGCAAGGCACCTTCACTGTTGGTTTGTTGCTCCTTGTGGTAAGTGCATTACTTCTTGGCGTAATGAATCGCATTACTCGCGGCAAGAGTCAAGTTGTTTCAACCATTGGCATCTAAATAGATCTAAATAAAGGGACAAAAAATGAAAACCCAAGAACAAGTACTCAAATTTTCAGGCGCACGAAAATCGTTTGGCGACGTTGTCGCGCTGGCCGGATTCGACCTCGAAATTGCAAAAGGCGAATTGGTGACATTGCTTGGACCAAGTGGCTGTGGAAAAACAACCGCACTTCGAATTGCTGCAGGTTTCGAGCAACCAGATTCCGGCACTGTCGAATTACACGGAGTCGACATCACCAATCAGCCCGCACATAAGCGCGACATGGGCATGGTGTTTCAGAATTACAGCCTGTTTCCGCATATGAATGTCACTGAAAATGTTGGATTTGGTCTCAAGGTTCGTGGGGTAGAACCTGCCGAACGCGAGATGCTTGCGACAGCCGCAATTGATCGTGTTCGACTCAATGGTCTTGGCAATCGTTACCCCCATCAGTTATCGGGTGGTCAACAGCAGCGTGTTGCTCTTGCTCGTGCCCTTGTTTTTGAACCCGAGGTTTTACTACTTGATGAACCACTGAGTGCGCTTGACGCAAAAGTTCGTGCAGATTTGCGCGACGAAATTCGACTGTTGCAGAGTGAAGTAGGTGTGGCAACAATTTTTGTTACTCACGATCAGGATGAGGCGTTGAGCATCTCGGATCGCATTTGTGTCATGAAGGATGGACATGTGCAACAAATTGGCGCTCCTCGCGATGTCTACTTGCACCCAACTAACGCTTTTGTAGCGCGTTTTGTAGGCGCAATGAACGAGATTGATATCCACGTTTCGGATTCCTCAATTGCAAGCATTGGAAAGGCGCAGTTGGATCTACAGGTTGCTTATGCAGGAGGATCGCATGCAAAAATGCTGTTGCGACCTGATGCGATTTCTATCTGTCAACGCGGGGATCAAAATTCGCTCAATGCGACTGTAGTGGGCCAGCACTTCAGCGGTTCAACAACAATGGTGCGATTACGCCTCGACCACCACGACACGGTCGTCAGTGCTCTCCTCGTTTCGCGGGCTGTCAATGTTGTTGTGGGTGAGGGCGTCGGTGTCCTGCTCAACACTCACGAGGCGATTATTGAGCGAGGCAATGATTGACGGATGCGCTTGGTCTTCGGATCTTTTGCCGTCTCTCATTCGTAGGAAGATTGCTGCGTTGCAGGCATAACCAATTGCTACAAGGCTCAGGATTTCTGAATACTTGAGCGCTCCACTCGCCAAAATACCTGTTGCGCATCCACCCAAAAATGCTGCGTTGTATAAAACGTCATAAGCGGCAAAAATACGCCCAACATTTTCCTTGTTTGCATTCGCCTGAATAGTTGCATCCGACCGAATGCGCAAGTTTTGGAAACTCAGTGAACATAAGGCAACCGCTATTAACCCAATGCGAGGATTCTCAAAGATTGCACCAACACCAATTGCCGTAGCAGCCAGCACAAATGACATCACAGTGATGGATCGACGCGGATATCTTTCCGACAACCACTCAGCAGTGATGGAACCGATAAATGAACCCGTAGCAGAGAAACCCAGAACTGTTACATAGCCGGTTGTCTGCAGGTGGTATGAATGATCAACCATCAATGCGATACTCGCAATGCACACTCCCAACATCAAACGATGGAGCGAAGTAGCAAGGATTGCAAAGCGAGTCTTGGCAGATACAAATTGTGACGCGAGTGAGCGAAAGTCACAGTGTTTGGCACTCGAGTTGCCGCCGCCAAGTGGTATCGAGATACGGCTATACAGCCAGGCTGCAAAGATTTGGCTGCTGCCTGCAATTACAAGCGCAACGAGGGGGAGGTTTCCTGAAATACGCGTACCGAGGCCAGCGCCAATTGCACCAGCAATCACACTCAAGATCAGGCTCGTTGAGTCGGCAGCCACCAGTTCGTGTTTGCGAACGAGTTGTGCAAGCGATGAAGCGCGCGCTGTATACAAAATGCGAGTCAGTGCTACAAGTAGTCCAAATATTATGTAGCCAAACCATCGTGTGTCTGCGGTTGTGGCACATAATCCACACAGTGTGATCACTCCGCGTAATGCGTTTCCACGACAGAGCAATAGTTTGCGAGGCAATCTGTCTGCCAAGTGGCCGGCGATCGGGCCTACAAGCAGCAGCGGTAGGGCCGACGCAATGAGTGCCGAGGTAAGTGCAGCAATAGAAGGGCCCTCGCTGAATTTAAAAAGCAAGAGTTGGGCAAGTGTAAGAGTTGCCAATGCATCAGCGCTTTGTGAAACGAATTGCCCACAGATGGCATTTCTAAAATCGGGGTATTTAAACAAGTCTCGCCGTCGAACGTGTACAGCGCTGGTAGACCTGCGAAGTCTCATCACATGTTAATTTTGTCTGATCTACAGGCAACCTACACAGTAAATGCGTGAACACCAATTGAACTTTCGATGACTAATGGTCAGTCATTTTGCAAAACGTGTTCAATTATTTCAAAAGCAAGCTCTCGTGTCGCAGCGACTACGCCGCTCCATCTCAAGGAGAGGTCGGGTACAAGCGAAAACGGACGACCGTGCAAGTCGACAACCACTCCACCTGCAGCGGGGACGATGAGTGCAAGTGCGGCAAGGTCAACAATGCGATGTACCTCACCGCCCGGATCTACAAACGCATCGACGGCGCCGTCGGCGACTAAGCATCCTTCGAGCACGCTAGAGCCAAGTACTCGAACACGCTCGGCACTTGTTGCAATTCTGTTCCATGCCGAGCGAGTTGTTGGTCGTGGGCGCAGCATTGATACTGAAGCGCCCTGAAGCGAGGTTCGTCCAGTTACTGAGTTGTTAATAGGAGAGTCTTTGCGAGCCCACCACGAACGCCCACCTTCAAGCCATACGGCAAGCCCCTCAACGAGCTCTCCGTCGAGTGCCATTGCTGCAGAAAAGCAAGAAAGCGGTACCCCGGCGGCGGCATTGGCTGTGCCATCAAGCGGGTCAACGACAAGAGTCATCGAAGACCCCCGATCAATCCAGCCAATCTCTTCAGACAACACGTTCACTCCATGTCGTTCGAATACATCGAGCACGGGTGCTTCAACCACTTCATCTAGGTAGTGGGTTGGTGTGCCATCTCCGCCCAAACCAACTAAGCGAGTGCGCTCTTCTCGGGTCAGTGTTTGCATTGCATTGTCATAAGCAGTTTGAGCTGCAAGTGCTGCTTCTCGTAATACAACGTGTACCTCGTTGTGCAGATTCATTGCGATGCGCCCACAAGCCCAATTTGTTCCGCCGACTGAGATGTCGAGCGAAAAACGCCGAGCACTACGGGCAGACGTCCATGCAATTGCACGAGAGCAAGGTCACCACGAGCTCCAATTTCGAGGCGGCCACGGTCAACAAGTCCCACAGTGTCGGCAGGACCCATCGTGATGAGCCGAATTGCTTCTGGAATGCTGCAGACTCCGTCTGCGACAAGTACTCCAACTGCACCTAACAGAGTTGTTGGCAAATAGTCAGAAGCCAATCCGTCGCACAAACCCAGTCGAATGAGGTCTTGGGCACTCACGTTGCCACTGTGGCTCTTGCCTCGCAAAACATTCGGTGCTCCACACACGGTGCGCAAACCTGCATCGTGGGCTGCTTGCGCGGCTAACAATGTTGTTGGAAATTCGGCAATCGACGCGTGCCATTCGAGTGCTTGATCAACATCGTCGAGTGTTGCAGGATCGTGCGCCAACAATCGAATTGAATGCTGTTGAGACTGTTGTGTCAGTAGTGGTAATGCTCTATTGCGATTGTGTAAAAGAGCATCTCGCTCGATGATGGTTTGATCAACAATTACTCGGGCTTCCTCGGCCGAGACATTGCGGTTTCCGGCGATATAAACCTCAAGCGAGGTTCGGTCGGTGTACTGGCCCTGACCAGGAGTGTGATCTTCAAACGACACGAGAGGTGTTTCACCACTTTTTTGATCCATTCCAGGTTTGAGCAAGCCGTCAGCAACAAAACGAGCCTGTAGGGCGTCAAAACCATCTGCGTCTCGTGCATCAAGTCTGTACAAAATGCGATGGTCGACCAAGCTGTTTTCACCAGCCATGTGCAGTTGAATCGCATCGCATAATCCGTTGGCCAGTTTGATTGTCCGACCATATTTTGAGTCATTTTCAAACCCGATGCCGTGAAAAATGGTTGTGACTCCAGCGGCACGAACGCGTCCTTCATATGAGCGCAATGCAAAGTCGATAGGGAGTGGAGCGTTGGGCCGAGGCATGATCTCTTTTTCGAGTCCGTCGCTGTGTGAATCAACAATGCCAGGTATGCATAATGCGCCGTTGCCGTCGATCGCACCAACAGGCACGAGCCCGCCAGAGACGATTGATGTAATGATTCCGTCTTCAACAACGACTGTTGCGTTTTCAACCAACGAATACGGAAGTACCGCTGTCACATTGGCGATCGCGATACTCGCACCTCTTGAAATATTTGTCATCGTGCTACTCCTGCAAGTTTGGCGAGTGTTTGTTGAGGTGAACCTTCGTAACTCACGACCCCATGTTGTAAAACAACAACTCGGGTAGCGAGTCGCTCCATCGCTTCAATGTCGTGGAATACGGCCAACACGGCAACTCCCTGATGGGTCAATGTGTCTATCAGTTCGAGTGCTGCCTCACGGTTACTTGGGTCGAGTGCCGATACTGGCTCGTCGAGTAACAGCAGTCTTGGGGGTGAGATTGTGCCGGCAGCAAGATTAATGCGCTGTTTTTCGCCGCCCGAAAGGACAGATGCGCTCACATCCCACAGCGCTTCGTCCAAATTCAATTTTTTTAAGGCAACGGCAGCAGCTTCACGAGCTGTTGAGATATCCATTCCACGTTGTATTCCAGATTTTGCAACGATGTCAAACGTGCTTCGACGTGGTGCGGCGTGTAAAAACTGCGATACGTAACCAATTTGCGTGCCACGTAATGTTGCTAACTCGGCGTCGGTCAAACCCACAAGGTCTACAAACGTGCCGTCGTGAAGCTGAAACCACACTTCGCCAGACGTTGGCTTATATGTGCGATAAATCGACTTCAACAGAGATGATTTGCCGGCACCACTTGTGCCGGCAAGTGCAACATGCTCGCCAGCGCTCACTGATAATGAAATCCCATTGAGTGCCTCGACAGTGCGGCCATCGACTGTATGGAGAACGAATTCTTTATAGAGCTTGCGCACATCCAAGACCATGTTTGGGTCAAACTTTTTCGTCATGATCGAGCCGCCGATACAAGTTTTTGGCTATAGGGATGGTGTGGGTCTTCGAGTAACTGGTCGGTGAGTGCGCTTTCGACAACGCGTCCGTGATTCATGACAATGCAGCGCGTCGTCAACATTTCAATGACCGAGAAATCGTGTGAAACAACAACTGCTGCAAGCCCAAATTCTTCAAGGAGGCCTCTAATTAAGTCGAGCACTCCGGCAGCAACGCTTGCGTCGAGTCCAGTTGTAGGTTCATCAAGTAAGACAATCGGTGGACGGTTTGCTAATGCTTTGGCAAGTTGTACTCGTTGTCGCATACCGCCAGAAAACGATCGAACGACGTCATCCATGCGATTGAGTGGAACTTCGGTTCGCGACAGCAGTTCGCTTGCGCGATGACGGATTGCACCGAAATTGCGCAGTCCTGCTGCGGTGAGAGGAGCAGCAATATTGCCTCCAGCGGTCACTCGAAGGTCGAGCCCTTCGGCAGGGTCTTGATAGACAACAGCAATCTGATCAATACGAAGTTGCCTGCGCGCAGATGCGCTCATGTGCAAGATGTTGGTGTTGCCACCATTAATGGAGCGCAGAAATACTGATCCAACACTTGTTGACTGATCTCCTGCGATACAACGCATCACCGTAGATTTTCCAGATCCTGATTCGCCTACGACTCCAAGAGCTTCACCTGCTGCAACTTCAAACGACACATCCCACGCTGCAACAATTGAGCCAGTACTTGGATCTTTTGATGTACCACGGTCTGATCCAGTTTTGGCAATTGAATCATCGGTGAATGGACCAAACACTTTGCCGAGCCCGTCCACTTTGAGCACCCATTCTGGTGTGACGATCGGATTCATTTGAGTCCTCCTTGATGTCGCTCGCACCAGTCGGTGTCGCTGCACACCCATCGCGAAACTGCACCAGGTATTTCAACTAGGAATGAAGACGAACTGGTGCACCGAAAGCACGTTGCTCCCGGTGTTTGCTCGACTTCAAAAGGAACATCATCAAAAGTCAGTGGCTCAACTTTTGTGTGCGGTGGTATTGCGTAAATTCTCTTTTCCCGACCTGCTCCAAACAAACTCAAGAACGGTGCGTTATCAAGTTTTGGAATATCCCATCGCGGGATTGGTGTAGTCGCAATGACATAGCGATTGTTCACCAGGCATGGGTACCCCGTACTTTGGGTGATGACGCCGTTCCGAACTTTGTCTTCGTACAAACTCACCCACATTTTTGAGTAGTCAGCCTCTGCGTGCATGCGGCCTAGTTCTCGCATGTCACGCTCAACTCCGCGCAATGGCTCGGGCACAGGAACTTGGAGTACGAGAATATGCTCCGCGTCAAGTCCGTCTTCTGGAATTCTGTGACGAGTCTGAACAATTGTTGATTCAGCAGCGACAGTTGTCTCGGGAATACCTGTTGAGGACACAATCAGTCTGCGTAAGTTGACAGCATTGACGCCTTGGTCATCGCCTTGATCAATGACCTTGATGGTGTCGAGTGGCCCGACAACTCCGAGAGTTACTTGAAGTCCACCGGAGCCCCAGCCGCGGGCAACAGGCATTTCTCGAGAGCCGAATGGCACTTGATAACCAGGCACAGCAACAGCAGTGAGTATTGCTCTGCGTATTTCTCGCTTTGAATATTCGTCAAGTAGTGCAAAAGGAATATCTGACGCATCCGCGCCTGTTTCATCGAGTAGCTGGCTCAGCAATGTTGTCATTTAGACGTTCCTTTGTCGTCTGATGCCGACTTCTGTTTGGCGTTGCGCACCGCCATTTTTCTTTCCATCATTGATCTGAATGTCACATAGTGAGGAAGCTTGAGGTGCTCAAGAAAACCCGAAGAGTCGAGACCATCGGTTGTGAGAAGAAGCGACTGTTCAACTTGTGTTTGTCCACCATCGCGGTGACACGCGATATCGAGATTGGCCATCGCAATGGCTTTCTTCTCGTTATGGCCAAAACACAATCCATATCCGACATCAAATCGATCTCGATCCTCGTCAATTCCGTTGAGGTCTTCAATTGCTTCGACTTCAGTGACGCGCACATCACCTACATGAACCGGATTGCCAGTAATCGGGTGTGACACACGGACCGGCAAATACCCGTGGCGTACTTCGCCAAGTGTTACTTCGTGCAAGTAGCCATCAGGGCCAAGAATGTTTCGGTACCACTGATTGACCAACGCGCCAGTTTCTGCTCGCGCCATGCTTGAAAGACGTGCCGACCGCGGTGCTGGTGGTCGAGCGGGAGAACGGGTGATGTCAAACGGATCTGGGTCGTCGGTACGACGGCGATCAACCATCAGGTTCATATCGCGCAGTGTTTCGAGAAGTCGCCTTGGCTGTTGGTGTTCTTGAGATGCAGCCGAAGGTGCGTCTTTCTCGAGTTGGTCAGCCCACAGTTGTGTCTGCAGTTTTTCGGCTTCTTCGCGTGCGAGTGACTCGTCTGTCAATTCAAGTAGCCGACTCGTATAGTCGCTAGTTCGTCCAAGTAGTTGTGGCCCTGGCGGATTTCTGAATGCCGGAACTATTCGTCGAATCACACGCAATTCATCAGCGTCTACATCGGTACCGTATGCGAATCGGGGGAGTGTTGAGCGAAAACTTCTGAGCAGGTGCACTGCTTCAATGAGGTCGCCTTCCGATTGGCGAATTGCAACGGCTGCTAGATCCTCGTCCCAAACTCCGGCTTCACCCAT
>CAZHIN010000014.1:19908-26597 GCA_964532575.1 uncultured Acidimicrobium sp.
CATCACCCGATCGACTGCAAGTCGCAAGCGACCAACGATTTGATCGCGATCAACCCATGCACTTGGTGAAGCCATGCGCTTGAGGCGCACAAGTTGTTCGGCTGCTTCAATTGCATCAAGCCCACCTCGAGCCGCCGCGTACCCCATTATTTTCCTCCGTGTTGTTGTGCCAAAATTGAAATCTGCGTACTCCGAGAGAGCGCCAGTATCTGGCCGCTTTGGTCGACCATCCACACATCGACACCAGCAGGAAAAGCACCATTCAGGTCGCAAAGAGATTCAAAGAAATAACTTGAAATACCTGTGACAGTGACATTTTTTTGTCCATCAACGCCTGGTCCGGTCAGTGCAATCGAAGTGCTTTCCTGCGTTGCGTCACCGTGGTAAAAACCTTCACTGAGTGATGCACAGGCAACAACAAGACCGCAACCTCTTTCGGGTGCAAGGGCGCTTCCTCGTGGCAAATCCTCCATCTCGTCTCTCGTCGGTTCGCGCAGTGCCGCAACCCATGACGACTCTGCCAGTGACGCGGGGGGTGCGCCAGTTGCAGAGCCAATGAGTTCGCTCCAATTGTGTGATGTCGAAATATTGTCAATGACTGCGAAACGAGTCTCAACATCAACAATGGCGAGTATTGGGATGATGCATCTCGGCACCTCAACCGAATCAAGCGCATTGAGTTGAAAGATTGATCCAGGTCGCGAGAGCGAGTCAAGCATGCTTCTAAACACTTCATGTGATTCAACTGGAGTCAATGAAAGATGAATCATCTCAGTCCAACTCCTCAAAATCAACAATCGTTTTAGCAATTTCGATCCATTCAAGAGCCGACTCTTGACTGAGTCGGTACTCTGTGCGATCACACAGCGCCTCAATTTCTGTGGCCAACCCATCGGTGCGTGCGTCGCCAAGCTCTGCGACTAGATCGCAGATCGCGGCGCCGAGTGCGGTTTCTTTATCTGAACCAAGGCGCATCGACCAACCTCGAGTTTCACCAAGTGCAACCTCGGCTCGCGTCGTCACTACTTCTCCTAAATAGAAACGTTCTTTACACACAGGCTCACGCACCTGCATCATCACTAGGCCGGTTTGTGGTGGCTGTGTCACTCGTAACTCAGATGCCAATTCTGCGAGACCTAAAGCTTGCTCAGCGAGCTGTCGCACCAGTTCTGGTGTGGCTCTCGCAAGTAATTCGGTTCGTCTTTCGCGCTTGGTGCTATTTACACTGTTTGCACTATTTGCACTATTAGTAATGGTGTTCACGGAACGAACATAGTGAGGTGCAGTTACGGAAAGATGTCTTGACTCAAACGAGTTGGTAAACGAAAAGAAAATAGTCAGCGACCAAACCCCAACTTGCGCATCACCATACAAAAATTCGAATTATCTTGACCGGTGTAACTTGCAAAATTGTTTCAACGCTGTTCACATAACTTTAAGTTGATCTTTGTTCATTATGCGGTTTAGGTTCATCACGCACGGGTAATTTCTCTCGCATGAGAAAAATCAAAACAACTGCAATTTTTGCAGCACTACTTGTCACATCCACTGCTTTCGCATCGACGTTGCCAATGCAAGTCGTATCGGCAGCACCGTCCGCAGGAGAACTTGCGTCAGTTGGCCGTTGGGTCAGTGGTTCGGGTCTCGGTGGTGCTGAAATCACCGCATACGACGCAAAAACATTTCGTATGTTTGTGACGAATGGTGCAACAAATATGATTGACATTGTTGATATCAAGAACCCAAAAAAGCCAGTCTTGTTTGGTCGCATCAATCTCAACAAGAGCGGCGTTATCGGCATTCAGAGCGTTGCCGTTAAAGATGGCATTGTTGCAATCGCAACACTGGTCAGCACCAATAAGGCAGAAGCTGGTCGAGTATTCCTCGCAGATGTAGACGGCAAGCTGATTCCATCGGCACTTACGGGAATTGCGGTTGGCGCATTGCCAGACTCGATTCACTTCAGTCCAAACGGTCAGTACGTCATCACTGCCAATGAGGGTGAGCCAACTTCATACTGCTTGACAAATGGAACTCTTCCAACAACAACAGATCCAAACGGTTCTATTTCAATCATCGACATCTCGAAGAAGAAGTTGACTGCAACAACAATTGACTTCTCTGCTTTCGACGTTCGCAAAGATGCATTGACATACGCAGGTGCTCGCGTATTTGGACCTGGCGCGACTGTTGCGCAAGATCTTGAGCCAGAGTTCATCACCATCTCGAATGACAGCAACTACGCCTGGGTGACCTTGCAGGAAAACAATGCAATCGCCACAGTTGACCTCGTAACGAAGACGGTTATTGCGGTCAACGGCCTTGGTTTCAAGAGCTACAACACCGGTGGTCTTGACTCAAGCGATAAAGACGGCGGAATCAACATCACGACAAAGAACGTGTACGGCATGTATCAGCCAGATGGCATTACACAGATGACGATTGGTGATACAACCTATTTGATCACTGCAAACGAAGGTGATGCTCGCGAGTACGCCTGCTTGATGGGCGGCACTGATCCTGCAGTACTCGAGGCCGAAGATGTTCGTTTCGGTAAGAATGCCGCCTCAACAGTTGATGCAACACTTAAGACCGATGCAGTTGCAGGTCGCCTCAAAGTGACTCCATTCTCTCCAGCATCGGTTTCCGGTTCACCTGTTACTTCAAAGACGACTGTGACGGATGCATATAGCTTCGGCGCCCGATCGTTCTCGGTGTGGAAAGCAACAACCCTTGAGGGCGTCTTCAAGATGGACCAAGTGTTTGACTCTGGTTCAACAATTGAGAAACAACTTGCTTCATTAGCTCCAACACGTTTCAATGCCGACTGGAATACAACTACCGGCCTCATCAACGCTGTTGATTCACGCAGCGGCAGCAAGGGTCCTGAGCCAGAAGGTTTGGGTGTCGGTACTGCATACGGCCGCATGTGGATGGTTGTTGGTCTCGAGCGCGATGGAGGTCTCATGTTGTACGACATGACTAACCCAACTGCACCAGAGTTCAAGAGCTACATCAACACTTCTGATCCTGCTGGCAACTTGTTGCAAAGCACAAAGAAAAAAGCAGCAGCAGGCGATGTTTCACCAGAGGGAATCTTGATCATTAGTCCAAAAGACAGCCCAACTGGCAAAGCACTTGTCATTGCTTCGTACGAGCTTTCTGGAACTGTCGGAATCTACGAAATCACCAAGTAATAGATCATCAAACCGTCCAACCAAAATCAATTTCCAACATCTTCAATCGAAAGGTCAATCATGAAAACAGTAAATAAGCGAGGAATTACAGGAGGTCGATTGATTGCAGCAGCAGCATTTGTTGCGGCAATCGCTTTGACCACCGCAACATCCACAGTCAATGCACAATCAGTGCCTTCAATCAAGAACGGCGAAGCCTGCAAGTCAACTGAACTCAAAAAGAAGTCTGGAACACTTGTTTGCACATACGTTGCATTGACCAAGAAGTACATCTGGACAACATCGACAGCAGCGAGTGCTGCTGCAAAAGTTGCTGTTGATAAGTCAAAGTGGCCAACAAAGTTGGTTGTTGGAGCGGTTCCATCAGAGAACGCTGCGTCAATGACATTGAAGTACCAGAACTTTGTCACTCAGCTTTCAAAAGAAACTGGACTACCAGTTGAGTTTTATTCGGCAACAGATTATGCCGGAATCATTGAAGCTCAGATTGCAGGACGTGTTGACCTGGCATTTTACGGTCCATTCTCCTACGTGCTCGCAAAGGCTCGCGGAGCAAAGATCGATGTGCTCGGCACAGTGGTCAAAACTCCAACAACAAAGCCGGGCTATCTCTCATATGGAATCACCAAATCAACTCGCACCGATGTCAACTCACTAAAAGACTTCAAAGGCAAGAAGATTTGTTTCGTTGACCCTGCATCAACCTCTGGTTACCTCTATCCAAACGCTGGGTTGTTGGCAGTGGGTATTGACGCCACTAAAGAGTCGACAACATTTGCCGGTGGACACGACGCTTCGGTGCTCGCAATCAACCGCGGTACCTGCGACGTTGGTTTTGCCTACGACGACATCGTTGATACAACGATGATTGCTGCAGGAACACTCAAGGCTGGCGAAATCAAGACAGTCTGGAAGAGCGGAATCATCGCAGGATCACCAATGGCAATCACGCTGACTCTTCCTGCTTCATTGCAAGCAATCATAAAAAACTTTGTTCTCACAAAAGCCAATAAAACTGCATTCGTTGCAGCAGGTGTTTGTAAGGATGAAGCTACGTGTCAAGTAATTGAAGACACATCGTGGGGCTTCGTCAAGTACAGTGATGCAGAATACGACGGTGTTCGTCAAGTATGTGAGGCCACTAAGTCCTCAAAGTGTAAGTAATCAAACTCACATAACTTCGAAACGCCGAAAGATTGACATGCTCAACGAAAAGAGTGAAGTAGTAGTCAGCCTCAACGGCGTTTCGAAAAAGTTTCCGAATGGCACCCTCGCGCTCGACCAGGTAAGTCTGGACGTAGCGCGAGGGCAGCTACTTTGTTTAATTGGTTTGTCTGGTTCCGGTAAGTCAACCCTGCTGCGCCACATCAATGGCCTGCACAAGCCCACAGCGGGCACTGTTGACGTGATGGGCGTCAGGGTAAGTGAAGTAAGCAATAAAGAGCTTCGCACGGTTCGTCGTCATGTTGGCTTTGTGTTCCAACAGTTTGGTCTTGTTGGGCGCGTTACCTGTTTAGAAAACGTTCTTACGGGAGCACTCGGAAGATTGAAGTGGCCACGATACGGAGTGCGTTCGTATCCAAAAGATCTGCGTCGCCTTGCATTTGAGCATCTAGATCGCGTCGGTCTTGCAGACCAAGCATTTCAGCGCGCCGATACATTGTCGGGCGGTCAAATGCAGCGTGTCGCAATTGCACGAAGCTTGATGCAACAGCCTCAGTTGTTGCTCGCTGATGAGCCAGTTGCTTCACTTGATCCAGAGTCATCTGGTCAGGTACTCGAATTACTTCTACGCATTGCAACTGAAGACAAAATGACCGTCATTGTTACATTGCACCAAGTAGAGCTTGCTCTTGGTTGGGCGCACCGAATTGTTGGGCTCAACAGCGGAAAAGTTGTGCTCGACCGACCTGCTGCTGGTCTGAGCCAGGAAGATGTGATGGATGTCTATCAGCGTGTTGACTCTGGTAGGCAAACACCAAGCGAAACAATTTTTTCACCTGCAATGCAAGTGTATTAAAGCAAAGGCATCATGTCTAGTGCAGTCTTGAGTTCGCAAAAGTTGGCGCCGCCAATGAGCAAAAAGACAGTGAAACTGGCTGTCGTTGGCATTGGCTTTGTTTGTGCAACTGTGTGGTCTTGGATGTACATTCACATGACTTTTGGTGGTTTGTTTGGCGGTTTCAGTGATCTTGGGCGACTTTTGCAACGGATGTTTCCACCAGATTTTTACCAACTGTCTGCCATCGTGAGTGCAACAATCGAAACGCTGTGGATGGCACTCATTGGTACTGCGATTGCAGTATTGCTCAGTATTCCATTGGCATTTGGTGCTGCTCACAACACCACACCTCACGCAATTGTGTTTGGGTTGTGTCGTGCTGTGATTACGTTGACGAGAGCAATACCAGATCTGATTTTTGCAGCCATTTTCGTGCGTGCGTTTGGCATTGGGCCACTTGCTGGTGTTCTTGCACTCGGCTTGCATTCAATTGGCATGATCGGCAAGATGTTTGCCGATGCCATCGAAAACGCTGATGCAGACCCTCGTGACGCAACATCGGCAACGGGTGCTTCAAAATGGCAGGCAATTATTTCGTCTATTATTCCGCAAGCAACACCAACCATGATCGGCACAGCGTTGTACCGACTGGATATTAACGTTCGTTCTTCGGCGGTACTCGGACTCGTTGGTGCTGGCGGCATTGGTTTCCTCATTCAGACGGCATTGCGGTCACTTGATTACCCGAGTGCATTGGCTGCTGTCTCCGTCATCTTTGTGCTGATTGTGCTCATTGAGGCCTTTTCCACCCGGATTCGTGCCTCTATCTTGGGAGAGAGAAGCTCGTCGGTAGTTTCCACGCAGCAGATCTCTGGTGCGGCCCGAAAAAGAATCGAACGAGATAGCAAGAAGCTCATTGATGCAGTCACGATGCGCTCAATCACTCCGCCATTCACGTCAGAACGTCGCTCGAGAGTGTTTGGGATGTGGGGCGTGGGTGTGTTGTTGATCATCGCACTTTCAACGATTGACATGCCCATATTCAGTTCGTTCCAATATTTTGATGAAGCATGGAAAGCAATTAAGGACCTGTTTCCACCGGATTTCACACTTGCACGTACCGAGCTCATTAAAGGAATGCTCGAGTCAATCTCGATTGCATTCATCGCCACAACCCTGGGGTTGATCATTGCAATTCCGTTGGGGTTGCTCTCTGCGCGCAACATCGTCGCTCGGCGGGCCGTTTATGCAGTCACAAGAGTCGCTCTCGTCATCTTCCGTGGTATTCCAGAATTGATCATTGCGGTGTTGTTTGTCAGCGCCATGGGACTTGGCCCGGTTCCTGGAACCCTCGCTCTAACACTGGTGACGGCTTGCTTTATGGCAAAACTCTTTGCCGACACATTTGAAGAAGTCGATCCCAACCCTCGTGAGGCAATATTTGCTACTGGCGCATCTCGGATACAAGAACTCGTGGGGTCAGTCTTGCC